>JAISQJ010000074.1 GCA_031274285.1 Treponema sp. | reverse complement strand
AGGGGGTATGGACCCTGGCCGAACAATTTGAAGGTAAGCTCAAGGGGGTTTCCTTTGAGCTCTTAGCCCGGGGACGGAAGCTGGCGGATACGCTGGGAACCAAACTGGTTTCGGTGCTTATCGGCGACGGGGTGAGCGACGGCGATCTTACGACATTGATTAAGCAGGGGGCCGACGCGGTGTATACGGTGCAGGACAGCGCGCTCAAATATTTTGTATGCGAAACCTATGCCCTGGTGCTGGAACAGCTTATTAAGGAATACCGGCCCGCGATCCTTTTAGCCGCGGCAACCTCCACGGGCCGAACCCTGATGCCCTACGTCGCCATAAAGAACCATACGGGTCTTACCGCGGACTGTACGGAACTGGATATCGAAGAGGGGACGGGCAACCTTTTGCAGACCCGGCCCGCCATCGGGGGCAATATTATGGCCACCATCAAAACCCCCAACCACCGGCCCCAGATGGCCACGGTCAGGCCCAAATCCTCCCGGCCGCTGCCTGCAGACCCGGAACGGACCGGGGAAATCCGGCATATACCGCTCCCCCCGCTCCCCCCCGCGGGGACGGTGGTAACCGGATACCGCCGGGATGAATCGGGAACCGTAGGGCTTGAAGAAGCGGATGTGGTGGTCGCGGGGGGCCGGGGCCTTAAAAAGGGTGAAAACTTCGCCCTGATCCGGGACCTGGCCCGGAGTTTGGGCGCCGCGGTGGGGGCAAGCCGGGATGCGGTAGACCGGGGCTGGGCCTCCTATCCCCACCAGGTGGGCCTAAGCGGTAAAACCGTCTCCCCCAAGGTGTACATCGGTATCGGCATATCCGGGGCCATTCAGCACCTGGCGGGGATTAAAACCAGCGAAACCATTGTATCCGTCAACACAGACCCCGACGCGGCCCTGCACAAAATAGCGGATTTCGGGATTGTCGGGGATGCCTTCCAGGTTATTCCCGAGCTGCAGAAACGGCTTGAAGCGCGAAAGGGAGGGGACCATGCCTGCGTATAATCCGGTTACGCCGGAACTGGTCAAAGCCCTGGCGGACATTGCCGGTAAGGGCAATGTCGTTACCGATGCGGAAAAACTGGAAACCTATTCCCATGATGAAACCGACGCCTCCGTATACGGCCATAACCCGGAGGTGGCGGTGCTGCCCCAGACCGCCGAACAGGTGGCACAGATAGTAAAGCTGGCCAACCGCGAGCGGGTGCCCGTTACCCCCCGGGGCGCGGGGTCCGGCCTTTCCGGCGGGGCCATTCCCGAATACGGCGGCATCGTACTCTCCCTGGAAAAGATGAACCGCCTCCTGGAACTGGATAAGGCCAACATGGTAGCGGTGGTTGAGGCGGGCATCGTAACCAACGATCTGGCCAACGCGGTACAGGCCGAGGGGCTTTTCTTTGCCGGGTACCCCATGAGCCTGCAAACCTGCGTCATCGGCGGCAACATCGCGGAAAACGCCGGCGGGGGCAAGGCGGTTAAGTACGGCGTAACCGGACGGTACATCATCGGCCTGGAACTGGTAACGCCCCAGGGGGAAATCGTCCAGCTGGGGGGGAAACTGGTTAAGGATGTAACCGGCTATGACCTGAAATCCCTGGTCATCGGTTCCGAAGGAACCCTGGGGATCGTTACCAAGGCCGTCGTAAAACTCATCGGCTATCCCTCAAGCAAGGGGGACCTTCTGGTCCTGTTTAAGACCGCCAAAGAAGCCATTGACCTGGTGCCGATTATTCTTTCCAAAGGGCTTACCCCGACCAGCATCGAGTTTATGGATCAGCTTTCCATACAGACCAGTTGCAGGTACCTCAATGAAAGCCTCCCCTATGAAAACGCCGGGGCCATGCTCCTTATTGAACTGGACGGCAACAACGCGGCGCAGATCGAGGCGGACTTAATTGAAACCGGCAAACTCTGCGAAGCCAACGGCGCGCTGGAGGTCTATGTGGCGGAGGACCGGAACAACATCGAGCGGATCTGGAATGTGCGCCGGAACATCGCCGAGGCCTTTAAGGTTTTCAGCCCCACCCAAAGCCTGGAGGACATCGTGGTCCCCTGTTCCCGGATACCGGAGATGATTCCCGAGTTGGAACGGCTGGGGAAGAAGTACCGGCTGCAGATCCCCTGCTACGGTCACGCCGGGGACGGCAATCTCCATGCCACCCTGGTTAAGGACCCGGCCATGCCCCAGGATGTCTGGAAAAAGAACGAAGAGCTGTGTCTTGAAGAACTGTACCAGATTACCGTCAAATTCGGCGGGAAGATCAGCGGGGAGCACGGGATCGGCATAAAACGCCGGGAGCACCTGAAAAAGCTTATCGATCCGGTAGAGCTGGGCCTGATGCGGGCCATCAAGAACGCGTGGGACCCGAATAACATCATGAACCCCGGCAAGATCTTTGTATAGCGCCCGGTAACACGAGGAGATGCCTATGACCGTTCTTGCGCTCGTTGCTTTGATTCCCATCCTGACAGCCTTGGTACTCATGGTGGGGCTGCGGATGGGCGCCATGAAGGCCATGCCCATAGCGTGGTTTACCTGTTTTGTCCTTGCGGTACTGGTGTGGCGGCTCCCGGTACCCTACGTGTTCGCCCTGAGTCTCCAGGGGGTAAGCAGCGCGGCCAGTGTGCTGATCATTGTTTTCGGCGCCCTGCTCATCCTCCATACCCTGCAGGTTTCCGGAGGCATGGAGACCATCCAGTACGGGATGCGGCAGATCAGTAAGGACATGCGGGTGCAGGCCATCATCATAGGCTATATGTTCAGCGCCTTCATCGAAGGGGCCGCGGGTTTCGGGACTCCGGCGGCCCTCGCGGCGCCCCTGCTGCTTTCCCTGGGCTTCCCGCCCATGGCCGCGGCAGTGCTCTGTCTGGCCTTTAACTCTTTCCCGGTAACCTTCGGCGCGGCGGGTACCCCCATCATAAGCGGGTTCGGCGCCCCCCTGCAGGCGGTAATCAGGACCGCGGTGGACGCGGGAGCCTTCCAATCCCCGGAGCAGTTCTTCAAGATCATCGGCCAGACCGTTACGATCATGCATCTCCCCATGGTGATTATACTCCCCGTCTTTATGCTGGGCTTTATCACCCGGTTTTTCGGACCCGCCCGTTCCTGGAAAGAAGGGTTTGCCGCATGGAAGTTCTGTCTTTTTGCCGCAATTTCCTTTACCGTCCCCTACCTGCTGATGGCCTGGATAGTGGGGCCGGAGGCTCCTTCCCTGGTGGGGGGATTGGCGGGTCTGGGCATCGTCATGTTCGGGGCTAAACGGGGCTTCTGCGTACCCAAGGATGTCTGGACCTTCGGGAATGTGGCCCAATGGGAAGAAAGCTGGACCGGCGCGATTGCCTACAACGAAAAGGCCGAACTCAGGCCCCGCATGGATCAGATCAGAGCCTGGATGCCCTATATTTTGATCGGCGCCATCCTGGTAATAACCCGGCTCGACGTACTGCCCCTCAAGGCATGGATGAACAGGTATGCGGTGCTTGCCTTTACCAATATTTTGGGATACCAGGGGGTAAGCGATAACAGTATTAAGTTCCTCTACCTGCCGGGAACCGTTCCCTTCATGCTCATCGCCGTCGTCACGATATGGATGCACAAGATCCCCCGCGCAAAGGCCGCCGGGGCATGGCTGGATACCCTTAGAAAAATGAAGCCCGCCGCCGTCTCCCTCTGCGCCTCGGTGGCGCTGGTCAAGATATTTCAGGGCTCCGGCGGCTTTAATGCGGCGCTGGCCGCCCAATTAGCGGAGGCCGGGGTTCCCCCGTCCCTGCCCTCCATGCCCATGGCCATGGCCGCCGCTATGGCCTCCCTGGTTGGTCCTCTATGGCCGGTCTTTTCCTCCTATGCGGGCGGCCTGGGGTCCTTTATCACCGGTTCCAACACCGTGTCGAACATGCTCTTCGGCTTATTCCAGTGGGACATAGCCGAACAGCTCGACCTCTCCCGGGTGGTCATCCTATCGGCCCAGGCCGTAGGCGGGGCCATGGGTAACATGATCTGCGTCCATAACATCGTGGCGGTGTGTACCGTGGCGGGCCTCTTAAACCGGGAAGGGGATATTATCAAAAAGACCTTTTGGCCTTTCCTGCTCTACGGGGCGGCGGCGGCCGTCACGGCCTATGTTTTGCTGGGCATAGGCTATTCGGCGTTTTAGTTTTTGCCATAGCCTTTACAAAGCCTTCAAAGCCCTGCTATACTACCTTTCTACAGGGCGGTTTCGCCCCGCATCTTCTTTTTCGGGAGCGGGTAAGTAGATGTTTACGGTTTCTAAAACTACAGTAATAAATTACCCACCCCCCCCCCCCCCCGTTATTTTCTGACTGTTTTTACATTTCCCGCGGCATAGCCTCTCCTCCCTTTTCCGGTAACTTCACTAAATCTATTGCTCACCGTCATTATCCTCAAAGAAAAATTCCGGCGTTGCCGGGAAAAAAAGAAATAAGTCATCTAACGGCCTGTCCGTCGGCTGACTTTTTATAGGAGTGTTGTATGAAAACTAATTTCTTAAAATCAACGGCCGCGGTGCTTGTTGTTTTACTGCTTGCCGGCTGTGGCGGTAACGGCGGCGGGGAGCCCACGGCCGCGGAGCTTTTCCGCGACAGCCTTAACGCCCTTTATCCCGGCGGCTTCGCGGCGGAAGACGGCTATGTGACCACCCTTAAAGACCTGACCCTGACCGGCGATCTCAGCATTCCCTCCGGCCTTACCCTGGTGGTCTCCGAGGGCAAGACCCTGACCGTGGACGCAACCCTGGACCTTACCGGCGGCTCCCTCGTTCTGATGAACGATGCTACCTTCACCGTGAACGGCACGGTAAATGCAAAAGCCTGCACGGGCCAGGACAGCTACGGCATTGTCATCATGCCCGGGGGAACGCCCGCCGCCACTATTAACGGGAGCGGCATAATCCATTTGACAAGCCAAGGTCACCTTCTCATCGTCCAGGCCGGACAGAAACTTACCCTTGCGGGTACCGTTACGCTTGACGGACTTACCACCGATACTATGTACCCCGGAACATCAACGAACTACCCCGCAGGGATTGGCGGCGACGGCATGAATAATATTTCCCCTGTTGTTATGGTTCAAGGCGAATTGGATATGCAGGGGGGAACGATTACCGGTAATTGCAACACCGATGACACCGATAACGGCCCTCACGGCGGCGGACTGCATGTCGGCAAGAACGTGAGCGATGACGCCGCTCTTTTTACCATGCGGAGCGGCGCCGTCATAAAGGGCAATAAAACCTTCAGAAGTGGCGCGGTAAATGTCTTTAGGGGCGGATTATTCACCATGAAAGGCGGCGTCATATCGGGCAATACCAGCACTAACTCTAGCAGCGGCGCCGTGTCTGTCCATAGCGAGCTTGACGGTGATTACGCAGACTTCATCATAGAAGGGGGAACGGTTTACGGCACAAGTGCAGGCGATAATACAAATACCCCAGGTTCGCTCTATGTGGCAACCGGTTGCACGGCGAAGTGGGGAGCTACTTCAACGGGCATCAGCGGTGGTGATGGAGGCGGAAGCCAGAATGGAAACATCATCAGCGGCGGCACTGGTACCACAACCGATACGTTGACTGCGACATTACCGTAGTGAACGCAGGGGTGAATGACACCGTTTTATTTTTATAGCGCCGCGGCCATTTCCCGCCGAATCATGCCGTTGATGATTTCGGCGGGAGTTTTATGTTCGGCTTCGGCAGTAGATTTGAGATAATGAGCCGCGATACCTTCAACCACTACGGTAAGCGGTTCCATTTTTATGCGGTTTCCGGCGGGATTTACCTTAGGGGGATTATTGGTATAATATTCGTCCCAATAATCGGCTTCTGCTTCGGTCATTCCTGTTTTTTTTTCCAGTTCGTTCATAAACTTCCTCTAGCCATTAAGTAAAGAATAAAACATACTCCGGCATGGCATAGCATGGAATACGTTTTTCCCATTGTCGCCGAATTCGTTATACAATATCTCTATGGGATTTCCTTTTATGTCAAACCCGATAAGCAAATATTTGTTGTTGCCGTCTTCCACAAGGCCATCATAACGGGCTGTGGCAAAAACATGCTGTATATCTTCCTCTGTAACACCATTGTAACACCATGCTTAAAGGCGGCTTCTTTGCAAACGATCTCCGGTTTCATACCCCATCTACTATAGCCGGAACCTTATAACAAGAAAAGTCTACCCGCTGGGCCCCGTCGGGAGACTATGAGCTCACAGTTCCCGGGAATCCAGGATGATGGTGACCGGGCCGTCGTTGGTGTAGCGTACCGCCATGTGGGCCTGAAAAACCCCCTCCTCGCAGCGGAGGCCCCGGCTTCGGATCTTCAGCATAAAGTATTCGTAGAGGTGCTTCGCCTCCCCGCTGTCCGCGGCGTTGCCGTAGTAGGGCCGCCGGCCCTTGCGGGCATCGGCCAGCAGGGTGAACTGGGATACGGCCAGAATTCCCAGGGGTCCTGCCGGGTCCCCGTCGGGAAGGTCCCCGTCGGGAAGGTCCCCAATCGAAAGATTCATCTTCCCTTCCCCGTCTTCAAATATCCTTAAATCTGCGATTTTGCCCGCCAGTTTTTCCGCGTCCCGTTCCGTGTCGCCCCTGGCCACTCCCAGGTAGACCAAAAGGCCCCTGCCGATCCGGCCGCAACAGGTCCCCTCCACCGTGACCGACGCGTCCAGGACCCGCTGGACTACCGCCTTCACGGCGGGACCGCCATCATGCCGGGACTGCCTCTGAAACCGCTTTCATAACGAAACCTGTCACGGCGGGCTCCCCTGGTCAGGCAGGCCGCTCTGATGTATGGCAAGGCCTTCCAGCCGAATTTCTTCCCCCCGGCCCCCGGAGACCGGCACGATCCGGGCCAGGACTTCCAGGGGCCGCTCCGGGTTGATGGCCACGGCCCGGTCAAATTCCACGGCGCTGATGCCTTCCAGGGACTGGCGGGTATCGTAGCCGATAAGAAAATCGAAGGAGGTCCGGGTGGGAAAGGTCTCGATATTGGTGGCCATGCCCTGCCAGATCACATGGCAGCCCCGGTAGAGGACCGGGTCCTTGATAACCTCCCCGTAGGCATAGTTATCCTGCCGCTTAAAGGTGTCAAAGCCGGGGACCTCCATGTAGGAAATGACCAGCCGGGACTTCTCCTTGATGCCCTCCGACGCGTTGGACTCGATGAGCCGGTTAAAGCAAAGCCGGGCCGCCTCGTCCCGGTATTCGGTAAAGAGGGAGAGGCCCCGGTCGTAGGTCTCCAGCACCTGGTTCCGGGTAAGGATGTAGCGGTAGGCGCCGCCGGTTTCCACCGGACGCTGACGGTCCTCCTGCTCCAGAACCGTGCCGGAAACCAGTGGCCGGGGTCCCCGGCTGCCGGGCAGGGTGATCACGTGGAAACGGATCAGCAGGAGGAAGGCCAGGGTTAGGGCGCCCAGGACCGCCAGACCGGGCATGAGCAGCCGGCTGGGATCCGGGGGAATCGGGGGCAGGGGGGGGTAGAACTTGCGAAATTCACCGGATTCCAGCCAATCGGCGATCCGGTTTTGGCCGGCGTAGCGGCGGATAATGGCCAGGGCCTTGCGGGCCACCGCATTCTTGGGGTCCAGTTCCTGGACTTCCAGATAAAAATCCACCGCCCGGCCCGTTTCCCCCCGCCGCAGGTATAGGACGGCCATGCCCAGCAGGGCGTTAGGGTCCCGAATCCTCACTTCCCTGGCCAGCTTGAAGTAGGTAAGGGCCCCCTGAAAATCGTTTACCCTTAGGCAGGAAACTCCCAGGATATAGTAATACCGGAAGGAATCATGGTAGCGGTTCACCTCCGGCTCAAGGGTTTTGATGGCGGCGTCGTAGCCGCCCCTTCGGGCTAAACGGATAGCCCGGGTCAGGATGGGATCAAGCTTCATGGGCCGGTATAACGGGACCTGATGCGGGCCAGGTCCTGTTCGATACTGTTCAGCTCATCATCGCTCATGGGGACGCCGGATTCGAGGTATCCCTCGATCCGTTCGATGATGTCCCGCAGCGCGCGGTGATCGGACCGGACGATGGCGGGGTTCATGTTCCGGGGAATGCTGGTCGCATAGGAGCCCGCCCTACCGGCGTCCCAGGACCAGGGATCCTCCGGCTCCAGGCCCGAGGGATCCGCGGCCGGTCCCCGGGCGGAAGAATCCGGGCCGGAAAGCCCCGGCGAAGGGCGGAAGGCCGCGAAGCCCTGGGCATCCCAGGAAGCCAGGAGCAGGTAGAAGGAACTGCGCTCCCCCCGGCCAATCCGCAGGGGCTCATAGTAATAGGCCACGGCGGAATCCCTGATCGAATAGGGGGGGTTGTTGAACCGGCGCCCCTGGACAAAGTCCAGGGCCCAGGGAACCTCGTTCAGCCGCTTCCAGTTGGCAATATGGACCGAGTCCGGCGCACGGTCCACACCGGCGCCGAGACTCCCCATGAGGGAAGGCCCCTCCGAGGTTCCCGAAATCCAGTAGATGTCATCGGAGGACCCGTCAAAAACCGTCTCCTCCTCTATGTTCCGCCGGTCGGTGGTAAAGGGGGCAGCGCTGGTCTCCCCCAGCTTGGTATCCAAGAGGAAACGGAGGCCCGCCCGCATGAGACGCCGGCCCTTGTTTTCCAGGTGAAAACTGATCTTAACCCCGTTGGCCGTAGCGGAACCGGCGGTGGCAATAAAGGTGAATGCCACCGTAACCCTGGCAAAGGAGGATTCAAAGATCAGCTCCGGCGCCTGGGCCGTCCCCCCCTCGCTAATTTTGAACTCCTTTGCCTCCCCCAGCCGGTAGGGCTTGCCGTTGTAGCTGAAGGTAAGCACGCTGGTCCGGGGGTCCTGGTCCATAAAGAGGGGCTCGTAGCTTTGACGGAAGGGATCAGTCAGGGAGTAGAGGGAAAAGCGGCCCAGCAGAGGATCGAGGACCAGGCGAATCCCGCCGTCCTCGTATTCGGCCCCGAAGAGGGGAACACCGAGGGAAAGAATGAGGGCGATGAGGGCTAAACGCTTCATAGGGCTACTCCTCGGTACCGTCGATATACCGGTTCAAGGTATCTGCCAGCTCCAGGGCCGAGGAGCGCAGCCGTTCCAGGCGGTCCCTCTTTTCCCCGTCCCCGGATGCGCCGGAAGCTCCGGCGGAGCGGTACACCGCCAGTTCCGTTTCCAGCTTTCTGATCCGCTCCTCCGCCTCCATAAGCTGGCGGCGGTACTGGGTATTTGAGCTGTCCAGGTCCTCCAGCCCTGTGTCCTTGAGCAAATCGGCGATCCGTTTTTGATAGGCGATCAGAGCCTGATCGTAGGAACGTTCCCGGCGCTGGTACTCCTCGATAGCCTTGAGAGATTCCTCGTGGCTCCACTTGAGGAGGTTGAGGAGTTCTTCCTCGATTTTTTTCTGGTGGATCAGGGCAAGGCGGTAGGACGAGGCCTCGAATTTCGCGCTCCGGGGGTAGTCCTGGGTTACGGCGGTAAAGAGATCACGGGCATAGTCCAACTGGCCCATGGCGTAGAGACATTCCCCTATCCAGTACAGGGCCGCGGATTTGCGGGCCGCCATTTCACTTCCCGCGGGGAGCAGGGAGTTACCCCCCATGCTGTCGGCGTAAAGCTTGAGGAGCATCAGGGCTTCTTCGTAGCGGCCCAGGTAGTAGAGGGCCCGGCCCTTGTGGTAAGGAATATCCCGCAGCCGCCTGCTTTCCGGCGAAGTAAGTTCCAGCTGATCCATGTCCCGGATGGCCCCCCCGTAATCCTTGGCGGAAATTTCCGAAAGGGCGATCCAGTACAGGGCCTCGGCCTTGAGCTCGCTGTCCACCGCCTCGGTTTGGGCCCGGCGGAACTCCGCCACCGCTTCCCGCCACCGGCCCTGCTGGTAAAAATCCAGGCCCCGCCGCAGCCGGGTGTAGCCGGGGGCCGGCCGCTGGGCCGCTGGGTACTCCGCGGCCGTGACGGCGGGATCCGCGGCCCAGGACTCCACGGCCAGGGGCTGGGCCGGGGAAGAGGCGGCCTGGAGGACAAGAAAACACCAGAGGGGGATCGCTACCCTGTTCATCATCCGTTTTACTCCAAAGAGGTTCTCCCTTGAATTTTCGGGTTTTCGGCAGGGAAAAATAAGGGCCCAGGAATAATAAGTAATAACTAATAGGTAATAACTGATAAGTAAAGAATTCCATAGTTATTGCTTATTATTTATTATTTGTCCTTGCAGGGCCCTGAGCAGTTCCGGTTTATCCCGGGCTAGAAAAAAAGCCGAGCCGGTGACCAGCACATCGGCCCCGGCCTCCCGGACGGCCGCCGAGGTTTCCCGGTTCACCCCCCCGTCCACGGCGATGCGGTAGCGGTACGAGCGTTCCTCCCGTATCCGCGCCAGGGCACGGACCTTTTCCAGGCACCGGGGGATCAGGGTTTGGCCGCCGAAGCCGGGATTCACGGTCATCACCAGAATCTGGTCGGCGAAGGGCAGCAGTTCCCCAAGGGCGCAGACCGGGGTGGAGGGGACTATGGCCAGCCCCGCCTTTTTCCCCAGCTCCCTGATCCGCTCCAGGAGCCGGTGGGCGTGGGTAAAGGCTTCGGTGTGGAAGCTAATCTGGTCCGCGCCGGCGGCGGCAAAGTCCTCGATCAGACGGTCCGGGTTCGCCGTCATCAGGTGGACATCGAAAAAAGCCCGGCTGAGGGGCCGCAGATCCGCCACCAGCTTGGGGCCGAAGGTCAAATTCGGCACAAACTGGCCGTCCATCACGTCCAGATGTATCCAGGGCGCCCCGGCCGCGTCTATTTCCCGGACCGCCCCGGCAAAATCGGAAAAGTCCGCGGAAAGAACCGAGGGAGCCACGATAACGGTACCCATAGACTCCCGATCATACGGGGGGGACCGGGCCTTGTAAAGCGGCGGTTTAGGTGTAGACTCCTCTGCATGAAGTTTCGCTGTGTCCTCTTTGATCTGGACGGTACCCTGGTGGATACCATCGACGACATTGTCCGTACCATGAACCGGGCCCTGGAGGCCGCCGGGTTTCCTCCCCGGAAACGGGAGGAATTTCCCGCCCTGGTGGGCAGGGGTATTAAAAACCTGGCCTTCGACTGCCTTCCCCCGGAGGCCCGGGGAGATGAAAACGCCGCGCGGGTGGCGGACGCGGCGGAGGCCTTCTACCGGGAGGAGCCGGTGGTCCACTCCAAGCCCTATCCGGGGATTCTCCCCCTCCTGGCCGAGCTTTCCCGGCGGAAGGTCCGCCGGGCGGTGTTGAGCAACAAACCCGACGCTGTGGCCTGTCTGGTGATCGGGAACCTGTTCCCCCCGGAGACCTTTAGCCTGGTCCAGGGGGAACTCCCCGGCGTCCCCCGCAAG
Organism: Treponema sp.; assembly: GCA_031274285.1. GTDB lineage: Bacteria > Spirochaetota > Spirochaetia > Treponematales > Breznakiellaceae > JAISFT01. The sequence goes on along the minus strand of JAISQJ010000074.1, from coordinate 14,892 downwards.
CCCGATCCCGCGGCCGCCTGGGACCTGCTGGTAAAGCTGGGCTGCACCCCCAGGGAAACGATCCTGGCGGGGGATTCGGAGGTGGACATGGAAACCGCCCGGAACATCGGCTGTTTTCCCCTGGGGGTAAGCTGGGGTTTCCGCAGTCCCCAGGTTCTGGAAAAGGCCGGGGCCGCCCGGATCATCGGGAGGCCGGAGGAACTCCTGGGCCTGATCCGGGAAACCCGTATGTAGCTTTTTGTGCTATACTATTTCCATGAAGATCGATGATCCCAGGGTGGAAACCAACCTTTCCGAACTTGCCGGCGCCCTGGCAAGTACGGGGGACCCCGCACTGATTGGGGATTTCCTGCGCTGCCTCCTGACCCCCGCCGAAACCGCGGATATTGCCGCCCGCTGGGCCCTGGTTAAGTCCCTGGACGCCAGGGTCCCCCAGCGGGAAATTGCCAGAAACCTCGGCATATCGCTGTGCAAAATAACCAGGGGTTCCCGGGAATTGAAAAAGCCGGGATCGGCCTTCCGGCGGATGCTGTCGTCCGGGGAAAGAGGGGAACCTACTCCAGCTCCACCACATCGGCGCTGAGGACCGCCTGCTCCGAGAAACCGTTGCTGGAGCTGTCGTAGCGGACATTGACCAAACGCAGCTTCCTGCCGCCCCCGCCAAAGGCGCTCTCGGCCTGGATAAGGGCCTGATCGTAGATCCTGCGCCGCCTTTCGATGAGGGAATAGCGGAAAGGCAGGGCGATATTGAGGGAAACCTTAACCTTGCCCTTCAGGGGCCGCTCCCGGGGATCGGGAAAGGCCAGGGGATAGTCCCGGCCCGAGAGGCGGTACGCGAAGCGAAACCTGTCGCCTACGGTGTCGGCCGGAGCGCCGGGGGGCACCCAATCGGCGATATACTGCTTGCCCCCGGTCTGGGAAATGGCCTGGGCCGGCGCAAAGCTTTGGGATTGCTGGGTTCCGGGGGCAACGCGCAGAGGCGGATCCCCCGGCGGCGCCGCGTTTACCGGGACCAGCGGCGACTCCCGGCTATTGCTGATATGAAAGGCCTCCCTTTGATTCAGAGTCAGTTCCTCCAGGCCCCGGTTCGTGATTGTCAGGGTCACCCGGGTGGGATCGTTGGTTTCCAGTTCCGCATAGATATTGGCGTCCTCGTAGGTAAACATATCCATGGTGCTGCAGGCCCCCAGGGACAAGGCCAGCGCGGCCCAGGTCAAAAAAACAGGTTTCATACCGGTCTCCTCGACACCCAGTCTAGCGCAGAGCCGCAGGCTTTGCCCTTCAACCCTGGCCCGGAACCCAAAACTTCAACGGCCGACCGGCTGTGCATGGTAGTTTTTTCACCGGAAAACCGGAATATTCCCCTGTTTTATGTGTTGCCCCGGCCTATACCAGGGTGCGGGCTATGCGCACGATGTCGGCGAAGACCCCGCCGGCGGTAACCTGGGCCCCCGCGCCGGGACCTTTGATGACCATGGGGAGTTTTGAATAGCGGTCGGTGGTGATGACCACCACGTTGTCGGAGTCCACCAACGAGCGGAAGGGGCTCCCCGCGGGCTCCGGCCTCAGGGAGAGCCGGGCGGCCCCTTCCTCGATAACCGCCACGTAACGCAGGGCCTCCCCCCGCTCCTCCGCCTCTTTCCGCTGTTTTTCAAAGGCGCCGTCCGCCTTTTCCAGTTCCCCGAAAAAGGCTTCCACATCCCTGGCCTTAAAGCAGGCCGCGGGCAGGATGGGCTCGATGCGGACCGAGGAAAATTCCAGGTCCATGCCGCACTCCCGGGCCAGGATCAGGGCCTTGCGCGCGGCGTCCATGGCGTTAAGATCGTCACGGGGGTCCGGCTCCGTGTAACCCCTGGCTTTGGCCTCCCGCACCAGCGCGGAAAAGCTCTTGGACCCGTCAAAATTGTTAAAGATGAAACTCAGGGTCCCCGAAAGCACCGCCTCTATCCGGCGGACCCGGTCCCCGGAAAGGTGCAGGTCCCTAAGGGTGGAGATGACCGGCAGCCCGGCGCAGACGGTGGTCTCGTAGAGATAGGGAATCCCCCGGTCCTGGGAATAGCCGGTCAATTCCCGGTAGTAGGCCAGCTTCCCCGCGTTGGCCCGCTTGTTGGGGGTCACGATGGGGATGGAGGAACGGATAAGGTCCCCGTAGGCGGCGGCCACTTCATCGCTGGCGGTACAGTCGCAGAACGCGGTGTTGGGAAGGTTCATGGCCTTCATACGCCGGATAAATTCCTCCAGCCGGTAAGGTTCCGCGGCCGGACCCGAAACCTGGGCCGGGCCCTCCCCCCCCAGGAGCAGGGAGAGCTTCCGCACCTCCAGCCCCTCGCTGTTAAAGATCATCCGGCTGGAATTGGCGGCCCCGGCCACCTTGATCCGGATCTTGTGCTCCGCGGCCAGGGTTTCCTCCTGCCGGGCGATCTGATCCGCCAGGGTGCCCCCGATAAGCCCCAGGCCCAAAAGAAAAACATTTACCGACCGGACGGTGGAGAGGAAGAAGGCTTCGTGGATGGCGTTCAGGGCCTTGGCCTCGTCCTGGCGGGCCACCACCGCGGAAATATTGAGTTCCGAAGAACCCTGGGCAATGGCCACCACGTTAACCCCGTTGCGGCCCAGGGCATGAAATACCTTGCCGGAGATGCCGGAACTCCGCTTCATCCTGGCCCCCACCACGGCGATGATGGAAAGCCCCTCCTCGCTCACGGGACCTTCGATGGCCCCGGACCCGATCTCCCTGGCGAATTCCTCCTCAATGGCGCTTACCGCGGCGGGCGAGTCCTGGGGGAGCACGGCGAAACAGATCGAATACTCGCTGGAACTTTGGGTGATAAGGATGATGTTGATCCCCCGCCGGGCCAGGGCCCCGAAGAGGCGGCTTGAGAAGCCCGCCACCCCCACCATCCCCGAACCCTGGATCCGAACCAGGGCGATGCTGTTCATGGAACTGATGCCCCGGATGGGGAACTCCCCCTGGGCGGCCTGCCTGAGGATCCGGGTGCCGGGGGAAGCGGGGTTAAAGGTGTTGCGGATGCTGATGGGTATCCCCGCTTCCATGCTCGGCCTGATGGTGGGCGCGTAGATCACCTTGGCGCCGAAGTGGGAAAGCTCCATGGCCTCCACATAGGAGATCTCGTTGATACGGAAGCTGTTCTTCACCAGCTTGGGGTCCGCGGTGAGGATGCCGTCCACATCGGTCCAGATTTCAACGGCTTCGGCCTTGAGTGCGGCGCCGATGATGGAGGCCGTAAGGTCCGAACCTCCCCGGCCCAGGGTGGTGACGCGGCCTGAGGCATCGGAGCCGGTAAAACCGGTGCAGACCCGGATGGTTTTGAGCGCGGCCTTCCGGTCCGCGCCGAAGACCCGGCGGATATTGGCGTAGCTCTCCCCGCTGATAACGGCGGCCCGGCCGAATTCGGCGTTGGTCTTGATCAGGGGCCCGGTATCAAGGTAGACCGCATCGAGGCCCCGGGCGGTAAAAATCCTGGCCAGCAGGGCCGCGGACAGGCGCTCCCCGAAGCTCATCACCCGGTCCAGGGTGCAGGGGGACAGCTCCCCCAGGGCTTCCAGGCCCTCCATGATGCGGGTCAGCTCCCCCAGGGACAGATCAAGGGCGGCCAGGGCTTCCTTCAGGGCCTGTCCCGAAAGAAAACGGGCCCCCGTATCCCGGTGCCGCTTCCGCAGTTCCTTAATCCGGGGCTTCCAGGAGGAATCCCCCCCCGCAGCCAGACGGGCCGCAGCGATAAGCGCATCGGTTACCCCGGAAAAGGCGGAAACCACCGCAGCCGCCACCTTACCGGCCCGTTCAGGGCTCTTGAGTATAGCTATAAGGTGCTCTATCGCTCCGGGGCTGCCCACGGAGGTACCGCCGAATTTCAAGATAAGCATGACGAGATGGTACTATATCACCGGTTTAATATATAGTATTTCGCTATGGAACGGCGCTACTTTGACTGGGCTGCCACCGCCCCGCCGGAGGGGGGGCCGGAACCGGGGGCCTTTGGAAATCCCTCCTCCCTCCATGCCGAAGGCCGCCGGGCCAGGGAACGGCTGGAAGAGGCCCGGTCCCGTTGCGCCGCGGCCCTGGGGGTGGATCCCCGGACCCTCTATTTTAGCTCCGGGGGCACCGAATCCAACGCCATAGCGATCCTCTCCTTCCTGCTCCGCCGGGGGGCCTGCCTCTATTCCGCGGTGGAACATCCTTCGGTCCGGGAAAACTGCCGGGTCCTGGAACGGCTGGGAAGGTCCGTGGGCACGATCCCCGTGGAGGCCGACGGCCGCGTGAGCGAGGCGGCCCTGGGCCGGGCCCTGGAAAAGCGGCCGGACACCCGCTTTGCGGCTATCATGGCGGTAAACAACGAAACTGGGGCCGTCAATGACCTGGAAGCCCTCTGCCGCCTGATTCGCGGCCGGCCGGGGCCGCCGGTACACATCCACAGCGATCTGGTTCAGGCCGTGGGCAAGACGCCGACGGACCTTTCGGCCTGGGACCTGGACTCCGCATCCATAAGCGCCCACAAGCTGGGGGGTCCCAGGGGCATAGGTCTGCTCTACCTGAGAAAGCCCCTGGAAGCCCTCTGCCGGGGGGGGGATCAGGAGGGGGGAATCCGGCCGGGGACGGAGAACACCTCAGGCGCCCTGGCCCTGGCCGCCTGCCTGGAATCCTGCATCCGGGAGGAAGAGCGCCGCCGGGGGGAAGCCTCGGCGCGTATGGACAGGCTCATCAGGGGCCTGGAGGCGGGGGGCCGCTTCGTCCCCATCCCCCCGGATCGCCGGGACGGGGGGGACCGCCGTTTTTCCCCCTACATCCTCCAGGCCGCCTTTGACGGGGTCCCCGGAGAGGTCATGGCCAGGGCCCTGGACCAGGCGGGCTTCGCCGTGTCCACCGGGTCCGCCTGTTCCTCCGCCCATGCGGGCCGGCCGGTGCTTCAGGCCATGGGGCTGGACCCCAAGCTCAGCCTGGAGGGAATCCGTATCTCCCAGGGCTGGTCCACCACCGCTGAAGACATCGACTCCCTGGTCAGGGCCGTCTCTAAAATTTTGGAGTACCTGTGAGCGCGGCGGAGGAGCCCCTGATCTACATCCTCAAGCCCGGCGAACTGGTCCTAAAGGGGGGGAACCGGGAGGGCTTTGAGCGGATTCTGATCCGGAACCTCCGGACCCTGCTGGCCGCGGGGAAAAGGCCGGGGGGAATCCGGGTGGAAGGGGCCAGGGGCCGCTTCTTTGTCCACGGCCCCCCGGAGGCCGCCCCCCGGATCGAGGAAGCCCTGGGCCGTCTGTTCGGCATTGCCGGCTGGGCCAGGGCCCGGAAATGCGAAAAAACTCCGGACGCGGTCTTTGCCGCCTGCGTGCTGGAGGGGAAGGCCCTCTACGATCGGGGGCTGCGGAGCTACAAGATCGAAGCCCGGCGCACGGACAAGAGCTTTCCCCTGGATTCCTACGGCATCTGTGTGGGGGCCGGGCAGGAGCTGGCCGCCAAGGCGCCGGGGCTCAGGGTGGATGTCCACGGGCCCCAGGGGATCATCCAGGTGGAGATCCGGGAGAAGGCCTACGTGTACGCCCTGGCCAGCGAGGGACTCCGGGGCCTCCCGGTGGGCACCGCGGGCCGGGGGCTCCTCCTCCTTTCCGGGGGCATCGATTCCCCGGTGGCCGGTTTCCGCATGGCCTCACGGGGCATGGGGATCGACGCAGTTTACTTTCACGCCTTTCCCTACACCGGCGAAGAGGCCCGGCAGAAGGTGATCCGCCTGGCGGGCATTGTAGGCCGCTACACCCTGGGCATACGGCTCTGGACCCTGGGCTTTACGGAGATTCAGCAAAAAATTAAGGCCGGGGTTCCCGAAGCCTGGTGTACGGTGATGCTGAGGATGGCCATGATGGACTGCGCGGAAAAACTTGCCCGCCGTATCAAGGCCAAGTGCCTTATCACCGGGGAGAGCCTTTCCCAGGTGGCAAGCCAGACCATAGAAAACCTCAGCTGCACCGAAAGCCTGGTGGAACTCCCGGTCCTGCGCCCCCTCATCGGCACGGGCAAGGAAGAGATCATCAGCCAGGCCCAGGCCATCGGCACCTACGAAACCTCGATACTGCCCTACCAGGACTGCTGCGTCCTCTTTAGTCCCCCCCACCCGGTACTGCGGGGCAGGGTGGAGGAAGCGCGGCGTTACTATGCGGCCCTCGAACTGGAGGAACCCGTGGGCAGGGCCTTGCGGGAAGGGGTGATGGAAAAGTGCGGCTTCCCGGAATCACCGGCAGTACCACAGGAAAATGAGCCCTAGGCGCCGGCCCGGCTTTTGACGTAGGCGGCCATGCGGAAGTCATCGCCCTTGATGTGGTTCAGGAGCCAGTTACCGATGGCCACGGTAACCTGCCCAATCAGCGCCTCCGTGGGGCCCTCTTTCCTGATCTGTGCGGTCATCTCCCCCACCGTCACCTTGAACTCGTCGTGGTAGCGCTTGTGCACCAGGTAGTCGGGGTAATCGTAGTCCACCTGCAGTTTTTCCTCGTCGGCGAAGTGTTTGATGGTGTAGGCGGTGAGAAAGTCCAGGGTCTTGAAGATCTCCTCCCGGCTCTTTCCCGCCGCGGAGGCCTCAATAAGGGCGTTTAACGCGGCCACAAGCTGTTTGTGCTGGTTATCAACCTTGTCATAGCCTGTTTCCAGCGAACTGTCCCATTGGTACGCCATAAATCCTCCTGGTTATGCCAATCGACGCCAATCGATCGCATAAAAGCCCTTGAAATTTCCGGCCAAGAGGGCGGCGCTATTCCAGAGGCGGAAAGTAACCCGTCGCATCCCTGCCGGACCGTTCCATCAGGTATACCTCAAGCTCTACCGGAAGGTAGGCGGTCCCGAAGTTGGTGGGCAGTTGGGAACGATAGGTGATAGTATAGGAGCCGCAGGGGAAATTTGCAAGTTTTTCCAGAGTCCCCCGAATCCCCTGGGGCCGGTAGAGGGGCAGCACTTCCCCGCCGGTTTCCCGGCAGAGGTAGCGGATCTCCTCCGAGGCGTCCCCGCCCCCCACCAGCACCGCATGGAACACGATGCCGTTATTGGCCAGGTAGGCGGCAAGCTCCGAAAGGCCGTACTGATCAAAGGCCGCAGGGGATAGCCGGCCGGAACTTACAAAGACCAGGGCCCGCCGTTTTTCGCCCCCCAGCAGGTCTGTGGCCGCCAGGCGCAGGCCCAGATCAAAGCGCCACAGGGCATCGTAGTCCCCCGCGGCGGCCCTGGCGGCCGCTACCAGGGAACCATCTATCCGCTCCTCCCTGGGCAGCAGGCCCGCGGAAACCAGGGAGCGGAGGCGGCCGCCGGGGACCGCGGCGCTGATGTCCCGAACGGCGGCCTCCAGATCATCCCGCAGGGAAAGGGTGCGGGGGGACCGTTCCACCAGGATCGACAGGTCCGTCCGGGGGGAACGGTAGGCTGCGGCGGTCAAACGCTGCTCCGCCGCGGCCCGGCCCTCCTCGGTAAGGAGGAAATTCCGGGCGTCCAGCCCCATGATGGGGCGGCGCAGCCGGTCCTGGACCAGGATATCCACCGTAACCTGGGGAAAGCTCTCCGCATTAACCCGCTCCACCTGGACAAAAAGCCCGGAGGCCATGTCGTCCAGCCGGGTAAGGACGGCTATTTCCCCCGCGTTAAAATTGGCGGCCAAGAGGTTGCCGTTGGCGTCCATGGCGGCCCCGGTGATCCGCAGCCGGCTGTTCCCCGCGGTCCCCAACACCCGGACCTGGGCGGAATGGGGATCGATAAGGAGGACCCGGTTGGTATCGGCGGCCAGGAGCCGGCCGTCGTCAAGGAAGCGCAGGCTCTCCGGCCCCGTAAGATCCGTGGCGGCCAGGACCCCCCGGTAGGCCCCGTTGGAGTCGTGGATATAGATCCGCTTGGCCGCCCCGTCCGCAGTATAGACCAGCCCCTCCCTGGCGGCCACCCCGGTGGGGGAGCGGAAGCCGGGGAAGAGTTCCCCCTGATTCCGCTGGGCCCCGCCGAAGGAGAGGATGAAATTCCCTTCGGGATCGAATTTCACCACCCGGCGGTTGCCGTAATCCACCACGTAGAGGTAGCCGTCTTCATCCACCGTAAGGTTTTGGGGCCCCAGGAGATTCCCGTCCCCCAGGCCCTTGGAGCCGATGTAGGAGAGCCAGTCCCCGGCCGCGGACAGGACGCTTATCCGGCCCCCCCGGTACTCGGAAAGGTAGAGCCGGTCCCCGCCGGGGGAGCGGGCCAGGTCATAGGGCCGGTCAAAGCCGTTAAGGGGGCCCCGCTTCCGTTCCATCACCAGGCCGTTCACCCCGAGCCTGACAATCTCGTTGCTGCCGTAGGCCACCACCCAGACGCTGCCGTCATCCAGGGGCAGCACCGCCGTGGGCTGGCGATAGTACACGTTGCCGTCGTATTCGCCGGGGTAGCGGCCGGCCTCCACATAGCGGACCTCGTCGTCGTTGACCGGCAGGAGCCCCCGGCGGTTCCCCACGGTCTCGATGCGGCTTCCCAGCAGCATGCCCTCCGTGGAATTCCAGCCGTAGCCCTGGGCCGCGGCCCGCCATTGGCGCAGGGCGGTCTCCTCCATGCCGGATCGGTAGTAGGACCGGCCCAGCCATTCCAGGATCAGGGGCTCCCCGGGGCGGAAGGAAAGGGCCCGCTCAAAGGAAAGGATGGCCTCGTTAAAGGCGTAGCGGTTGTAGGCCTGCACCCCTATGCGGAACTGCTCCTCCGCGTAGAGGGCCTCCAGGTCCACCCCGTTTTGCTGGGCCCGGAGTACCGGGAGGCCGCACACCGCAAGCAGGACCAGGAGCAGTCCGAAAAAGCGGGGACGGGGGATCATCATCGCCCCCGGGGGGGCTCTTCCCCGGTAACGATGCGCCAGTGATCCTGAATTTCCTTTTCCTTGGGAGCCAGGTCTATGGCCCGGCGCAGCCAGGAGCGGGATTCCAGCACCTCCCCGTTCTTAAAGTAGGCCCAGCCCAGGGAATCCAGGTAGGCCACGTTCTGGGGCTTCCGGTCCACCGCCCGGCGGCAGAGTCTCAGGCCCCGGATCAGGTCCTCGTTGGTTTCCACCAGGATAAAGCCCAGGCCGTTCATGGCGGTGGTGTTGTTCCCGTCCATGTCCAGGGCCCGTTCGTAGTATTCCACCGCCTGCTTAACGTTCCGTTGAACCCAGGACGCATAGGCCAGGGTGGTGTAGAGCTGCACCGATTCAAAGCCGCTTTTCTGCAGCCGGCCAAGCTCGAATTCCGCCATCTTGGTCTTCCGGGTGATGACGTAGATATAGGCCAGAGTCATGCGGCACTGGTAGGAACGGAGCACGTTCTGTCCCGCAGAGATCACCTGGTCCAGGTAGAGCAGGGCTTCCTCGTAGTGTTCCAGCTTGGTATGGCAAAGCCCCAGGTAATAGGCCAGTTCCGCGTTTTCCTCCGGGGAGACCCCGACCCCGTCAACCTGGACCAGTTCCTTCAGGGCCATGTCGTAACGCTTCATCCTAAAGAGGCGGATCCCCTCCTGGAGCCGTCCCCCTGCCCTGCCCAGGACCTTATCCGCGGGCTTAGGGGCCGGGGGTTTTTGCGCCGGGGGCTTCGGTGAAACGGGCGGAACGGCCGGATCCGCCTTGACCCCGCGCTCCGGCTGCGCCGGCGATGGGGGTCTCGTAATCCTGGGGGGCTTAAAGGGCTTGGGCTGGCCGTCCAGGGGATAAACCTGGGCCTCCTTCCCCGGACCCTCGGGCAGCTTCCTATCCGCCATATCAAGTCCAAAAACGGGAGGCCGGGTCACGGGGATCGGCGCTTACCGGATGAATCCAGATGGAACTGACGGCCGCCAGGTTTTGGGAGAGCAGTTCCCGGTCGGAACCGCCGCCCTGGGGGGGGGACTCCGTGGTCCCGGCATGGAAAAAGCAGTAGCGGTCTCCGTTGGGGGCGTCCATCAACTCCAGGCTGTCGTGGTAGAGGCGGCGGGAGGGGAAGGAAGGCCCGAAACCCGCGGGCCCCTGGGGGCTGTTGGGGATATTCACGTTGACAAAGGTGTCGGCCTTCCATTGGCCCGCCAGTTCGTCAAGGTGGGAAAGGAAAAACTGAACGGCCCGGTCCCAGTAGAAAGGCCCTTCCCGGCCTTCCACCAGGGAAAGGGCAATAGAGGCCATGCCGAAGAGACTCCCCTGCCGGGCCGCGGCCGCGGTGCCGGAGTAGAGCAGATCGGTCCCCAGGTTGGCCCCCCGGTTTATCCCCGAAAGGACCAGGTCCGGCTTTACCGGGATCCCCCCCAGGGCTGCGGCAATCACGCAGTCCACCGGCAGGCCCGAACAGGCCCAGGTATCATCCCCCCGGGGCCGCAGCACCAGGGGGCCGGCCAGGAAGGAGATGGAGTGGGACACCCCGGAACGGTCCCGGTCCGGAGCCACCACCACCACCCGGTGTCCCCCCTCCCGCAGCGCCCCGGCCAGAAGCCGGATACCGGGACTCTCTATGCCGTCATCGTTGGTCAACAGGATATTCATCGCTAAAGCGCCTTGCTCCGCTGGGCCGCCAGCACCCGGCCGCCGGTGGCAATCCTCACCCGGTACACCAGGGGATGGAAGCCGAAGATCCGCTCGTAATCCTCCAGCCGGCTCCGGTATTCCCCGGCGGCCTCTTCCAGGAGGATCGTATAGGTGCAGCCCCCAAAGCCCTGCCCCGTCATCCGGGAACCCAGGACCCCCTCGATCTCCTGGGCCCGCTTTACCAGCCAGTCGATTTCGGGACAGGAAACCTCGTAGAGGTCCCGCAGACTTTCGTGGGAATGGAGGATGATCTTGGAAAGGGCCTGCAGATCGGAGCGGCGGATCGCATCGTGGGCCTCGTAGACCCGGCGGATCTCCTGTACCACGTGCATGCTCCGGCGCCGGACCTCCTCCGGCAGATTCCCCATGAACTCCACCAGGTCCACCGAGACAAAATCCCGGAAACTCAGGCCCTGCATGGCCTTGCGCAGGGGATCGATCCCCTCCCGGACCGCCGGAGGCGGGGGATTCCGGGAGAGAATCTCCAGACCCTTCCTGGTTTCCTTCCGCCGCTGGGCCAGCTCCGAGCCGATCTCCAGCCGGGGCACCCTGCTGTCCATCACCAGAATCTGGTACCGGGAAAGGGTGGATTTAAACCTCTTGATCTCCATGGAGGCCTCGTCCACCAGCAGAAACTGGTCTTTCCGGGCCCCCAGGATGATAAGGTAGTCAACGGGGGAGATGTTCTTATCAAAGAAGAATTCCCCCGCGGCGCAGAGCCGGTTAAAAAGCTCCCGCTCCCCGATGGAGATTCGGAAAAGCCCCTTCAGGGCCATGACCGCGGCCACCTCTATGGCCGTGGAGGAGGCAAGCCCCGCCTGGGGGGGAATGTCCCCGCAGACGGTAAAGTTAAGACCCTTTACCGGACAGCCGAGCTCCGCGAACAGGTGGATCCCCACCTTCAGGTAGTTGGCCCAGCGATCTTCCCGCTTATACTTCAAGTTTGCCAGGGTCGTCCGCTTCCGCTCGCCCAGGTCCGCCGCATAAAATCGGATGGAACTATCCTTCCGCAGACTTACGGCCACCCGGACATAACGGTCAATGGCGGAAGAAAGGTACAAACCCGCCCCCGGCTCCCCATGTTCACCCAGATAGTGAATCCTGCCCGGCGCTTCGGCTATCACCACAGCATCGGATCGGCCTGTCTCTGCCTCGTATTCCTTACGGTGTATGGGACCGATATCCAGCATTTATACACAACCTCTCAAATGGCTTAGGATTAGCTGTATGATACCGGAGAACGGGGGATTGTTCAAGAAAAAACAGGCTTACAAATGATAAGGATTATCGCTTTTTTTGTATAATTCCGGCAAATTCTTTCGCGGCGGAGGCCCCAAAAGCGGTACGTGGTAAAAAAAGTTGTTTCCCCTTGACAGCCTTTCCGTTTGTAAGTATATTAAGATAATTTTTATGAATAAAATCATAAGCCTTCTAAAGAGTAATCGGTCTATGCTGGTCCAGATCCTTTGGATCTGCATCATCGCCTACGCGGTTGCCTCGCTGAACGTCATCATCATGGCACTCCTTACCTACAATGATGCGCCGGGCGCCTATCTGAATCCCCAGTCCTCCCTAACCTTCGCCATCGTGTCCTTCCTGCTGGTGGTAGTCGTTTCGGCTTACCATATCAGCACCCTGGTCAGGCGCAGGAAGCGGCGGACGGACAAGCGGAAGCTCTCCCTGGCCAAACAGTTACGGGCCCGTCACAACGCGGCCCGTAAAAAGGTTCGGGAACTGGTCTCCGTTATCCTTCGGGATTAAGGGATCAGCGGATAAAGTTCGTCCGCTCCCGCACGGGTTCCTCCGGCAAGGCCGTTTCTTTCCTCCCCGCTGCCATGGTTTTCATAAGCCAGGCCATGTTTCGTCCCGTGATTCGCATAATCTGGAGCCCCTCCCGGTCCTCCTCCAACTCTTTGGGATTGTTCCCGTGGATCACCTCCCAGTAAACCGAAGGCACAATCACCGCCTGGGCCAGGTTCAGGTAGTTGTTAAGCTGGTGGAAGGTGGAGATTCCCCCGCTGCGCCGCAGGGAGGCTACCACCGCGGCCGCCTTATAGCGGAGCTTCACGCCGGGGAAGAACAGACGGTCCAGAAAGGACTTAAAGGTCCCCGCCACGCCGCCGTAGTAGACCGGGGACCCCAGGATAACGCCGTCCGCGGCATTCATCTTTTCCCGGCAGGGATTCACCAGATCATCAAAGACGCAGGCAAAGGGCGGCCGCCGGCATTTCCCGCAGTCGATACAGCCATGGATAAGCTCCCCCCCAACCTGGACAATCTGGAGCCCAATCCCCTCTTTTTCCAGCTCCTCCCCCATGGCAAGGAGCCCGTGGTACACCACCCCCTCCCGGTGGGGGCTTCCGTTAAAGGCAATCACGTTCATACGAACCTCCATTCGCCTCCATGATACCACGATACCGGGCAAAGGGCATGGCCGGTTACCGGCCGGTTATCATTCCTTAAGGCTTTGTTTAGAATGACGGCTAGAACGATGGAGCCCCCAAACCGGTTTTGAAAAAGGAGAAGACCATGCGCTTAAACAACGCGGAACTTAACAACAAGGCCCCCTGGGAAAAGGCGGGAATCCTGCTGCCCCAATTTGACCGGGAGGCCATGATCCGGGCCACCGAACAAAGCCCCCAATGGCTGCACTTTGGGGCGGGGAATATTTTTCGGGCCTTCCCCGCGGCCCTGCAGCAGAGCCTTTTGGAAAGCGGAATCGAAAAAACCGGCATTATCGTGGCCGAAGGTTACGACGGGGAAATCATCGACCGGGCCTTTGTACCCTACGATAATTTAAGTCTGGCCGTCACCCTTAAAGCCGACGGCAGCATAGAAAAAAAAGTTATCGCCAGCGTCGCCTTCTCCCTGCGGCTGGACCGGCGGGAGGATTTTGAAAAACTCCGCGCCATCTTCCGCTCCCCCTCCCTGCAAATGGTTAGTTTTACTATCACCGAAAAGGGCTACAGCCTGGAGGGCCGCAGCGGCCCCTTCCCCGATGTGGCCGCCGATTTCCGGCAAGGTCCCGCCGCCCCGCAGAGCTACCTGGGCCGCCTGGCGGGCCTCTGCTATGAACGGTACCGGGCGGGAAAACTGCCCTTGGCCCTGGTCAGCATGGACAACTGTTCCCACAACGGGGACAAACTTTTTCAGGGACTGGAACCCTTTGTAAAACACTGGGTAGACCAGGGCCTGGCGGAAAGGGGATTCCTGGACTATATCAGGAACCCCGCCGCCCTTTCCTTCCCCTGGACCATGATCGACAAGATCACCCCCCGGCCCGATGAGGGAGTACGGAAGATGCTGGAAGCCGCCGGCTTCACCGATACCCAAGGCCAGGTTACCGCGAAAAATACCTACATCGCCCCCTTTGTCAACGCCGAGGAAGCCCAGTACCTGGTCATAGAGGACGCCTTTCCCGCGGGACGGCCCGCCCTGGAACGGGCCGGAGTTATCTTCGCCGGTCGGGACACGGTAAACCGGGTAGAAAAGATGAAAGTCTGCACCTGCCTTAACCCCCTGCACACCAGCCTTGCCCTATTCGGCTGCCTTTTAGGCTACACCACCATCAGCGCGGAAATGCGGGACCGGGACTTAGTAAAACTGGTGGAAATTATCGGCTATACCGAAGGCCTCCCCGTGGTAGTAGACCCCGGCGTGCTCTCGCCCAAAGACTTCATCGATGAAGTCCTCCGGGTCCGCCTGCCCAACCCCTTCATGCCCGACACCCCCCAGCGCATCGCCACCGACACCTCCCAAAAAATAGCTATCCGCTTCGGGGAAACCATCAAAGCCTACCGCTCCGGCGGCCGCCGCGTTGCGGACCTCAAACTCATCCCCCTGGTACTGGCCGCCTGGCTCCGCTATCTCCTGGCCATCGACGACCAGGGCGCCCCCTTCACCCTCAGCCCCGATCCCCTCGCCCCCAGCCTCTCCGCGGCCCTCTCCGGCATCAGCCTGGGACAAAAGGGCCCCTTCCACGAAAAACTGGAACCCATCCTCTCCGACGCCGCCATCTTCGGCCTTAACCTCTACCAGGCGGGCCTGGGGGAACGGATAGAAAGCCTCTTCGAGGAACTCATCGCCGGCCCCGGCGCCGTCCGCAAAACCCTTCAACGCGCTGTAAGCCAGAGATAGGGGGGGCCACCTACCACGGACAATTGCTCCGCAGCCTGCGCTCCAGTCTGGCCCCCCCTGGCCTCCAAACGCCGCAGGCGTTTGGAGGCCACCCCCCAAACCCCCCTTTACAAAACGTTTACTGCTTTGCTATACTGCCTTTGCTTACCGGGCGGTTTCGCCCCGTATCTTCTTTTTTGCAAGCGGGTAACCATGATGTTGACGGTTTATAAAACTACACGATTTA
>JAISQJ010000038.1 GCA_031274285.1 Treponema sp. | reverse complement strand
TTCTGACACCCCCGTATTAACGGACGAACAAATGGAGCAATTCAAACCGTCCCACTACCGGCCAAACATGGAAAACTTTAAACCCATAAAGAAAACCGTTTATGTCCGGCTTGACGCCGATATTATCGAATGGCTTAAAAGCGAAGGAGACGGCTACCAGACCCGCATGAACGCAATTCTACGCCGGGCCATGCTGGGAGCGGTTTAGCCTAAGTTGACCACTGGTTAGGATCTGCTGTAGTTAGGCGCTTCCTGGGTTATGGTCACATCGTGGGCGTGGCTTTCCTTGAGGCCCGCGGCGGTGATCTTAACGAATTGCCGGTAAGCCCGCAGCTCGTCGATGTTTTTGCAGCCGCAGTAGCCCATGCCCTTCCGCAGGCCCGACACGAGCTGATGGAGGTAGCTCCGCATTTCCCCCTTGTAGGGGACCCGGCCTTCGATGCCTTCGGGGACCGGGGTTTCGTCTTTGCTGATCTGGTAGCGGTCGCCGGCGCCGTCGTTGATAGCCCCCAGGCTCCCCATGCCCCGGTACTCCTTGTAGATCCGGCCGTCAAAAATAATTTCATGGCCCGGCCCTTCTTTAAGGCCCGCGAACAGGCTGCCGATCATCACCACATGGGCGCCGGCGCCGATAGCTTTGGTGATGTCTCCGGAAAATTTGATCCCCCCGTCGGCGATAACGGGGATCCCGGCCCCCTGGGCGGCCTCCTGGGCACATTCCCACACCGCGGTAAACTGGGGCACCCCTATGCCGGCCACGACCCTGGTGGTGCAGATAGAGCCGGGCCCCACCCCCACCTTTACCGCGTCGGCCCCGGCCTGGATAAGCCGGCGGGTTCCCTCCGGGGTCGCCACATTCCCCCCGATAACGGGGACGCCGAATTTGTCTTTGATGCCCCGGACCGCGTCCATCACGTTTTTGGAATCCCCGTGGGCGGTATCCAAAACCACATAATCAACCTTGGCGTTTTTAAGCAGGGGGAGCCGCGTCGGGTAATCCTGGGGGGATACCGCGGCCCCCACGATAAGCCGCCCCGCCTTATCGGTGGCGGCCTGGGGATAACTGTCGTGTTTCTCCATGTCCTTGACGGTGATAAGTCCCGTCAGGCGGCCCTGGGCGTCCACCACGGGCAGTTTTTCTATCCGGTGTTTGTCGAATTTTTCCCGGGCGCTGGACACCGAAGGGTCCCCCTGTTCCACCACGGGGTTTTTGGTCATCACATTCAGGACCGAAAGACTGTCGTCCCGGCAAAAGCGCAGGTCCCGGCTGGTGATAATACCAACCAGGCGGCCCTCCAAATCCAAAACCGGCATCCCCGAAACCCGGAAGCGGTTCATCATCATTTTGACATCCCGGACTTTGGCATCCTCCCCCACCGTTACCGGGGAATCGATAACCCAGTTCAGGTAACGTTTCACATTCGCCACCTGGGAGGCCTGTTCCTGGGGACTCAGATTCCGGTGGATAACCCCGGAGCCCCCCTCCAGGGCGATGGCGATAGCCAGTTTTTCTTCGGTCACCGTATCCATGGCCGCGGAAATAATAGGCACATTAAGACACACATCCGCGCAAAGGGTGGTTTTAACATCGCAGTCCTTGGGCAGGATCTCCGAATAACCCGGCACAAGAAGAACATCGTCATAGGACAGGGCTTCGTTAAACATTTTATGCCTCCTTAGGTTTTCGTTTTTGTTTTCATCAGTTCCCGGTATTTGCGGGCCAGTTCTTTTGCCTTTTGCGCCGCCAGGCCCCGGTACTGTTCGGGTTTTTCAAACCAGGAAAGGGCGCGGGCGGGATCGGAAACCAGGCCCAGTTCCGTCATTTTTTCCCCAATCCGGGAAAGAATTTCCCCCTCCCCTTCCAGGGCAGCGGCAAAACTGATACGCTCTTTTTCCGCCTTAATAGTAATTCTGCGGATAATCTCATGGGCGTCGGATACGCCGCTTTCCGCCAAAAGGATATACGCCGGTTCCGCCAAAATGCCGCCCCCCCCCTGGGTCCCCCGCAGGTTGGCCAGCAGCCGTTCCCGGTCCAGCCCCAGCCCCTCCATAACCGAGGCCATGCGGCTTACGGCCAAACAAAAGCCCGCGATATAATCGGCCACAAAACGCTGGCTGGCGGAGTTGGAAAGGTCCCGCTGGTGTTCGCTGATCTGGTCCATAAAGAAGGTGGTAGCCCGGGGCATAAAGGCCTTCCACAGGCTTTTGACGTGCTCCGAATTCCAGGGGTTCCGTTTTTGGGGCATGGTGGAGGACCCCACCTGATCCGCGGAAAAACCCTCCCGCAGTTCCCCTATTTCGCTGCGCTGCAGGTTCCGCAGATCGTCGGCCAGGTTGGCGATAATCCCAAAGGCCACGTTCATTTCCAGAAGCAGCCGCAAGAGGTACTCAGGCTCCACCAGTTGGGTGGAATGTTCGGAGGGCTCCAGGCCCAGTTCCTCCAGGTAGAGCCGCTCCAGTTCCCGTGGGTCTTTGACGATCATGCTGGTGGCGTTGTAGGCCCCCACCGCCCCGGCCAGTTTCCCCTTGAGCTGCGCCGCCCGGGCCTCTATTTCCAGGATAGACTTGCCCAGCCGGGAAACGTATTCCGCCAGGGCAAAGCCCACGGTAATGGGTACGGCGTGCTGGCCGTGGGTACGGCCCACCTGGGGGCTTTCCGCCTCCCGCTCGGCAAAATCGCAGAGCAGGTTTTCCAGACGCCGCAGTTCCGGCAGGACCGCTTTCCGGATCACCCCCCTGACCCGCCAGGAAAGGCTGGTATCCAGAATATCCACGCTGGTGGCCCCCAGGTGTACCAGGGGCGAAAGCTCCGGGTCCAGCTTCCGTTTAAGCACGTTCACCAGGGCGCGGATGTTGTGGCGGGTCTTTTCCTCCTCGGCGTAGACCTCCGCGGGGCTGAGTTCCCCGGCGGCCTTTTCCAGGGCCTCCCGCAGGCGGGGCTCCAGTTTTCCCCGGATCTTAAGGTGGGCCAGCACCAGGGCGATCTCCGCCCTAACATTGGCGGTGACGGCTGCTTCCTCAGAGAGCCAGGGCACCAGGGCCCGGTACAGGGGGGCTTCGGAAATTGAGTAGCGATGATCAAGGGGGGATATGTTTTGAAAGATAGGCCGGGTTTCTTCGTGGGCTTCCATAGCGAAACATAGCACATGGACCGCTGAGCGGTCCACCCCCCCGCCTTTAGTCCTTCCGCACGGGCCCTTTGGTATCCTGATCCTGTATCTCAAGCAGCAGATTGATCTCCTTTAGGATATAGGCCTGGTACTTGGGGTCTAATTCCTTAAAAAGACTGATCAGCTTTGTAAAATTCTCATCCGGATTCAGGTTAAACATCTCCCCTTCTCCGGTCTTGAGCCATATTTCATTCACATTGAAAGAAGAACAGATCAACTTAACAAGCCGTTCATTAACTTTTCTTTTTTCAACCTCTACCCCGGCAAGATACCCAGAAGACAGGGATATTACTCGGGAAAACTGAACTTGGGAAAGCCGCAGGGCCTGCCGCACCTGCTTGATCCGCTGATTTACCGAACCAACAGCAATAACACTCATCATCACTTATCATACCATAACAGCGATAGTTTGAACAAGGAATTTACCGCCGATAGGGTTACGTTCAAAGCATCTTTCCCGCAAACTTGAGGCTGGAAATGAAATGCGTTTGCCTGTATAGTTTCCCTGTGATAAACGTATTGATGATTGGGGATGTGGTAGGGGAACCGGGGCTGTTAACTCTGGAACGGGAACTTCCCGGCCTTATCAAAGAACACAACGTGGATTTTACCGTGGTGAACGGTGAAAACGCCGCCGGGGGGTTCGGTATGGATGAAGGGAGCGTGAAACGCATCCTGGATGCCGGGGCCGATGTGATCACCACCGGCAACCATGTGTGGGAAAACCGGGATTTCTGGCCCCTGCTGGAAAGCGAGAAACGGGTACTGCGGCCCGCCAACTACCCGGCGGGTAATCCCGGCCGGGGGTGGGTCCGGCTGGAAAAGGCCGGGACTGCCTACCTGGTGGTGAACCTCCAGGGCCGGGAGTACATGAGCCCCATTGATTGTCCCTTTAGAGCCTTTGATCTCATCCTGGAGACTCAATGGGGTCCTACTACGGACAGGCATCCCCTCTTTTCTCCCTCCGGGGAGCTGCAGGATCATTCCGACGGGGAGAATATTAAGGCCATGGGGGGCGGGGCGATTGCGCTGGTGGATTTTCATGCGGAATCCTCCAGGGAGAAGGAAGCCCTGGGCTACTACATGGACGGCAAGGTAAGCATGGCCGCCGGTACCCATACCCATGTGCAAACCGCCGATGAGCGGGTTCTGCCCCACGGAACGGGGTACATTACCGATCTGGGCATGACCGGGGTGACAAACGCCGTAATCGGCATGGACAAGACCATCTGCCTGAACCGGGTGAGGAATCAGGTACTCTACCGCATGGAGTGCGCCAAGGACGGCCCCTGCGCATCGGAGGGGATTCTGGCGGAAATAGACCAGGACACCGGCCGGACAGTGACCATCCGCCGTATTAGAAGCTCTGCCGGTTAAGGGGCCCCCAGACGGGGAGGCCCTCCCCCAGGTGATCTACCCTATTGCCTTCAATGAGTATCTGCACATCCCGCACGTTGGGGAACTCCGTGGCGGTCCAGATAACCTGGGTAAGCTGGGCCGCGAAGCCCTCCATGCCGGCGGTGTTGTACTGGAATTCCTCGCTAAAATTGATGCGGGCGGTGCTTCCTTCGATAGCGGCGCTAAGGACCCTGGTTTCCGGGGGAATAAGGGAGAGCATGCCCCGCCGCCCCTCCTCGGCATTGGGGCCGACGATAAGGGCCTCCAGGGTGTCCGATAAGGGGGTCCCCGACACGGGGATACGTCGGCTTGTCTTGCTGCGGAGGATCGTGCCGTCATCTTCCACCTGGATGAAGTAAAGGGCCTGCTCCGCCGAAGTTTCCGCCGGATGCCGGACTGGGGCTCCGCTCTGGCGGCTGTTCTGGCCAGGGTCCGCAGGTATTGGCGGGTCCTCCGGCAGGGGATCGCGCTGCTCAATGGGCCGGGGCGCGCTTTGCGCGGTTCCCGAACGTGGTTCCGGCGGGGGCGGGGCCGTCGGAGGGGGGACGGGGGCCGCCGGAGGGGGAGCAGGGGGCGTCACCGGGACGGAAGTCGGCACCGGGACGGAGGGGACAGGCTGCTCCGGAGCAGGGGTGGATGGAGCTAACCTTTCCAGAAGCTGGGTCTTCTCCAGACTCTCCACAATATGGTCCCGGTTGAGGAAAAAAAGCCCGGCGATCAGGATTAAAAAGACGGTCCAGAAAATAAGACCCGAGGGGGTCCTGGCTTTTCGTGATTTTTGCGGCTGTCTTACGCTGGGACGCCGACGGTATGTTCTTTGCTTCGCCACGGTAAGATCATAGCACATCCCTAAGAAAGCTTTCCAGCGCAGCTTCGGTATCAAAAACCCCCTGGAAGAAACCCGCGCCCCCGCCGCCCTTGCCGCCGTGCCCTTCCATGGCCTCTTTTAAGAGGGGCCGCAGATCGATCCCCTTGCCGGAACAGAGGGCGGCGAATTTCCGGTCCTCCCTGGAGGCAAGAAGCAGTATGGCGGTGGTTTTTTTCTGCGCCGCCCTGCCAATACGGAGAACCTCATCGAAACTTGCGTTGTAGGTTTCGGCAATGACGGGGACTCCGGCGACCAGGGAGATTGTGCCGCCGGTAGACGGCTTGCCATCGGCCTTGCCGCCGGAAGCTGCCTTGTCATCAGTAGCTGCCTTGTTTAACAGGGCTTCCGCCTTTTGTTCCGCTGCCGCCTCCCGCAGGGCCTTGAGGTCCCGCTCCAGGGCCGCGTTCCGGTCCAAGAGGGCCAGGACCCCCGCGCTGGTCTCCGCCACCGGCGTCTTGAGGGCCTGGGAGATGATTTCCCCGTTCCGCCAGAGCAGACGGCTTTGGGTCTGTACCCGGCGGCCCGCGATAAAGGTGATCCGGGTCATGCCCTTGTACTTTTCCGCCCCCAGGACCCGCAGGATCCCTAGCTGGCCGGTGGATGTACAGTGGGTGCCGCAGCAGGGGGAAAAATCATAGTCCTTGATTTCCACCACCCGGATCACCGCTTCCCCCTGGGGCGGAACTTTGCGGAGGGGGAATCGGGTGACATCC
Source organism: Treponema sp. (assembly GCA_031274285.1). Lineage (GTDB taxonomy): Bacteria > Spirochaetota > Spirochaetia > Treponematales > Breznakiellaceae > JAISFT01. Next base: position 12,302 of record JAISQJ010000038.1, on the reverse strand, counting down.
TCCGGGGGGCAGAGGTGGATGATCAGCGGAACATCCTGTTCAATAACATCCATCACCGCATCCTCGGCCCGGATCAGGGTATCGGAGGAGAGTTCCGGGGCGTCTACATCAATGGTGCAGGTTTCCGCGCCCAGGTGCATGGAAAGGGTGTGCTTGCCGGCCAGACGCAGAATCGTCCCCGAAAGCAGGTGCTGGGCGCTGTGCTGAACCGTCAGGTCCCGGCGGCGGCGGGCATCCAAAACCAGGATCGCCGGGCCGGGCTTTAGCTTTTCCGCATCGCCGGCGGAAACCAGATGCCGGATCTCGGCATCGGCGGTTTCCTTTACATCCAGCAGGGGAACGCCGTTGATGCTGCCCCGGTCCCCGTCCTGGCCGCCCCCTTCGGGGTAGAAGATGGTTTTGTCCAGCAAAACCGCCGCTCCCCTGCCTTCCAGGGGGCATATTGCAAGGATCTCCGCGGAAAAAGGTTCCGCCGAGGTATAGTCGTAGTAGAGCCGCTGGGTATTCATTTTGGTCCTTTCGGCGCCCGGCGGCCTGCTGCAAAGCACAACAAACTCCCGGCACCGTTTTGCAGTATATTCGATCTACCTATCCTCGAACAGCTTGTAGCCCGTATTATTTTGCCAGTTCAATGAACCTCCTCTTTGTTAGCATTGCTAATTTTAACCGCCATAAATGGCGGGGTATTAGACCCCACTGCGAATAAATTGCGATACAATTTGGTTTCCTTAAATCCGGAATCCTTGAAAACCACAAAAATATCATTATGGAAGTTTCGGGTTCATCAATGAGAACAAGAGTGCCGGGTTTAGACCTAAATAATAATTCATAGAGTAATTATTAAAGCGCCGAAGTGGATGGGGGGTAGCCCGCAACGAAGTGCGGGCGTAGGGGGGGCCAGAAGTCTGCATGCGAGCCGGCGAGCATGTCCCGGCACGTATGCGGCATGGCCTAGGCCAAGAGAACGCTTTAGGCTGCGGAGAAAATCAGGGGGCCGGCCAAAAATCTGCATGCTGGCTGCAAGCCAGGCTGCGGAGCAATTGTCCGTGGTAGGCGGCCCCCCCTTCTATGCTTTAATTAAAGTAATGGGGTTTCCCGGTCTTGGCGGAGAGATAGATGCCCTCCAGGATTCGGGTTACCACTGCCGCTTCTTCCGGCTGGACGTAGAGTTTGCCCTTGCCCTGGATGGCCCTGGCAAAGGTTTGGGCTTCCAGGTCGGTGTCCTTGGCGGTTTCCCCTTCGTAGAAGGCGGCGGCTGTGCCGTCTGAGGGGTTCAGGGTATACTGGCGGCCGTTTTTGACTCCGTTGATCACCAGGCTTCCGGCCTTGGGCATATCCGCCCCGGCCTTGGTGCCGCAGAGGGTGGTTACCGCTTCCCGGACCTCCGTGGTGTTCAGAGCCCAACTGGACTGCAGGATGATGGTGGCTCCGTTTTTCATCACGATAAAACCGAAGGCCGAATCTTCCACAGTGAATATTTTGGGGTCCCAGTCCCCCCATGCGTTGCCGGTCTTTTTATCCTTGTTGAGTTTGTGATAGGTGGTGCCCACCGCGTAGGCGGGTTCATAGTTGTTCATCATAAAAAGGGTCAGGTCCAGGGCATGGGTGCCGATGTCGATGAGGGGTCCGCCGCCCTGCTTTTCCTCGTCAAGAAATACTCCCCAGGTGGGAACGGCCCGGCGGCGCAGGGCGGTAGCCTTGGCAAAGTAGATGTCTCCCAGGGTTCCCGCATCACACTCGGCCTTGAGGAAGAGGCTGTCCGGCCGGAAGCGGTTCTGGTATCCGATGGTAAGCAGTTTGCCGCTCTTGTCCCTGGCTTCGATCATGCGCTGGGCTTCGGCGTAGCTCTTGGCCATGGGCTTTTCGCAGAGTACATGCTTGCCCGCGCCCAGCGCCGCTATGGTGATTTCCGCATGGGAGATGTTGGGGGTGAGCACGAAAACGGCGTCCAGGTCTTCTTTGATGAGTTTTGAGTAGTCGGTAAAGACTTTCCCCTTGCCCCCGGCGTAGTCCTGGTTCGCCTTTTCCGCCCGCTCGCCGACGATGTCGCAGAAGGCAGCAACATCCGCATCCGCAAGCTTGGCGATGGCCGGCAGGTGCTTTTGATTGGCGATTCCGCCGCATCCGACGATTCCGTATTTTAATTTCCTAGCCATACATCCTCCTACATTACCCCTTTATTATATGCTATATTTTACCGGTGCGAAACCGTCTTACCAATGAGCTTGCCGTCTGCGGGCTCAACGCTGTTTTGGCCCTGGGGGAATACCACCCGGAGCAGATTAACCGTCTCTTTTTGCGGGAGGACCGGCTTAACGCCTTTTCCCAGGTCTGCAAATATCTGGCCGCCAAAAAGTATCCCTACAAGCTATGTGACGATGCGGAGCTTGAGCGGCTCTGCAAGAGTACCCACCACCAGGGGGTGGCGGCGATGATCGAGGAACCGTCTCCGCCGCCGGCTGCGGAGGCGGACCTGGATCTTTGGGCCGCGGAGGGAAAAACAGGGCTTGTCCTTCACGAGGTGGGGAACGATCACAACCTGGGGGCCATGGTCCGGGCCGCCGCTTTTTTCGATGCCCATTTTGTGATTCTTGGCGGCGAAGATCAGGAAAGCCGGATTAGTACCAGCGCCTACCGGGTCGCCGAGGGGGGCATGGAGCACGTGACCTTTAGGACGGTGCGGAGTACCCCGGCCTTTCTCCGGGCCGCATCGAAACGGATTGTCACCATCGGCGCAGACCCCCGGGCCCGGCGGCGCATCAGGGACCTGGGCGGCATTATCGAAGACCAGAGGGTGGGTTCCCGCCGTCCCGGCATCGCCCTGGTGGTGGGCAACGAGGAGACGGGCCTGAGCCCGGAAATAAAGGAACAGTGTTCCGCCCTGGTCCGCATCCCCGGCACGGGGAACATCGAAAGCCTTAACGTGGCCCAGGCCGCCGCCCTTTTTCTGCACGAATGCTTTGAGCTTTAGACCCGCGTTTACTTTCATAACTCAAGTTACGCAAGGGTTTCAAATTTAGTACCAGATTTCCCGGCTTTCCCGGTCCCGCCGTTCCTGTTTGGCCGGGTCTTCCCGCCAGAAGGAGCCGTAGTCCATGTCAAAATCCAAAACGCCGGCGGGGGGAGCCCAGGGGCTTTTGTGGTTGTGTTCCCAAACAGGCTGGGACGGGGCATGGGGGCTTCTCCGCCTTTCCCGCGGGGCCGGATCCTCGTCATCCCAATTACCGGGGTCTTTCCCTGCTTGCCGGTTGGCCCGGACCCCTTCCCGGCGCTCGACTTCCCGGATAATCGTGGTCTGCCCGGCGGTGTTCTGGGGGGGATAGGCGGCGAGGCCGTAGGGGGGGATGCTGAGATCGTAGGCCATGTTATCGAGTATGAGTTTGAGGGCCTGAAAGTACCGTTCCTGGGAGGAGCCGTTGGGGGGCGCATAGCCTTCCAGCGCCGCATCCTGGCCCGCGTCGAGGCCGTCGATAAAGCCGATGTAGCGATCCAGCCCCGGCAGATACCAGGTGATCCCTTCACTATCTTCCAGGGCCAGCATGCCTTTGGCCACCGTAAGGGTCCCCCTGATCCGCCACAGGGCGGGGCCGGGGACCACGATGACGGTTTCCCGCATCGGCTGGGGCTCCTCCGGCGCGGCTTCCGGGGTCTTTGTCTCTTCCTGGACGGTCTCCCCGGCTGCGGCTGCGGATGCGGATGCGGATGCGGCCGCGGCTGCGGCATCCCTATCGGCCTGGATCATCTGGGCCAGGGTATACTGCCAATCCGGATCAACAACCCGACGGCCCGCCCGGTCATAGTGGACCGGGGAGGGGACCACCACCACGTTCTTAGGCGCCGGGCCGACGGTCTGGGTATTCTGCCGCACCGGCTGGGTTTGAACACCCTGCCGCGAGGTCTGGGTTGAAGGCTGGGTTTGAACACCCTGCCGCGAGGTTTGGGTTGAGGTCTGTGCACTCGGCCGTACCGGCTGAGCTTGAGCGCCTGGCTGCCCCAGCTGGCTTTGGGTTTCCACAGCACTTTCAGTGACGCTTCCCGAAGCCGGCCCGGCCTGCCGGGTCCGGAAATTGGCGGCAGCGGGGGCCGCCGCAGGCGGGCCGGGCCGGGGGGCGGCGAAAGAGGGTAAGCCGCCCTGGGGAGGGGGCTCGAACGAGGGCCTGGGGGGCGGGACAGGCGGAACCGGGTCTTGGGGAACCCCGGAGGCCGGCTCCCCGTTGGCCGGACTGTTAGCCGAGTCCGGGGGAGCGCCATTCAGCCAGGAATCCAGGGCGTCTTCATCGAGGGGCCGCGGGCCAAGGGGCCAGCCTGAGGCGGAACTGTTCACGATGGGGAGTCCCTGGGGGCCGGGGGTAACGGTCACCTGGGCATTGGGAGTCCGGAGCCTCCGGATCCCGGAGGGCTCACCGGCTGCATTTTGGGCATACAGGGCGGATCCCAGCAGCCCCAGGAGGGATGCGAGAAGCAGTGTCCGTTTCATACCGCGCTCCTTTCGGCATCTTACTTCCCTCCCGGTACAGTAATTATCCGGTATTAAGTATAACGCAAGCCAAGCGCCCATGCCACCCTGGACAGACCAGTGGGCGGGTTTTTTGTTTTCTAGTAGTATGCTCTGATGATAATTCCCACGCTTGCCAAGAGCGGCCTTTGCCGCCGGGTAGTTTTTCTTCTTCTGGCGCTCTGCGGCGCCTGCCTCTACGCCGGGGGGAATAGTCAAAGAGGACGGGCCAAGCCTGCCATCCCCAACCAAGAGGAACTGCCCCCGGACCGGGATTCGCTGGAACCGGAAGCCGTGGGTATCCAGCCGTCTCCCGCGGACGGCGAAGCGCCGGAAGACGCCGACAGGGGGGACGGTGCGCCGCTTATGGCGGGAGCGTTTCCTCCCCAGCAGCCCCCCAGCCGGGGGGAGGCGGTGATGAAGGCCCTGGCCCTGGCCTATCCCGACCGGATTGGCCAGGCGGAGTTCCGGGAAGGGGACTGGGCGGTCCCCATCCGGGGAACCTGGTATTACTATGCCGAAGGGAGGCTCCTCCCCCAGGAACTCCGGGACCAGGCCGGGGAATACGACCCCCAGCCATTCTACGGCTACCCCGCAGAACTTCCCCCCTGGCGGGACCCTACGGATGAGGAAACGGAGCGGATTCGCTCCCAGGCCCAGCGGCGGTCCCAGCATCCCCCCAAGCGATCCCAGCACTTCTACGATGCCCTGTGGCGGGCTTCCAGCCGGAACGAAGCCTGGGACCGGGTTAAGTCCCTGCGTTTCCTGGGCCGGCCGGTCTACGTCCACTATGCCATTCTGGAGGAGCTTGCCCTGGTGGAGGAGCGGATTCTGGAGGAATCAAAAACCAATGCCCAGGTAAAGAGGTGGATGGACAGTCTGGATGTGCTGGACGGGTGGAACTGGCGCAGCATTGCCGACACCCAAAGCCGCAGCTTCCACGCCTACGGTGCGGCCCTGGACCTGCTGCCCAAATCCCTGGGAAGACTGGAAACGTACTGGGTCTGGACAGCCAGGAATAAGAGCGACTGGTGGACGGTACCCTACAGCCAGCGGTTCCACCCCCCCGACGCGGTAATCGCGGCTTTTGAATCCTACGGTTTTGTTTGGGGGGGCAAGTGGATGTTCTACGACACCATGCACTTTGAATACCGGCCGGAGATCTTTATCCTAAGCGGCCTGCCCCTGGAGACGGCGCGGTAAGGCGAAAGCCTGTCCCAAATTTGACCTGCCTCCCGCGTTACTCCTGGGCGATGATGGCCTTAAATTCCTTCTCGTCCAGGGTTTCCTTTTCCAGCAGAGCCGCGGCCACCTGATCAAGGATGGGGCGGCGCTGTTCCAGAATCTCCCTGGTCTTGGCGTATTCCGTTTCTACCATGCGGGCAATTTCCTCATCCACATACTGCTGGGTACTTTCCGCATACTCCCGCTGGAACATCGGTTCCTGCCGCTCTCCCCCGGCCATGCCGGTCCCCCGGGAAGTAAGGGCCACATTGCGGAACCGGTCGCTCATGCCGTAGTCGGTGATCATCTTGCGGGCAATGTCGGTGGCCTTGGTAAGATCGCTGGCCGCACCGGTGGAGTATTCCCCGCTTACCATCTCCTCCGCGATACGGCCCCCCAGGAGGATATCGATCCTCCCCAAAAGGTCGGACTGGGTGATGGTGTAGCGGTCCTCCACGGGCATCTGCATGGTATAACCCAGGGCGAAACCCCGGGGGATAATCGAAATTTTCTGCACCGGGTCCGCATTGGGGGTAAAGGCGGCCACCAGGGCGTGGCCCGCCTCGTGAAAGGCGGTAAGCCGCCGTTCCGCAGGCTTAAGAACCCTGGTCTTCTTTTGCAGGCCGGCCACGGTTTTTTCGATAGCCTCGTCAAAGTCCCGCTGCTCCACCAGCTTGTGGCCGGCCCGCACCGCCAGCAGGGCCGCCTCGTTCACGATATTCGCCAGGTCCGCGCCGGAAAAGCCGGAGGTTATCCTGGCCACCGCGGCCAGATCCGCAGCGGAAGACAGCTTTACCCCCTTGGAATGGATCCGCAGGATCTCCTCCCGGCCCTTGAGGTCGGGACGATCCACCAGGACCTGACGGTCAAAACGACCGGGCCGCAGCAGGGCCGGGTCCAGCACATCGGGCCGGTTGGTGGCGGCCAGGATGATAAGGCCGCTGGTCCCGTCAAAGCCGTCCATCTCCACCAAAAGCTGATTCAGGGTCTGTTCCCGCTCGTCGTTCCCCCCGGCGATATTGTTGAGCCGGCTCTTGCCGATGGCGTCAAGTTCGTCAATAAAAATGATGCAGGGAGCCTTGTCCCGGGCCTGCTTAAAAAGATCCCGCACCCGGGCCGCACCGACCCCCACAAACATCTCCACAAAATCCGCGCCGGACATGCGGAAAAAGGCCACCCCCGCCTCCCCCGCCACCGCCCGGGCCAGCAGAGTCTTCCCCGTACCGGGGGGCCCCACCAGCAGTACCCCCTTGGGTATCTTGCCGCCGATGTCGGTGTACTTCCGGGGATTCTTCAAAAAATCCACCACCTCCACCAGCTCTTCCTTAGCCTCGTCCACCCCGGCCACATCGTGAAACCGGGTGGTAATATCCCCCTCCGCCACGATCACCGCCCGGTTCTGCCCCACGGAAAGGACATTCCCCCCCATGGTGCCCAGCCGCTTCATCACAAAACGCCAGATAAAGAAAAAGAAGGCGATGGGCAGGACCCAGGAGAAGATGATATTGAGGATGGTGCTCCCCTCCCGGGAAACCGTGTAGTAGGCCACCCCGCTATCGTCCATCAGTTTGATAATATCCGGGTCCCCGATAGGCACCGTGCGGTACACCTGCTCCGGGAGGCCCATGTAGGGGCTGCGGACCGGCGACCGTATGGCGGGAGTCTGCCGGGTGGACGTAAAGCCGGTAAAATAGGAATCGGTCAGCTCAACCCGCTTGATTTCCCCGCTCTTGATCCGGGCCTTAAACTCGGAATAATCAATGGCCGGGTTCACCCGGTTAAGAAAAACGTAATTAAAAAGGCTCATCCCCACGATAAGGATAAGGATATACACGATGGTGAACTTCCAGCCCCCAAAGGGTTTTAGGTCCGGCATCTTGAAGGGCCACTGGGGACCCCCGTTTTTTGGGTTCTTTTTGTTATTCCGATGATCACCGGACATGAATTCACTCATGCTTCAAATATCCGCTTTTTGGGGTGCTTATTCAAGTAAAATCGAAGATTCAGGCGGTATACACAGCCCCGCGGGCTTATTACTATACCCCCAGGAGAACCGGCGGCGGGTATGAACCTTATCCTTTTTGAGGAATACGAATTGGGCAAAGCCCTGCCCCGCCGGGACGAAAGGACCGTCCATCTGCTCAAGGTGCTGCGCAAAAAGCCCGGCGATAGTTTTGATGCGGGGGTCCTTGGCGGGCAGCGGGGCACGGGAATAATCGAAAAGATCAATCTGGACGGATCGCTGCTCTATTCCCTCCGGCTGTTTGAAGATCCCCCGCCCAGGGTTCCCCTCCGCATGGCCGTAGGTTTTCCCCGGCCCATCCAGCTAAGGCGTCTCCTGCGGGACCTTTCCAGCCTGGGAGTCTCCGAGGTAGATCTTATCGGCACCGACCTTGGGGACAAAAATTACAGGAATACTAATTTATTAAACGACGGCGGCGCCCGCTCCGCCCTGATGGAGGGGGCCATGCAAAGCCGGGACAGTACCATCCCCGGCCTTGCCCTCTGGCCCCGGCTGGACGACTGGCTGGGGGAACGGCCCTGGGAAAAGGGACAGGGCAGAAGGTCCCCGGCCCTGCTGGCCGCGGCGGATAATCTGCGGCCCGAAGGTTCCCTGGCCCGGCTCAGTTTCATGCGGCGGCAGGCGGTCCTGGCCGTGGGCCCGGAGCGGGGCTGGTCCGACCGGGAGCGGGATATTTTGGAAAAGGCCGGATTTTTGCGGCTCTCCCTGGGGGAGCGGGCCCTGCGTACCGAAACCGCCTGTGTGGCCGCGGCCGTGCTAATCATGGAAAAAATCGGTGAATTACGGTAAGATGGACGCCGGCATAAGGAGGAGCTTACCATGAACCAGGACCAGGTAAAAGCAAAACTGCTGGACATCCAGGACGCTCCTCTGGAATTCAGCGTGATATTTTCGGGTAAGCAGAGCCGGAAGGTAAACGGCCTTTACAAACCGGAAACCCGTGAGATCATCCTGCACAATAAAAATTTTAACGACGATAACCAGCTCCTCTACACCGCCATCCACGAATACGCCCACCACCTCCACGCGTGCAGGCGGGGAGGCAGCCTTTCCAGCCGGGCCCACAGCTGTGAGTTTTGGGCCATCTTCCACGGCCTGCTGGAAACGGCGGAACAAAAGAAAATCTACCGGGATGTTTTCCGGGACTCGGCGGAACTGTCGGAACTTACGGAACTTATCAAAAAGAAGTACCTCCTGGAAAACGGCAGCCTGGTAAAGGAACTGGGGATGCAGCTCCTGCGGGCCCATGAACTCTGCACCGCCGCGGGGGCCCGGTTCGAAGATTACGTGGATCGCATCCTCCGGATTCCCCGGATTGCGGCGGATATGGCTATCAAGATGCACCAATACGATCTGGACCCCCAGGTGGGGGCGGACAACATGCGTTTCCTGGCGGGTATACGGAACGACGACCAGCGCCTTGCCGCGGAGCAGGCCCTGATCAAGGGGAAAAGCCCCGACACCGTCCGGTCCGGCATCCGGGGCGAAGAGGAGGACCCCCAGCTCCGCCTCGCCAAGGAGAAGCAGCGCCTGGAACGGACCATCGCCTCCCTGACCCGCCGCCTGGAAGAGGTAAACCGGGAATTGGAGCAAGGCTCCTAACCGCATCGGCCAGAAACCCCTCAATATTCCGGGTGTCCCTGCCGATAATTGTTCCACTATGCGTTTTTCCGGCCTGCTTTTCATGGTTTTTCTTCTCCTCTCCCCTTTCCTCTGGACGCAGAGTACCATATCCCTCCCAAACGAAACCGATGCCCCCCTCGGCGGCGGACAGCCGCCGGCAAGAAACGGCGCCGGGGGGAATAGACCAAGCCCCCGGTTTCCCTCCCTCTACTTTACCGATTACCTTGCCGCCCTTGGCAGCCAGGAGGACTCCCGCCCCTACTGGGCCGCGGAGGAAACGGAATCTGCGGACCCGGAGGGCCCCTCCCTCCTGCTCAACAATGATATTATTGCCTTCTACGGCCATCCCCGTTCCCGGAACATGGGGATTCTGGGACGCCACCCCATTGAAGAACTGGACCTCATGCTCACCAAGGTGGCCTACGAATATGCGGCGGCCAACGGCGGCAGGGGCATCCGCCGGGCCTTTTATATCATCTTCGGCACCGTCTGGCCCGAGGGGGAAATCGGCATCATCGGGGAGGAACTGCTCACCAAATGGATCGAATACGGCCTGGAACACGATATCCTTATCTTTATCGATCACCAGATAGGCCGCTACGATCCCGTGGATTCCCTTAGGCGGATGCTGCCCTGGCTCCGCTACCCCAATGTGCATCTGGCCCTGGACCCGGAATGGCGGACTACAAAACCGATGAGGGAGATCGGTAGTATTACTGCGGATGAACTCAACCAGGCCCAGCGGGTGATGGAAGCATATATGTTGGAAAACAAAATTCCCGGGGAGCGGCTCCTGGTGGTCCACCAGTTTAATTACCGGATGATCACCAACCGCGAAAAGGTGGACAGCGGCTTTAGCCGGGTTAGGCTGGTACACTGCGCCGACGGCTTTGGGGCCCCATCCATCAAACGGGAGACCTACGCCTTTAATGCCAGGGCTCAGAACATGCCCATTAAGGGGTTCAAACTTTTTTACAATTCCGGCATCCCCGGCGCCGGTTACGACCAACCCCTCTTGAGCCCCACCGAAGTTTACGCCCTTAACCCCCGACCCTACGTTATCATGTACCAATGACGCCCCTATAAGGCCCCTGGACAGATGGGGCTTATGACGCTATGAATGACTGATGGATACCTTGACGGAAAAATTTCAAATTGATGAGCATACCCGACTCCGCTTTGCCGGGCCCGGTGACAGCGGCCTTATACTGGATTTTATCCGGGCCCTGGCGGAATACGAGCGCCTCTTGGATTCGGTGGCGGCCACCGCCGAAGGGCTGCGGCAATATATCTTTGAGGAAAAAAAGGCGGAGGTGATCATCGCCGAATACGACGGCGAGGCCGCGGGTTTTGCCCTCTACTTCCACACCTTTTCTACATTTGTGGGGAAGCCGGGGTTGTACCTGGAAGATCTGTTTGTAAAGCCCGCCTGCCGGGGCAGGGGGCTGGGAAAGCTGCTCCTCAGCTTTTTGGCGAAGCTGGCGGCGGACCGGGGTTACGGCCGCCTTGAATGGGCCTGTCTTGACTGGAATGAGAGGTCAATACAATTCTACAAAAGCCAGGGCGCCCGGCCCCTGGATGAATGGACCACCTACCGGGTCACCGGGGAAGCCCTGCGGGAACTGGGGGCCCGCTTCCCGACTCCGCTAGAGCCGGAAAAGCGCCCCCCAACAAAGGAGCCGCGATGAATTCCCTTTCCTCCCTTTTTGTTTCCCTTAAAAAAGCCCAAGCCCTGCTGGCCTTGCAGAGGCGGCAGGAAAAAGACGCGGGGCTGGCCGGCGCGGCGGCGGCTATCGATAAAAACCGCGCCCCTATTTTGGAGGCCAACGCCAGGGACCTGGAAAAGGCCAGGGGGGCCGGCATGAAGGAGGCCCTGCTGGACCGGCTCCTCCTGAATGAGCGGCGCATCGATTCGATGATCCGGGGGATAGAGACGGTGATTCGCCTGGAGGACCCCCTTGGCAGGCTGCGCTCGGGCTGGTCAACGCGTAACGGCCTGGTGATCGAACAGGTGACGGTCCCCCTGGGGGTGGCGGCGATTATCTACGAGTCCCGGCCCGAGGTTACCGCCGACGCCTTTAGCCTGGCCTACAAGTCCGGCTGCGCCATATTGCTGCGGGGTTCCTCGTCGGCGCTGGAATCTAACCGGGCCCTGGTCAGGGCTATCAAAGAGGGGCTTAACGCGGCGGGGGGGCTGGCGGAGGCGGTGGCCCTGGCGGAATCCAGCAGCCGGGACGAGGTGGACGAAATTTTAAGCGCCAGGGGCTCTATCGACGTGGTGCTGCCCCGTGGGGGCCGGGAACTTATCCGCCGGGTGGTGGATAACGCGAAGGTGCCGGTGATCGAAACCGGGGAAGGGAACTGCCACATCTTTGTTGACGCCGGCGCGGATAGTAAAAACGCGGTGGACATTATCGAAAACGCGAAAGTGCAAAAGCCCGGCGCCTGTAACGCGGTAGAAACGGTGCTGGTCCACCGCGGGGCCCTGGGGGCCCTGATGCCGGCGCTGGCGGCGCGCCTGGCGGGAAAGGTGGAACTCCGCTGCGACGGGCCTTCCCGGGCCGCCATAGGAGCCCTGCCCGCGGACCTCGTGGTGAAAGACGCGGTGGAAGAAGATTGGGCTACCGAATTTCTTGATTACATCCTGGCGATCAAAACTGTGGACTCCCTCCGGGAGGCCGTCGATCATATCAATACCTACGGTACCAAACATTCGGAGGCCATTCTCACCGGGGATCTCCGGGCCGCGGAGGAATTCCGCCGCCGGGTGGACGCAGCCTGCGTGTATGTAAACGCCTCCACCCGCTTTACTGACGGCGGGGAATTCGGCTTTGGCGCGGAGCTGGGGATCAGCACCCAAAAATTCCACGTCCGGGGCCCCATGGGATTGGAGGCCCTGACCACCACCAAGTACCTTATCAGCGGCTCCGGCCAGAT
>JAISQJ010000028.1 GCA_031274285.1 Treponema sp. | reverse complement strand
AAAAGCCCTATACTACCGCCATGGAACCTAACTATGAAATAGTGCGGTACAAACACGGCCTTAACGCGCGGATATTAATGCACGGGATCAGCAGCTATAAACTCCACTGGCATAAGGAGATAGAGATCCTCCTGGTTATCAAGGGGCAGGTTATGGCGGCCGTCGGGGGAAGGCAGTACAAACTTTTTGAGGACGACCTGCTTTTTATCAATTCCGGGGAACCCCACAGCCATATCGGCGGGGAGGATAACATTGTGGCGGCCCTCCAGATAAGCCCGGATTTTTGCAGTAAGACCTTCCCCGGTTTAGAGCGTTATTTTTTTTCCATGCCCCAGGATAAGGCCGAACCCGGCGGAGGGTCGCTCCATAAACAGATACGTTTTTTTATCGCCGAAATAATTGACGAGTACCGCAGGTCGGAGAACGGCTACGAGCTTGCCATAGAGGGGATGCTGAACGCCCTTATGTCCCTGATTGTCCGCAATGTCCCTTTTAAACAGCAGCCCGACGCGCTCTCGGATCAGCAGGATAAGGATAAGGACCGGATACAGCGGATCACCGAATACATCCAGGCCCATTACGGGGAAAAAATAAGCCTGCAAAACCTGGCGGACGAGGCGTATTTAAGCATGTATTACCTTTCCCATTTTTTTAAGAAAAAGATGGGGATTACCTTCCAGGGCTACCTTACCCTGGTGCGGCTCCAGAACGCGGTTAAGCTCCTCTCCCAAACCGATAAACGGATCACCGACATTGCCCTGCAATGCGGCTTTCCCAGCATCCGGGCCTTTAACCAGGCTTTTAAGGAACAGTACGGCAGCACCCCCCGGACCTACCGGCATCAGCGCGATTATCCCGGCATCATGCCGGCGGAGGGGTGGTCCGCGGAATCCTCTTATCTGGACTACGATTCCGTGCAGGCCATGGCAAAACTCCAGGAATACCGGGATATTGACCTGGCGGCGATCCGCTCCCTGGCCTCTCCGGTGGCGTCCCTTACGATAATACCGGCGGAAACGGTCATCACGGTGGAAGTTACCAAGGCCGGAAAACCCCTGTTTCCCGGCTGGAAGCAGCTTGCGGCGGTGGGCCGGGCCTATGACTGCCTGCGGGGGGATTTGCAGGCCCAGATTACCCGCGCCGTCCGGGAGCTGGGGGTAGAACATCTGCGGTTTCACGGTATTTTTAACGAGGAAATGCGGGTGGTAAGCCGGGATACAACAGGAAAACTCCACTTCCACTGGAATTATATCGACGCGGTATTTGATTTTTTAACCGGCCTTGGGGTATGCCCCCTGGCGGACCTTACCTTTATCCCGGAGGCCATGAAAAGCCGGGACAAGACTGTTTTCTGGTACCGGGGCAATTACGCGCCCCCCCGGGACTGGGACGAATGGTCCGCGCTGGTCTACGGCTTTGCCGCCCACTGTATAAACCGGTACGGAGCAGAGGAAGTGCGGAAATGGTACTTTGAGATTTGGAACGAGCCTGATTTTATGTGGGCGGGAACCGAGCAGGAATACTACCGCTTCTACCGGGTAAGCGCGGAAGCGCTGCTTCGGGCCGATCCGGCCCTGCGGATCGCCGGGCCTTCGGTAATACCGCCCATAGCCGAATCCGCCCGGTGGATAGACGGCTTTGTGGATTTTATCAACACCCAGGATCTGCCCCTCCATTGCTTTTCCTTTCACCTCTACGGGGAGCAGGATTTTATTTTCAACAACACCAAAGGGGGCGCCAGGTATTACAGCCAATATGGCGGAAAGGATCATTTTAGAAACTGCATCGACATTTACCGGGAAAAATTAAGCCGCCTTAAACGGCCGGTAAAGGAGTGGTTTGTTACGGAATACAATATCGCGGCAATCCACGAAAACTACCTTTTGGACACCATGTTTACCGCCTGCCACCTGCTCTATAACTATCTGCGCAACCACGATCAGGTTCAGGGCATAGCCTTTTGGACCCTCTCGGACATTTTCGAAGAAGACGCCGCCCTGCCGCCGCCCTTTTCGGGGGGCTTCGGCCTCCTAAGCCCTGAGGGTATCCGCAAGCCCTCCTGGTATGCCCTGTGGTTTCTGCGCAAAATCCGGGGGGATATTCTGGAGCAGGGGGAGGAATACATCGTAACCAAAAACGGCGGCGCCCTCTATGTTTTGGCCTTCCGGTATCTCCATTATGATAAGCTCTTTATTGAAGGGGATCGTTCATTGCTGAGCTTTGCCAGCCGTTACGAGGTCTTTGAGGCAAAGCCTCCCCTTACCTTTAACCTAAGCCTCAAAGGGCTGGAGGGCGGTTACCGGATATGGGAATACACCCTTGACCGGGCCCACGGCAGCGCCTTTGATATATACGCCGGCATGGGAATGCCCGAAACCCTCTCCGCCTCGGACGCGGAATACCTGCGGAATACGGCGGTCCCCCACCGGCACACCTGGACCGTAAAGCCTAAGGGAGACCTTACGCTTAGCCTTACCGCGCCGCCCCTGGGGATTAAGCTGCTGGAAATACGGAGGAGTGAGTGAGTAGTGGCGGGACACGCTGCGCTTCCCGCCACTACTCACTACTCACTTTTCACTATATCTCTTTACTCGCTCGTCGGCGATGACGCCCTTCCAGTTAAGGCCGTAGGCGAAGTCGTAGGCGTGGCCGCATTCGTCGGTGTAGACCGTCATGTCCCGGGGGACATCTTCAAGCTGGGCTTCCACGGCCGCCATGTCCCGGGGCATCTGGAAGGGGAGCAGCGCCTGGGGTTCCGCCTTGCCGCTGAGGATTTCCAGCAGGGCCTTGGGTTCCACCGAAAAATAGAGGAGGATGGCCCCGGCGGCGGCTTCAAATTCGCCCACCACAAAGGGGTTCTTGGTTTGGGCCAGCACAATCACCGGCTTATCGCCCAGCTTCTTTTTGGTGTCTAAAATCAGGTCCAGGTCCGGCTCGTTTGACGTGGTTCCCGTCTTTCCCCGGTAGGAGCGGTTGTCCGTGCCGGCGATGTTTTTCTCCCTGGCGGTATCCGCCCGGTAGGGACGGTATTGCAGGCTGATGGGCAGGTAGCCCTCGTCCGCCCGGTAGGGGTCGCTTTGGGGGGACTCGATAAAACAGAGGGCGCAGTCCGCTGCGGCGGGGTCCTCGGTGATCTCAAAATACCGGCCCGCCAATTCCGTATCCACCGGCACAATATCCCGCGCGGGGGTGGGAACCCCAAACCAGTTTTTTCCGGCATTGATATGACGCCGGGGGATGTATACCTTGGTTTTTTGCGTCAGGGGGAGGGCCTGGTTTTTGTTTTTCAGCAGCACCACGCTGCGGAGCTGGGCCTGGAATCCCGCGGCCACAAAGTCCTTGTTCCCCGCCACGGCCCGGCTTTCCCCGGGGTCCAGGTAGGGGTTCTCGAACAGGCCGGTGCGGAAGATATTACGGAGGAGCCGGCGGGCGGAACGGGTAAAGCGTTCCCGCATAAAGGCTTCGCCGTGTTCCCGGACCCCCATGGCATAGGCTTCCAGCACCGGGGCCACCGCGTTGTTCCCGCCGAATTGATCCACCCCGGCCATGATCACCTTGTAATGACGTTCCGCCACCGAAATGGTCTCCACCCCCCAGCTCTTGCCTCCGATAAAGGTATCTATGGGGCCGGGATCGGCGGTGATAAGCCAATCGGTACAGACCACCCCGTCGTAACCGTATTTCTCCCGCAGCAGGCTGGTGATGATATAGTTACTGTAGGAATTCCCCACGTTTTCGCCGTTTTTGGCATCGATCCCCCAGGAAATCGTATAATAAGGCATCACCGCCGAGGCCATACCGGTTTTGCCCTTCAGCTTAAAGGCCCCGTCCAGGAAGGGCTTGAGGTGCTCGTCAAAATTATTCCCCGGATAGACCGCGTATTTGCCGTAGCCGAAGTGGGCGTCCCTGCCCCCCTCCCCCGTACCGCCGCCGGGCCAATGCTTTATCATGGCGTTCACGCTGTCAAAACCCCAGCCGCCGCTTATTTCCCGATCCCCCTGGGAGCTCTGGAAGCCGTCGCAATAGGCCCGGGCCATGTCAACCGCCAGGGCGGTTCCCTCCCCAAAGGTCCCGTTAAGGCGGAACCACCGGGGCTCGGAGGCAAGATCGATCTGGGGCGAAAGGGCGGTGGTGATGCCCATGGCGCGGTATTCCCGGGAAGCGATCTCCCCGTAGCGCCGCACCAGCTCGGGATCAAAGGTGGCCGCCAGGCCGATATGCTCGGGCCAGACGGATATATCCCCCCCGGCGCCCATATCGAATTCGGCGGAAGCCGCCGGGGTATGGCGCGGGTCGGAGCTGATGTTTATGGGGATACCCAGACCGATGGATTCGGTGAAGGCCTGGGCTTGGTTGTTCCACCGCGCGGCGGTAGGGGTATCCTCCACCTTGGCGATAAGGACGTGGCGCAAATTATCGTCCCGCAGAAATTGTCTCTGCGTATCCGTAAGATCATAGATATGCTCCCGGGTATCCGGTATATCCTGCTCCGGATACAGCATGGCCGCCATGGGGTTTCCCTTACAGATGGTTTGATGAACACTGTAAAGCATGAGCCCCGCGATTTCCTCCACAGTCATCCGGGAGGCCAGATCCGCGATACGTTCCTCCCAGGGGAGCCGCCAGTCTTCGTAGGGGTCCAGTACGCCGTTCCGGTTTAGATCCTTAAAGGCGTATCCGTCCTGTACCAGAATATGATCCTCAAAACCGGGGCCAATCCCCAGGACCGGCCCTCCTTCGTTTACAATGATCGAATAGCCGTCCTTTTGTATCCGCTTCCATTTATCCGCCATAGCGATACTCCTTTTATCAAGATACCTCTATAGTATTCGCCCTTGTTTTCCTAAGCTATCCTAAAAATGCTTAGTTTATGGCGTTTTTTTGCTGTAATATTCCCCCAGGATGCGTAAAAACATCCTAAGGCAACGCTGATTTAATCATGGTATTAAGCGTCCGGCCTGTCACCTTTTTTCTAACAGGCGGTTTTTAAAATCCCCCATATCCCGGAGGGTCAACCCGAGGCCCAGGAGATAGGCCTCCGCACCGCTGTAAGTCCGGTTCAGAAAATCCAGTAATTCCCGCATAAAGGCCGGATCGGAACGCAGGAGTTCCTCGGGAACAGGGATGCCCGCCTCCCGGGCCTTTTGTGTCATGGTATCAAAAAAAGGCCGCATCTTTTCATAGGTAAGGGCGTAATCGGCGATTATATCCTCCTCCGCCACACCGCAGAGCCCCAGAATCAGGGCGGCGATAAGCCCCGTCCGGTCCTTCCCGGCGGCACAGTGAAAGACCGTCCCCCCCTTTTGCTCCCGGAGAACCTGAAACACCCCGGCAATTTGCTTTCCCGCGCTTATCACCAGGGATTTATACAGTTCCGGGAGGCTTTCGATCCGCACCGGGCCGTCCGTCTCGGAATTGATCCCGTCCAGGAGCGGGATATGGTAGTAGGCGAAACCGGGACGCCCCCGGAGTGGGTTTGGGGCGCGGGCGAGTTCATCGGCGGACCGGAGATCGAGCACCGTGGAAATACCCAGTTCCCCCACGCGGACCATATCACCGGGGCTGAGCTTCGACAGATCATCAGAGCGGAAAATCCGGCCGTACCGGATTTTCCGGCCCCCCTCCCCCGTATATCCCCCAAGATCCCTAAAATTCAAACAGCCCTCCAGGACAATCAGTCTTGGAACATCCTGGTTTTCCGTCATTTAAGCCTCCATTTTACTTTGCAGCGCGGCATAGAGCGCGAACAACGGAATACAGGATACCATAGCGGCCGCCATAAGAGAACCCCAAAGGTTGGTATCGGAACTGGTGAATGAACGAAGGCCGATTTGTATGGGGGCGTTTTCGATATGCCGGATAACCAGGCGGGGCCGCAGATAATCGTTCCAGGAGGTGATAAACAGGAGAATCCCCAGAGATTAAACCAGAAAATGCGGCCTTTGGCGGAACTACCTTTATCGGGAACGGCGGTAACTATGGGGCAGGACACTATGGGGTGACGATATATTCAGATTATACCCGTTGTTGAAAAAATGCCAATACGCGTGCCCTAATACTTCTCTTTGATCTCAACCCTGGCCACAGAGCCGGAAGCCTTGATTTTTTTTGCCAGCGAAGCTATATCGACTGTGCTGGGAATTCCCGTCAGAAGCCTGAGAGTGGTTCCCTTTTCCCTGGAACCCTGGTTTACATCAACCGACTGAACCCGCAAGCCCGCTGCGGAGATAATATCCAGGGCTTCTTTTGTGTCGGTGTTGCTGTTTTTATAGGTGATTTCAAGGTGCTTGAGGCGTTCCACCGGAAAGATTTTGCGTTCCAGTTTTCCCAGCGTCAGAAGAGTGATGAGGCCGGCAGCCTCGGCAACGCCAGCGGCAAGGAACATTCCCGCGCCGATGACGAGCCCGACCGCGGCGACAAACCAGAGAGAAGCGGCGGTAGTAAGGCCCCGCACGTTATTCCCCAGGCGTATGATAGCCCCGGCGCCCAGAAAACCTATGCCCGAAACGACCTGGGCCGCTATCCTTCCAGGGTCTCCGTTTTTCATGCCGGTAAACTC
>JAISQJ010000025.1 GCA_031274285.1 Treponema sp. | reverse complement strand
GGATCTTTGTATGTTATAGGTAAGGATTTCAAAAAAAGAGGAAAAAGTTATGAACTACGAAAAACTCACCATCAAAGCCCAGGAGCTTTTGAACGAGGCTTCCGCCATAGCCCAAAGGGGGGACCATTCCCAGGTTGAGGTGGAGCATCTGCTCCTGGCCATGCTGCGCCAGGAGGGGGGAATCGCCGCTCCCCTGATCGCCCAGATTGGCGCGGACCAGGGGCGGATTGAGGCTGCCGCCGAAGCCCTGGTGTCCCAGGTTCCCAAGATCTACGGGGAGGCGGCCCAGCTTTACTTTTCTTCCGCCGCTTCCAAGGTTTTGGCCAAGGCGGAGGAGGAGGCCGCGGCCCTTAAAGACGAATTTGTCTCTACCGAGCATATCCTTATCACCATCGCCGAATCCGGGGGCAAGGCCGGGGAGATCCTGAAAAAAGCGGGGGTCAGCAAAAAGGCGATTTTGGAGGCCCTGAAACAGGTCCGGGGCAATACCCGGGTTACCGACCAAAACCCGGAGGACAAGTACCAGGTGCTGGACAAATACTGCCGGGACCTGACGGCCCTGGCCCGGCAGGAGAAACTGGACCCCGTGATTGGCCGGGACGAGGAGATTCGCCGGGTTATGCAGGTGCTGTCCCGGCGTACCAAAAACAACCCCGTCCTTATCGGGGAGCCGGGGGTGGGGAAGACCGCCATTGCCGAGGGGCTGGCCCGCAGGATTGTGGCGGGGGATGTGCCGGAGGGCTTAAAGGGCAAGAAGCTCCTGGCCCTGGACCTGGGGGCCCTGGTGGCGGGGGCCAAGTTCCGGGGGGAATTTGAGGAGCGGCTTAAGGCGGTGATCCACGAGGTCCAGGCCGCGGAGGGGAAGATCATCCTCTTTATCGACGAGCTGCACACCCTGGTGGGGGCCGGAGCCGCCGAGGGGGCCACCGACGCGTCCAATCTGCTCAAGCCCGCCCTGGCCCGGGGGGAACTGCGCTGTATCGGCGCCACTACCCTGGACGAGTACCGCAAGCATATCGAAAAGGACGCGGCCCTGGAACGGCGTTTCCAGCAGGTGTATACCGCGGAGCCTTCGGTGGAGGACACCATAGCGATTCTGCGGGGCCTCCAGGAACGTTACGAGGTTCACCACGGGGTGCGGATCAAGGACGAGGCCCTGGTGGCCGCCGCCACCCTTTCGGACCGTTATATCACCAGCCGCTTTTTGCCGGATAAGGCCATCGATCTGGTGGACGAGGCGGCAAGCCGGCTTAAAATGGAACTGGATTCCCGGCCCACGGACCTGGACAAGCTGGAGCGGAAACTGCTGCAGCTTTCCATAGAGCGCCAGGCCCTGGCCCGGGAGGAGGACCCCTCCTCCAAAGAACGGCTGGGGAAGCTGGAAAAGGAAATTGCCGATCTGGGGGCGGAGCGGGACGCCATGAAGGCCCGCTGGGATTCTGAAAAGCTGGATATTCAGAAGATCCGGAGCATAAAGCAGCGAATCGAGGAGCTTAAAATTGAGGAGGCCCGCTACGAGCGGGAGGGGGACCTGAATAAGGCGGCGGAGGTAAAACACGGCCGTATTCCGGAAGCCCAGAAGGAGCTGTCCCGGCTTACGGACCTTATGGAGAAGAAGCGGGAGGCCGGAAAGGGAGCCTTGCTGCGGGAGGAGGTGAGTGAGGAGGATATTGCCCAGGTGGTGTCCACCTGGACGGGGATTCCCGTGTCCAAGATGCTCTCCGGGGAGCTGCAGAAGTACCTGGATTTGGAAAAGGTGCTGGAACAGCGGGTGGTGGGCCAGGGGGCCGCGGTGGAGGCCGTGGGGGACGCTATCCGGCGGAACAAGGCGGGGCTTTCGGACGCCGCCAAGCCCCTGGGGTCCTTCCTTTTCTTGGGTCCTACGGGGGTGGGCAAAACCGAACTGGCCAAGACCCTGGCGGACTTTCTTTTTAACGACGAGAAGGCCCTTACCCGGATCGACATGAGCGAATACGGGGAGAAACATTCGGTAAGCCGTCTTATCGGGGCGCCTCCGGGCTACGTTGGTTACGAGCAGGGGGGCCAGCTTACGGAGGCGGTCCGCCGCCGGCCCTACAGCGTGATCCTTTTTGACGAGATCGAAAAGGCCCACCCGGAGGTGTTTAACGTGTTCCTCCAGATCCTGGACGACGGCCGCCTGACCGACGGCCAGGGCCGGGTGGTGGACTTTAAGAACGTTATCATTATTATGACCAGCAATTTGGGATCGGACCTGATTCTGGGGGCCGAGGGGGACCAGGATATCCGGGACGCCCTGATGGAACTCTTGAAACAGAGTTTCCGCCCGGAATTCTTAAACCGTATCGATGAGACCGTGATCTTTAAGCGCCTGGGTAGGGCCGAAATAGGCAAGATCGTCGATATTCAGATCGGCCGTCTGGCCCTGCGTCTGGGGGAGCGGAAAATTACGCTTAAACTAAGCGCCGCCGCCAAGGAGCTTTTGGCCCAGCGGGGCTACGATCCGATGTTTGGCGCCCGCCCCCTGAAGCGGACCATCCAGGCGGAGCTGGAAAACCCCCTGGCCAAGGCCATCATCGCCGGGAAAATAGGGGAGGGCGACATGGTTACCGTGGAGGCCCTGAGCGGCGAGGGGGGGCTGAGCTTTAAGAAAAGCGGCAGCCGCGTCCCGGCTTAAAGGGGGGCGGCCGCTAGGAGTTTGTTGCGCTTCGCGCTTAAAATGGTATAAATATTCACGATAGTGAATATTTATACCTTACAAACTCCAAAAGCACGCCCATTGATCGGGATTTTTTGCATAGATATGCAAAAAATCCACAAGTGCAACAGGCCGCTAGGGGACGTTTACGTAGGCAATAGTTCTAGTGCCGTTCCACTTAGAATCAGCGATACTCTGGGGGAAGGTTAAGATTAATGTTCCACCGCTGAAGGCATAGGCAATATCTACATTTATGGTAACCCCCGCTTCGGAAATATAATGTATGACAAATTTATCGTCATACAAGGTATAATCCCTCCAGTAAGTATCATCCAAGGGTACATTCTTGATATACTGTATGGAATTTTGATGCAGGTAAAATTCATATACCCTGACATCCTCAAAAATAAAGACATCATAATAGATACCGCCGCTTTGCTGCGATACGGTCGTACTTTCACTCCGCCAGCAGCCGATAAGGGGGTTAACCGATGATGCGGCGTCATGTTTACAACCGGCAAACAGAGCCCCGATGGTGATAATAAAAATTACCGAAAGTTTTTTCATGCGGCGATCCTCCGTCTTGTTTCCTCTTTCTATTGTTCGATATTGTACCGTATGAGGCCGGTATAATTTCTGCCGTCCTTGGAACCGTATAGCGTAAGTTCGGTTAATCCGGAAGGTATTTCAAATGTCAGCTCAAACACGCCGGTTCTGCTGTTTTTTACCAACTGGTGAAAATTTCCGTTGATGATAATAGCAATCCTGGTATAATTCTGAGACGTCATTGAGAATGTTTCTGTTGTGCCGCCGGTTAACACCCCCTTTATTGGGGATACCAATTTAGTATTTGAAACTGAGTTGTAAGGCGTAAATGTATACGGGTATTTTAAAACACCGGTCCCAAAACCCCGGTAACCAGGGGCCGCCTTTAGGTTAAAGTTGAGAACATCCTCCATCCACCCGGTGGACAATTCAAGGAGGCGGTGTATCTTTAAAACCGCGTTGTTTCTTGCGGTGTCAAATTGATCTTCCAAGAAATAATAGCTATTGTTGTCACTTATCTTGATGTATGAATCCGTAAAAAGGGCAAATTCCCTTTCGGTTATTTTCTTTTCGGCCAGAAGATTTTCTGTACGAGGCAGCCAATCCCCTTCAAAGGTCGGAATATCAATTTTGTTCTGTGGCCGGATTTCATTTTGTAATCCCGCAAATATATGACCTTTATATCCATTTGAATCAGGTACGTCAAAGACGATAGTAGCCGTTGTCCCTCTGCGATCCGCCCAGGACGCGGCGTCAATATCCCGTTCCGGCGTTCGCAGTTCACTCGAAAGGGAAACATTGCTGTTTGGTACGGCAATGTCGATGCTGAAATCACCTTCGGTTAAATTATGGTACTGTAAAAAATCGGACTTTATCGTAAGTCCGTACTGAAAGAATTTTCCTCTGATATAAGGTTCCCGTATAAAATCTTCGGCGCTTAACGCGGGGGCGTAGAACTGGTAGTGATCATTCGCGGGCAGGTGGGAATACAAGAAAGGACGGGAATCGAGGAAAAGCCAATCGGTAGAATACCGCTTGATAAAAGTTCTTTTATCTACACTGCCCGCATCCCAGGTTACGTCTATCAAATACCATTTGTTCCCCAGCTTTATCGCGTTCCATGCATGGTCGGTGTTTTTGCCGATTGTGCCGGTGTAGCCAAAGCCCTTTGAGTATCCTTCTATACCAATGCTTGTAATGCCGGCAAGTTTACACATCTCATTGTATAGGTTTGTATACCCGGAACAGACGGCCCTTTGTATTTTTAATACCGATTCATAATCCTGATTGGCAGTCCTCCCCGAGAAGTACATTTCCGTATCATAAGCGATATTATCGCAGATCCAGTCGTGGAGTATTTTTGCCTTTAAGAACTGGTCGGATATGCCTCCGGTAAGAAAGGAAACAAGGCCGGACAGGGCGGCGCCGGGTTCGGTAAAAACCCTCTCCGCAAGTTCTTTGGGGACTCTTCTGATTTTTGAATCCATTCTTCCTGTCCGGTATTTTGCGATTCCGTTATCAAGGGAAGTGTATCGTCTTAATGTGTTTGCCGCACTGACGGCAAGCCTTGAGCGGGCATTATTTTCTATATAGGTGTAAAGCGCCATACAATTACCGAGGTTTATCGCGTCATTTATCAATTCCTCGTCTGTTTTGGCCTGTGCATTATTATTTTCCGGCGGTGTAAGGGCTTCAATGTCCCAATTTGCCGCATCAGGATCGTCCCGCTTAGGGGGCTCGGGCTTTGCCGAAACCCTTACAGGGTTGGCCGTATTCGCGTTGGCCGTATTCGAAGGCGGGCCCGAGGCCGAATCCGGTAGTTCCTGAACCGTTTCGCAGGAAACCGCCAGGCCGCATAACACGAACGGTAAAAAAAACTTCCTGAAAATTTTCCTGACCATGATTCCCTCCAAATTTTTCTTGGGAAACGCCGGGTTTTATGAATCCGGCACATATCTAGTAGATGATTTTATAAGATACTTCATCTTATAGACTATTGTCAAGTCCCCCAGGGCAAATATTATGCAGGGACAGGCCGGTGGAATGACGAGTTTACGACATATTTTAGCCCTCAACATGAAGCAAAAGCGGCACGCCCTGGGTCTTTCCCAGGCCCGCCTGGCGGAAAAAATCAACGCCGCCCCCACCTATATAGCCATGATAGAACTGGAAAAAAAGTTCCCCTCAGTAGAGATGCTGGAAAAAATCGCTGGGGCCCTGGAAATGGACGCCCCGGAATTATTCTCCGCGGAGGGTTTGCCTGAGGACTCGCTAAAAAAACTCCACCAGGAAGTTCTTGAGGACTTTGAAAAGGTCTTAAACGAACGGCTCAAGGAACTGCAAACCAAGCCCTAGCAGCCTGCCCCGCGGCGGCCCTCTTGTATCCGTAAGTCCCGGGCCGCCTTTTCGTCGATTTTCTGTCCGCGGCTGAGCATGGAAGCCTGGCGGAGCCACCAGAATGCCTGATAAAGGCGTTTCCGGTGATTTTTCCCAACAATCCCTTCCCGGAGCATATCAAGTTTTTTGATCGCCCTTGCCGCCGCGCCGCGTACCAGGGGGGAAGGATCTTTATCGGCAACGGCCTTTAGTGTTTCCTTAAAAGAGTGGCCTTTTTCATCGGCGGCGACGCCCAGGTCGGCCAGGGCCCTGATATAGGCGTAACGCCAGAAAGGGTTTGGCTCCGCCAGGGAAAGATCAAAACCCTTTTGTTTCCGTTCGAAAGCGGTATAGGCTTCGCCGTTCCGCCCCTGCTTTGCCGGCTTTAACCGGTCGGCAAAAGAATCCGCCATGTCCCGTCTAAGCTGCCGCAGTTTTTCCTGGTCTCGGCTGTGAAACAAGCGGGCTATTTCGTCCGCCAAGGCGCCTGCCTTTGGCCTGAGGTCGCCTTCAAGAAAAATGGCCCGGGAATTCCTGAAGGCGATGAGAAAAGGGTTAAGAGCCTTCCAGTAAGCGCGGAAACGGCTTAAAAACCACAGCGCGGAAACAGCGGCGCTGAACAATGCCGGGTTGTCCGGATCGTTGCGGAATTTTCCCAGCAATTTGCCGCAGCGCAAAACGATCTGTTCTTCCTTTCCGGGGGAAGATGAAAGAAAATCCTGAACCGGGCCGGGAAGCCATGCATGGAATTCAAGAAAGAGGTGAAGATCATCCAGGCCCTCCGTCTCTTCCTCCGCACGGCGGCAAAAGAACCCAAAAAAATCCGATTGGTTTTCCGGGGAAAGTTGAGGGATGGCATCTCGCAATTCCCGGAACATACCCTGCCTGTCCCCGTGGTCCTTAATAAGCTGCTCGGCCGCCAGGGGGCCAAGTTTTCCGGCGGCCAAGCCACCTTCCTTGACCGCGTATACCAGCAGATCGAGGGGCAGGGAAGCGAAGAAGGCCTCATCAATTTTTGACGCTGTTTTTTGCCAACAGAGCTTTTTAAGGCGAAAACAAAACCCCCGGTCCCCTGTTTCCCTCCGCGCCTTTTCGTAGAACGCTTCCGCCTCCTTTCCATCGATGCCGGCCGAAACCAGCAATTCGCAGAGATACTGCGCCGGTTTATGACCCAGTACGCCGTCTTTGCGAAGCAAAGTACGGAGCAGGCCGAGTTCATTTTCCGAAAGCTGTAGATTTTTTTTAAGGGCAAGGTAGTGGACCAGGAATTCCTGGCGGTAAAAAAGGCGCTCCTCAGGATTTTCCGGGTTTTCCCCGCCTACCGCGAACAGCCCTTCCCGAAACGAGGCCCTATCAAGGTAGGGCCGGACCAAGGCGTCGAGAAGCGGGTATGCCGCCAGGGGATCAGGGACAACGCCATCAGGGCCCAGGCAATCAATAAAACGATACCAGTAGTTGAGCAGCAAGAGGGCTTCCCCCTCATCTTCCGGCCGTATCAGTTCGTTGTACCTTTGAAAAACCTCCAATTCCGCCTGGCCCAGGTTTCCCGCGCTGTAGTCCTGAAAAGTCCCGGCCTCAAGGAAATCCCGCACCGGGAACCGCGCCGCCTCCTGGGCGATGATCGCGGCGAAGCGGCGATCTTGCCCGATCACCTCGCCGATGAGGCGGGTCATCTCAGAATGGTCCATAACCGGCGCCCCTTTGTAAAGCATGGGGAAGAGCATCTGGATGAGGAACCTTTTTTCGTTCCCGGGGTTTTACCGGGATGTCAAGGGCATAAAAGAGGATCTTCTATGCCGAGCAGTTCCCTGATCCGGCCCAGGGCTTTGCCGAAGTCCCGGAAGAGGTCGTCGCTGTCATCAAGATCAAAGACGAAGCCCCGTGTTTCCGAGGCGGCCTTGATTACCGGGGCAAAGTCAATGATGCCATCCCCCACGGTGGCCCAGTCGGGGTTCTTGGCAGGATTGTAATCCTTGAGGTGGATGAGGGGGCTGCGGTGCTTCCAGCGGGCCTGGAACTCCGCAGGGTCTGCGCCGCCCTTGACGGCCCAGTAGGTGTCCATCTCCAGGCCCACCAGGGCGGGGTCGGTGTTTTCCATGAGGATGTCCAGGATGCGCCGGCCCCCGGCGAAGCTGAATTCCTGGCGGTGGTTGTGGAGGGAAAAGAAGAGCCCCGATTCCCGGGCCTTTTTACCCACCTGATTGAAAAACCGGGCCCGCTGCCAGGGGGCAAGGGCGGTGGGGTACTCGGCCCAGCCGCAGATGATGTGGGGGCAGTCGTAGCCGGCCAGGAAGGCCAGGGTTTCGTCCAGCTTGTTTTCCAGGTCCTCCATACCCACGTGACAGCCGGATACCTTGAGCCCCGCTCCGGCGAGGATGCCCTTGATTTCCGCCGGGGAAGCGCCGCCGTAGGCATGGTGGTAGAGTTCAACATACCCGTAGCCCAGGGCGGCCAGCTTTTTCATCACCCCTGGAAAGTCCTGATTCATCAGATCCCGGACCGCGTAGAGCTGGACCGAGACAAAGCGGTTTTTCCCCTGCTGCATGGCGGCCTACTTGAGGCGGTAGGACACGAAGGCGATGTGCCTTGAGTCCGGCGCCCAGGAGTTAACGTTGATGGTGCCCTGGCCGCCGAAGAGTTCGGTCAGGACCTTGAAGTCCCCGCCCCGGGACGACATGAGCCGCAGTTGGACGGTTTTGTTGGGGGGGTGTTTGTCGATCTCCACGTCCCCCTTCTTATAGGAGATGAAGGCCACCCGCTCCCCGTCGGGGGACACGTGGCCGAACCAGTTGTTGCTTTCGTCAAAGGTCATCTGGGTGGGCTTGGCGCCGTCGGCCTCCATGCGCCACAACTGCATGAGCCCCGAGCGGGTGGAGTTGAACCAGATATGTTCGCCGTCGGGGCTGTACTCCGGGCCGTCGTCCAGGCCGGGGCTGCTGGTAAGCCGCCTTTCCCGGCCCCCCCACACGGGGATGGTGTAGATGTCGAAACTGCCGTTCCGCTCCCCGCAGTAGGCCAGGGTTTCGCCGTCCGGGGACCAGCCATGGAGGTAGCTGGGGGCCATGGGGGTGATGAGGACGGGCTCGCCCCCCTCCAGGGGAAGCCGGTAAATCCGGGAAAGGCCGTCCTCCCAGGTACCGCAGCTTACGGCGATAGACTCGCCGTCGGGGGAGAGGACGTGGTCGTTGTTGCAGGCCCTGGCCGCGCCCGAATAAATGACCGTGATGTTGCCGGTGGCCAGTTCCAGGCGGTAGATCCGGCCGTTCCGGTTGTAGATAAGGAAGCGGCCGTCCCCGGTCCAGTTAGGGGCCTCGATGGTATCGTCGAATTCCCGGATCACGGTACGGATCCCGGTATCCACGTCCATGGTCTCCAAAATGCTGTAAACGCCCCGGTCTTCCGGTTGGCGGTGGGGGTTTTGTAAAACCTGCATGGAAGCCTCCTGCATCAAAGGTTAGTTCAGATGTTCTTGGCATACTACAAAAGCGGGCCTTTGTCGAGTTACCCCTCAGCGGTATGCGAACCCTGACGAAAAAAACTTTTTTTTCATCGTATATACTTGACAGTCATATTACCTTGATATATAGTTATACACGTCGATCATAATAAGGAGTTTGGTATGAAGGAGATCATGATTGTATTGCCGGGGGCCCTTGTTTTCCTCCTCTTGTCCTGCAGTACCCTGAGCCCCGCAGACCTGGGGGAACTGGTGCTGGACCTGCCCCGGCACAATTCATCCCGTTACATCACCCGCCTTTCCCTGCCTCCGCTCTACTTTGTGCGGGCCTACGCAAGCCTGGACGATCCCCATGTCTACCTCGTGCTTTCCGATACCGGGAGCCCCGCCAGTAAGCTTATCGGCTTGTTTACCGCCGCGGACTACAACCATGTATCCCTGGCCTTTGATCCGGCTCTGGAGACCCTGGTGAGCTACAACGGGGGAAACGGGGTTTCCAGCCCCGGCCTTAATGCGGAACGCCTGGAACACCTTAACCGGAAGCCCGGCGCCTCCCTGGCGGTTTACCGGCTCTCCGCGGCGCCGGCCCAGAAGCGGGCCCTTATCGACCGTGTCAGGGCCATCAACCTGGAGGGCAGTTCCTATAACCTGGCCGGGCTGGTGACCAAGAAGTCCAAGCTCCCCAATATCATGTTCTGCTCCCAGTTCGTCTATTCCGTGCTGGAGGATGTGGGGATGGGTTATTTTGCCAAGGGCAGGGGGCATGTGAGGCCCACGGACTTTATCAACCCCGCCTGGGCCGGCCGTCTGGAATTTGCCGGGGAAATTTTCCTCAATCCGCCCCGGCCGGTGGGAGGTAATTTTTTTCCCCTTCATCCTTGATTGTTTGCGAAGGGTACATACCCCGGCCGCTTGCGGCGGTACTAAGGGTATGTACCCTGAGTCAAATACCTTACCAAAACAACCATACCCCGACCGCTCTGCGGCGGGGTTGG
>JAISQJ010000173.1 GCA_031274285.1 Treponema sp. | reverse complement strand
GGCGGAAAAGTGCCGTCTACTTTCCCTCTGGTCCATAGCGGGAAAGTGGTTAAAAATCTTAATTTCTCCCTGATTTTGTCTAAATTCCATTCAGAAAAAATTCTATGCGTTTATCCTGCTTACCGGGGGGCGGCTGGCCGCACCGGATAGCAAGAGCCGTCGGAGAAGGCCGCTACCGGGGAGGGGGGACGAGGCGGTTTTTTGCTGACAAGGGCGGTTTTCCGGCTCATGGGGGTATTATAGCACAGCGCATGGCACCAGGCAAGAGCTGTTCATAGGTTCTTCATGCTTGTTTGTGGGGCAAGTGAAGGGGCCCCCGGGCAGTAAACGCCGTCTATGGGCCGCCTCCTGCGTCATGGAGGTGTACACGGCTCTTGGGGATGTACGTACTCTATGCACGGGGGGACTTTCTAAAAGTGGTAGTCAATGCCGGCCTGCTTCATTATGCCGTTGGCAACATGACGGATACGGATTTCACCGTCTACTGTGATGTTGTTGCCGGTGATCGGACTGTACCAGATGTCATGATCGCCCTTGCCGTGCCGCACAAAGCGACAGCCGTTTTCCCGCAAAATTTGACGGACTTTCTTCTCATACTCAGCCATATTTATTTGCCCCTATATCTCAATAGGCAAATAAAATTTAAAAACTCATTTTTTGCGTTATTCACGCCACAACCGCCTGGACTTCCATCTTGAACAA
The DNA here is from genome assembly GCA_031274285.1 of Treponema sp. GTDB lineage: Bacteria > Spirochaetota > Spirochaetia > Treponematales > Breznakiellaceae > JAISFT01. The sequence continues at coordinate 8,126 of JAISQJ010000173.1, read as the reverse complement.
CAAACGAATATCCGCATGGGGCTTTCCGTTTATTTCCAAGAGTTCAGGTGAGGCGAGTTTTACCCGGCGGATCAGGGTGTCCAGGGAAACGTCTTCAAGTATGACCGGAATTTCGTCATTTTGGGCGTACCATTTCCCGGCTTCCTCATCCCATGCCAGTAAAACCGTATATTCGGTCATGACTATATCTCCTCTCCGAAGGCAACCAGCCCTATGCCGATTAAAAGCTGGGTCATATCGTTACCCCCTCAAAAAATTTATAAGGGCATCCGCTATGGATACCCCTCCTCCGATACCAACGGCGGCAAGCAGGAAGTCATAAGTTCAGTCTATGCGGAAAACCAACCGCTTGCAATCGTCATTTCTCATCTCTACTGAGCAAACGCAGGGGGGGTCACCATTTCCAATTCAAGGGCGGCGGCCCGCAGGGGCGCCGCCTGGATGGGGGGTAGGCCGGGACCATGGCCCGGCCGGAGGGGGGCCAGGAACGACAGTGGGGCTGCGGACAAATTGGCCGCGGTAGTTGGCCCCCCTTCTCTTTTTCCGCCAATTTTGGTCTTGGCTACGTTCTTTACCTAAACGGGGCTAAGGGCGGAGCAGCCCCAGGCGGATTTTTTCCGCGATGATCCGGGAAGCCGCTTCTTCCAGCCGGGCGCGGCTGAGGGTCCCCTTTTCCAGGGCGGCGAGGATGGCCCGGTGGACCTGCCGCAGGTTTTGGGGCCAGGCCATCACCATATCCGCCCCCGCGGCCAGGGAGAGGACCGCCGCTTCCTCCGGCGTCACGAGGGTAGAGGCGGCGGCCATGGAGAAGTCGTCGGCCAGGACCAAACCTTCAAAGCGCAGATCCCCCCGGAGCCATTGGTTGATGAGGACCGGGGAAAAGCTCCCGATCCGCTCCGCGTCCCAGGCGGGGACCAGTACGTGGGACACCATGATCCCCGTCACCGGGGGGGCGCCCGAAGGGGCGCCGGAAGCGCCGGGGGGGGCGCCGGAAACGCCCTGGATGAGCCGGGCAAAGGGCTGTACCGCCCGGGCCAGTTCTTCCCGGCTCCCGGAGAGGACGGCCGTGTTTTTATGGGGGTCGACCCCGGAGTTGCCGGGAAAGTGTTTTACCACGCAGCCTATACCCGCCCGCTCCATGCCCCTGATATAGGCCGCCGCCGCCGCGGTCACAAAATCGGCGTCGCCGCCGAAGCTGCGGTCGTCCAGGAAGGCGCGGTTGTCGTCGTTCAGGATCTCCGCCACGGGGGCCAGGTTGAGGTTGAGCCCCAGGGCCCGAATCTCCCGGCCCGATTCGTAGGCGGCCGTCTCCAGGGCCCCCAGGGCCGCCGCCCTCCCCTCTTGCCGGGCCCGCTCCTCCCAGGAGGCGGCGGCGGGAAGGCGGCCGATCCCCGGCCCAAAACGGTGGACCTGGCCCCCCTCGTGGTCGGCGGCGACAAAGGGGGGAAGGGCCCCCGCCGCTTCCGCGGCCTCCACACACTGGGCGATAAAGCGGCGGGCCTCCTCCGGGGGGGCGTTGAGGTTGTAGCGAAAGAGCATGAGGGCGCCGGGGGGACAGTCCCCTAAGAGCCGCCGCATATCCTGGCCCAGGAGGGATTTCCCGTCCACGCCGCTCATGATTACCTGGGCCGCCAGGGAAGCGTCGTCCAGGGCGGCGGCGAGGGCGGCGGCCCGATCCGCAGGGGCGCTGTCAGCAAGGATGCTGTCAGCAAGAATGCTGTCAGCAGGGGCGCTGTTGGCGGAAGGCGGCCCGGCCTTATCCCCGGCGTCCTGCCGGGCCGCAAGGCTGAAGGCAAAAAAAACGGCAAGGGTAAACAGCAGCAGGGGTGAAGGTTTCATGGGTCCGCTCCTTGGGCCGGGTCCGGCATACCGAATCCCGGAACCCGCTTATTTCTCCAGCAAATACAGATACTCTTTTACATGGAGGCCCCGGCCTGAAAGGTTTCTGGCGCCGCGAAACACGGTATAGGCGGTTTCCAGAATTTCAAGCTTCCCTATTTTTTCCAGCATTGCTTTCATGTCGCCGGGGGGAATAAACCCTTCGGAATTAAAGGAAACAAGGACGTATCTTGCCCTGATGCGGGCCGCCAGTTCCGCCAATGCCCGGTGGGCCTGCCGTCTTTTATTATAGACGGAACGATTCCAGTCTGCAGGAATTCCCGATACCCTGCTTATGGACTTGGGATAGGCGGCGCCGGCAATCAAATTGAGCATAAAATAATTGGAGCCGTAGGGATGCTGATTATAGGGGGGATCCAAATAGGCCATATCCACCTCCGGCGCCGTCTCTATGAGTTTATTCGAATCTTCGTTGTAGATAACACAGGGGCAGTTAAAATTGCTGAACACGGGAAAGGGCAGCGTAATGTCTCCCTTTATTCTTAGCAGCGCGTCCCCGCTGCTGCCCCCGAACTGGCCCGCGCCGGTAAGCTTGTTTTTGTAGAATCCCTTAAAAACCCCCGATGTATTTGAATGGATGGAGGCCTCCGACAGCAGGGGGGCGAGAAAATATAGGCGGTACTTTTCGTCAATGCCGTCGATGAGATTCCGGGCCGTGTCAAGGTACATGGCGTTTCTGCGGGTAAAAAAAACCCGCTCGTGCAGCTTGATATTATCATCATCCTGGGGGGCGTAGAGCGCGGTTACCATGCCGGCCTTTAAAGGTTTTCCCCCCAGGGTTTCCGTAAGATCGCGGTGCAGCTCTTTAAGGGCGGGAATAGGCAGGTCATCCCGGTTTGATAAATAACAGCCGTTGATAGGGACCGTGTATTTTTCAAGATCGTTAACCAGGAGGGAGGCGGCAAAGCGCTTAAAATACCGGGCCACGATGCCGGAACCGCTGAATACATCAAACATGGTTAATTTCTGTCTGTTCAGCCTTTTCTGAACGATACGCAGCCCCTCCCCGATAAAATCCAACAGGGCCCGCTTGTTCCCCAGGTAGGTGATTATCTGCTTGGTTAGGTAGTCTTCGTTCTCGGGCGGTAATTCGGATGAATCTGAATATGACGGGCCGGGGGGGTTCAAATTCATAAGACTGCAAATTATGGGATATTTCCCCTTTTGTAAAGGGGCCCCTTGGTAAAGGGGCTGTTACGAGGCCGGGGTTTACGGTACATTGGCGGGGTGTCCCTTAACTGGAAGGAAATCGATCTTATTCTTTCGGAACTGGAACTGCCGGGCTGTCAAATCCAAAAGGCCGTACAGAGCGCCTTTGACGTGCTGGCCCTGCGGGTCCACGGCAGGGGGCGCGGCAAGACCCTGCTCATCTCCCTAAGTCCGGGGGCCTGCCGGATTCACGAAACCTTCCGGCCGGTCCCCAAACCCGATAAACCTCTGCGTTTTGCGGAATTCCTCAACTCCCGGATCACCAACGGTTGGATCCAGGAGGCCGTCCAGCTAGGGGACAACCGCATTGTGCGGATCACGGTACGCCTGGGCGTACGCTTGGGCGGGGCCGGGGAGCGCCAATTATTGCGTATCTACATCCGGCTCTGGTCCAATGCGGCCAATGTGATCGTCACCGGCGAAGACGGGATCATTCTGGACGCCATGCGCCGCCTCCCCAGGCGGGGGGAACAGGGCGGGGGCCGCTATGCGCCGGAGGAAGAGCTGAAATCCGGGGAAGGGCCGCCGCGGAAGGAAGGTCCGGCCCTGCGGGAAAAACCGGGCCCGCGGGAATTCAAGATCCGGGACTTTCCCCCCCAAGCCCCCGGCGAAAAGGCCCTTTCCTTCAACGAAAAGATCGACGCCTTCTATGTGGAGCAGGGGGGGCAGCTTTCCCTGGACAGCCTGCGGGAACAGGTTAGGCGGAACTGGGAGGGCAAGATGGGGCGGCTGGCGGCCTCCCTGGAAAGGCTGAGGGCCAAGGAACAGGAATTTGCCTCCGCGGAAAACCTTAAACAATACGGAGACATCATCCTGGCCAACCTGGGAACCATCAAGGCCGGGGATCCATGGCTGGAGGCGGAGAACTTCTACACCGGTGGGATGGTCCGCATCAAACTTGAGGGCAAGGATGCGCCGGGCCAGGCGGAGCATTACTACGATCAGTACCGCAGGGCGAAGCGGGGAATGGAGGATCTGCGGCAGGAGATAAGCCGGGGAGAGGCGGAGCTGGCGGGGCTTGAGAAAACCATGTCCGCCCTGCTGACGGAAACCAATCCCCTTAATCTGCAAAAGCTTATCAGGAGCGGCGGGGTCAAGGCGGCCCCCACCCTCAATGCGGATCAGAAGCGACCGGGCCTTTCCTTTAGGCGAAACGACTGGCTTATTATCGTGGGCAGGGATGCGGCGGAAAACGACGCGCTGCTCCGCCGCCATGTGAAGGGAAACGATCTCTGGCTCCACGCCAGGGATTATCCGGGGTCCTACGTGTTTATCAAACAGCGGGCCGGAAAATCCGTGCCCCTGGACATTCTTTTGGATGCGGGGAACCTGGCGATTTTTTATTCCAAGGGCCGCAACAACGGCGAGGGGGACCTGTTCTACACCCCGGTAAAATACCTGCGCCGGGCCAAGAACGGTCCCAAGGGCCTGGTGCTCCCCACCCAGGAAAAAAACCTCCACGTCAGGGTGGATGAAAAAAGACTGCGGGAACTGGAATACTGCCGGGTAGAAAAATTGTAAGCAAAAGAGTTTCCGTGTTAGTTTCCATGCTACCATAGGAAACCCATACCAGGAGGTGAGGTCCTATGCTGTATCCGAAACGGGAACAACCATTCAGGGAGGAGGATTTTCAGAATCCTTCCAGCGAATACCGGGCGGCGCCCTTTTGGGCCTGGAACAACAAGCTTTCCCCGGAGGAACTGTGCTGGCAGATTGAGCAGCTAAAAAAACTGGGCTTCGGCGGCTTCCACATGCATGTGCGTACCGGGCTTGCCACCGAATACCTAAGCGATGCCTACATGGCCGCGGTCCGCGCCTGTGTGGAGAAGGCCCGTCAAGAGGGGATGCTGGCCTGGCTCTACGATGAGGATCGCTGGCCCTCCGGCGCGGCGGGGGGGCTGGTTACCCGGCAGGAGCGGTACCGGATGCGGCGCCTGCTCCTTACCCGGCATCCCTACGGCCAGGGGGCCTCCTCCCCCCGGCCGGATTGGTATTCCCCGGACCGTTCCGAAAACGGTTCCCTGGCCGCCTGTTTCGACGTGGTCCTGAACGGCAGGGGCGAGCTTGAGCGTTACCGTGCCATTGGGGAGGATGCGCCGGCCCAGGGGATCAAACTCTACGCGTATGTGGAAACCAGCGCACCCAGCCCCTGGTACAACAACCAGACCTACGTGAACACCCTGGACGGGGAAGCCATCGGGGAATTCATCAGAATCACCTATGAGCGGTACGGGCGGGACTTTGCCGAAGAATTTGGCGGCCTTATCCCCGCGATCTTTACCGACGAGCCCCAGTTTTCCCGGAAGGGGACCCTGCACTTTGCCAGGGAGGACCGGGACGTGACCCTGCCCTGGACAAGCGGCCTGGAAGAGAGTTTTAAGCTGAAATACGGGGAAAGCCTTACCGGGGGCCTGCCGGAACTCCTCTGGGAGCTTCCAAACGGCGCGGTATCGGCGATCCGCTACCACTACCACGATCAGGTGATCGAGCGGTTCTCCAGCGCCTTTGCGGACCAGTGCGGCCGGTGGTGCGAAGAACACAAGCTCATGCTCACCGGCCACATGATGGAGGAGCCCAGCCTGGAAAGCCAGACCGCGGCCATCGGCGAAGCCATGCGATCGTACCGCTCCTTTCAACTGCCGGGGATCGACATGCTCTGCGACCGCCGGGAATTCACCACCGCCAAGCAGGCGGCCTCCGCGGCCCGGCAGTACGGGCGGCCGGGGGTACTGTCCGAACTGTACGGAGTCACCAACTGGGACTTTGATTTCCGGGGTCATAAGCTCCAGGGCGACTGGCAGGCCGCCCTGGGAGTCACCGTCCGGGTCCCCCACCTGTCCTGGGTTTCCATGAACGGCGAGGCGAAGCGGGATTACCCCGGCAGCTTCAATTACCAGGCCCCCTGGTTCCGGGAGTACCCTTACGTGGAGGATCACTTTGCCAGGGTGGCCCTGATCATGACCAGGGGCCGGGCCCGGACCAGGGTAGGGGTGCTGCACCCCATAGAAATCTACTGGCTCCACTGGGGCCCCCGGGAAAGTACCCAGGCCATCCGGGAGCAGATGGATACGGACTTCCAGGACCTCTGCCAATGGCTGCTCCGGGGCTGTATCGACTTTGACTATATCTGCGAATCCACCCTGCCGGATCTCTGTCCCGCCCTAAGGGCGGAGGACTACGGGAAGGAGCCCCGGTTCCCCGTGGGCCGCATGGGCTACGAGGTACTCATCGTCCCCGGCATGGAAACCATCCGCCAGAGTACCCTGGACCGGCTGGCGGCCTTTGCCCAGGCCGGGGGCCGGATCATCTTTTTGGGGACCGCGCCCAGGTACCTGGACGCCCGGCCCAGCGGAGAGGCGGAAAAGCTGGCCCGGAAATGCGAAACCCTCGGCTTTGAGCGGCTCCCCCTCCTGGCCGCCCTGGAACCGGTTCGGGACCTGAGCCTGCGGGACGGATCGGGGGCGGAGACCGGGGGCCTCATCTACCAGATGAGGGAGGAAGGCCCCCTTCGCTGGCTCTTTATCGCCCATGCGGATACGCCGGAAAACCCCGACATTCCCCAGGAACTGGCCCTCCGCATACGGATCAGGGGCCGCTGGGAAGTATCCCTCTGCGATACCGTCAAGGCCGGCATCCGCCCCCTGGCCGCCCGGTGGGAGGAGGGGGACACGCTGCTTAGTTACCCCCTCTACGATCACGACAGCCTCCTCTTGAAGCTGGAACCTGCGAAATTCGCGGAACCTGTACAATCCGGGGAAACCGCGGAATCCGGAGCCCCGGCCGCGGAGGGGCCGGCAATCCGTCAGGCTGCGGAAGGGCCGGCAATCCGTCCGGCGGCCCGGCAGACGGTGTTTTTTCCCGGCCCCGTGCCGGTACAGCTCCACGAGCCCAATGTACTCCTCCTGGACCTGGCGGAATTTGCCCTGGATGACGGCGCCTACCGCCCCCGGGAGGAGGTGCTCAGGCTGGACAACCGCCTGCGGGAGGAACTTGGCTGGCCCCAGCGGAAAAAAGAGGTGGCCCAGCCCTGGGTGGAGGCGGACGGCTCGACTCCCCACACCCTGCGCCTCCGCTATACCTTTGAAAGCGAACTGGCCCTGGACGGCACGGAGCTGGCCCTGGAAAATGCCGCCATCACCCAGGTAAGCCTGAACGGTGAAAAGGCCGGGACAGCGGAGCTTTGGTACGTGGACAAGTGCATCGGCAGGGTAAAGCTCCCCGCCATCAAGCCGGGGCTCAACACGCTGGAACTGGCCATCCCCTACGGCAGGAAGATCGATGTGGAGGCGGCCTATCTCCTGGGGGATTTCGGGGTTACGGTGCGGGGCGTCTGCGCTGCCCTGACGGCGCCGGTGCGGACCCTGGCCTTTGGCGACATCACCCGTCAGGGACTCCCCTTCTACGGCGGCAACCTAAGCTACTACCTGGAACTGCCCGCGGGGGCCTCGGAAATTGCGGTAAGCTGCTACCGGGGCCAGCTCCTTAAACTGCGGGACGAGGCCGGGGACCTGGGGATAATCGCGTACGCCCCCTACCGGCTCCCCCTGGAGAAGGCCGCGGGGAAGAACCTGGAAATTCTCTATTTTGGAAACCGGATCAATACCTTCGGCCAGCTTCACTGCACTATTCGGGACCGCGGCTTCTGGTGGGGTCCCGGTTCCTGGCGCACCGAGGGCCCGGCCTGGACCTACGAATACCATTTCTGGCCCCAGGGTATCCTAAAGTCGCCGGAGATTTACTAAGGGATATGGCTCTACTGAAAATACTGCCCATTTTGGTGAGTTTTTTCAGTGGAATGAAACTTTCTCTTGATTTTCTCAGATTTTGCGTTTACAATGAAAAACGTGATACCCAGACCGGAATACCTTAAAAAACTCATCGGCTTCAAGGACAAGGAGCTAATCAACCAACCCCGCCGCAGAGCGGTCGGGGTATGGTTGTTTTGGTAAGGTATTTGACTCAGGGTACATACCCTTAGTACCGCCGCAAGCGGCCGGGGTATGTACCCTTCGCAAACA
>JAISQJ010000146.1 GCA_031274285.1 Treponema sp. | reverse complement strand
CCATTTCCGCAAAACCGATAATGGCGTTAAGGGGCGTGCGCATCTCGTGGCTCATGTTGGCCAGGAAATGACTCTTGGCCTCCGACGCGGATTCGGCCACCAGGGCCAGTTCCTCTACCCGCTGGAAGGGATGGGCGATAAAATTGGCGGCGACAAGGGCGGCGATGATTCCCAGTCCCAGGAATACCGCCCCGGTGATCAGGAAGGAGCGCATCACCTGGGACAGGGGGCTTTCCACGATGGGGCACACGACCCCCAGGGACCAGCCGTCCGAACCCCTGATGGGCTGGTAGGTGCAGATCCGGGGAACGCCCTCGTAGCTGTATTCCTCCGTTCCCGTTTTCCACTGAATCATGTTGGAATAGACGCTTGCTATCTGGCGGTGTTCGCTTTCGGTTTTCGCCAGGTTGATATAATTGATCCGCTCAAGAACAAGGGGGGGCCGCATATTGGCGATAAAGGCCCCCTCATGATCCAGGACAAAAATGTTCCCTGTCTTCCACACCCTGAACCGGGAGAGGAGATCGCTTATCGCCATGCCCGGCAGGGTGGCCACCAGAATTTTATCATCCTCCAGGGGCATCCAGAAACGCATGACCAAATCGCCGGCGCTGGTATATTCGGTGGTACTGAGTACCATTTCGCCCCTATAGGCCCGCCGGGCAGTCCTGCTGTTGACCAGTTCATCGTCCCCGGTTTTCGCTCCGTAGGAAAGGGTTTTGCCATCCTTGTGTATCAGCCGTAAGGCCAAGTAACCCTGGGAGACACTCTCCTTCTGTAAAACGGATTTAATCTGTTCATCATCCAGCTCCCGGCATATTTCGGCGATAACCCGCATATTAGTTTTTATGTGGTTTATCTTTTCCGAAACAAGCTGTTCGGCGATAGTACCGGATACACCCATATCATTTACAATAGTGGTTACCAGATTACGCCGGGTCAGGGTGATACCGATAACCACACTGGCTGCGGTCATACCTGCGATTATGAGCAGGATAATAACGATAACCTTGGCACGGATAGATAAAAACATAAGAGCCTCCTCAAAGCTAGTTCCCCAAAATTCTGCTGCATCCGGTCCCCGGCTTCCGGGCCTAAAGACAGGATCCATGATTTATCACGTTTTGAATGATAGGTATGATTATCCGAACGAAACACACCCAAAAATGAAAAAAGTTGTTTTTTCCCGAAATTTAGCAGGTCCTCCGGAAACCGTTACGTGTCATTGACAGGGCTGGTTTTTTAAGGCTAATATCGTAGAAAAAAGGAAAAAGAGGTGCCGGAACAGCTTTTTTACAGCAATATCCCCCCGGATTCTGAAAATCAGTGTTTCCTGGAACGGAAGCGGGTGGACGGGATTCTGGAAAACGCCATGCAAAGGCATGTGATCACCGTGGTGGCCGGGGAGGGAAGCGGCAAGACCCACGCGGTGAACTCCTTTCTGCAGAAGGAAAACCGGAAGACCATCTGGGTACAAATTTCACCGCGGGACAATCTGGGCTGGCGCTTCTGGGAGAATTATACCGGAGAGGTGGCCCGCCTGAACCCACAGGCCGCGAAGGTCCTTGCCGACGTGGGTTTTCCGGAATCGGGCCGGCAGTTTGACCGGTATCTGACCTTAATAAAAAATGAAATCGTAACCCAAGACCGGTATGTGATCGTATTGGACGATTTTCATTTCCTTACCAACCCCTCGATCCTCCTGTTTTTGGACCGGGTCCTGGCGGCCCCGGTTTCAAAAAATGTCATTGTCCTTATCTCCCGGACCGAGCCCGCGATGAACACGGTCAACTTTTTAGCCAAGGGACTCCTTTCCCAGGTTACCGCCGAGGATCTGCGCTTTACCCGGGAGGAAGTGGATGAATATTTCCGTCTCCACCGTATCTCCCTGGAGGAAGGGGAGCTTGAGCGTATCTGCCATGAGACCGAAGGCTGGGCCCTGGCCCTTGATCTTATCCTCCGGGGAATAAAGGCGGACCAGTCCGGCAGAAATTGGGACCGGGTGATGCTGCCCATCAGAAAAATGGAGGAGAACATTTTTTCTACCATGGAGGCGGAACTGCAAAGATTCCTTATCAAGCTTTCCCTTATTGAACATTGGCCCCGGAATCTTTTGGAGCGCCTTGAACCGGGGGGAAGAAATATCGCCGCCATGGAAAAGTTCAGTTCCCTGATCCGCTTTGATATTTACCTCCACGGCTTCAGGATACACCACCTATTTCTGGACTTTCTCCGGGAAAAACAGGGATACCTGTCACGGGAAGAAATCCGTGAGGTCTACGGCATGGGGGCACAGTGGTGTCTTGAAAACAACCTGCCCACCGACGCCGCGGTGGATTATGAGCGGGCCCGGGATTACGGGGGCTTTAACCGGCTCATAGATTCCCTGCCCCGGATGCTGCCCCGGGCGGTGGCCTCCTTTTTTCTGGCCACGGTGGAACGGCTGGCCGCCGGGCCCGGGGAGGACGGGGATTGGGACTATCTTTTTTTGCGCTGCATCATTCATCCCCGGCTCCTGGCGCTCCTGGACCGGTTTGACGAAGCCGCCGGGGAATGTCACCAGGCCATCGCCTTTTTCGAGGCCCGCCCTCTAAGCCCCCAGAGGTCCCGGCTCCTCTGCGCCGCCTACCATAACCTGGGGAACCTCGGCATCCTCTCCTGCCGCTACACCAGGGATTACAACTTCGCCCATTGGTTTGAACGGGGGCGGCATTACTACCTGGAAAATCCAGAACCTGTTCAGGGCCAGATGGGCCAGACCAATATGGGCTCCTACGTGATCCAGGCGGGTTTTCCCGCGGGGACCGGGGAAGTTGAGGACTTTATCGATTCCTATGCCGCCGCCGTACCCTACGCCTCCGCTTCCCTTAACGGCTACCTCTACGGCGTCGATACCCTGTCCAGGGCGGAACTGGCCTATTACCAGGGGGATCTCAACCGGGCCGAACAATTCGCCCGCCGGGCGGTGTTCCAGGGCCGGGAAAAAAAGCAGTACGAGGTGGAAAACCGGGCCCTTTTTTACCTCATGCGAATCGGCATTCACCGGGGGGAAGTGGCGGGGATCCGGGACCTGGAGCGGCAACTGGAGGCCCAGTTAGAGATTCCCGAATACCTCAACCGTTACACCATCCACGATATTATCATGGGACGCTTTTACACCCGCCTGGGCCTTACCGAAAAGATCGCCCCCTGGCTCCGGACGGAAAATGAGGAAGGGGAATTAAACGTCCTGTTCCGGGGCTTCGATACCCTGGTAAAGGCCCGCTGCCTTTTTGCCGAAAAGGATTACCCCGCCGCGCTCAAGGCCCTGGAGGAGGAGAAAGCCAGGGGCGATCTGGGGAGCTTCCTCCTGGGCATGCTGGAGATGACCGCCCTGGAAGCGATAATCCGGTATCAGCTTGGCAGCAAAGAGGAAGCCTTCGAGGTCCTGAAAAGCGCCTACCACGCCGCCCGCCCCAACGCCCTGGACATGCCCTTTATCGAGCTGGGGGAATATATGTACAACCTGGTTAACGCCCTCCTCAAGGCCCGGTCGGAGGAGCCCTCCGACGGAAACGGGATCCCTTCCGGCAACGGCGGAAACAACGGCCGGGAGATACCCCAGGACTGGCTCTTCGGCATACGGCGGAAAGCCTCGGCCTACGCGAAAAAACGTTCCCTGGTGGCGGATCAGTACGCCGGCCGGGAGACCGCCGATTCTTCGGAGTTCTCGGAATGGGAGCTGGATGTGTTAAGCAGCCTTTCCCAGGGCCGCACCGGCGAAGAAATTGCCGTGGCCATGAAGATTCCCGTTAAAATGATCAAGAGCGTGATACGGAGCCTCTATACCAAGCTGGGGGCGGTAAACCGGGCCGACGCCGTCCGCGTTGCCACCGCCAGGGGCCTTTTGGGGCCGCTATAGCGGAGGAATTCTAAACCGATATGCCACAATGGAGACCTGGGGCCCGCCGGCGGCAGTACCATCCTGTTCTGTTGTACCTTGCCGGCCCCAGGTCCCCGTCGCTGCTAAAACCTGTAGCCTACGCCCAGCCTTATTGAGGGCCCGTTGCCAACCCCTTTTAGGCTGTCATCCCTTTCAACTTTGTTTTTTGTCCGCAGGCCGTAGAGGAATTCGCCCCGAAGGTAAATGGAATCGGTAAGATCGAAATCCGCGCCGCCGCCGAACTTAAACCACAGGGCGCTATAATCCTTGGCGGCGTCGTCGGCCTTAGTCCCGGAGCTATCTTTAAGGGCAAGGAAGATCTGGTAGTCGATGCCCAGGAGGGGGAAGGCGGTGATCCTTCCCAGGGCAAAGGGGTACTTTCCCAGGAGGCCGATGTTTAGGGCGCTGTAGGTACCCTTGTCTGTCCCAAGCGTATTAATTTTTATTGTAGAGGGACCGCCTGAAATGCCCAGGCTAAACTCCGCGAAGGTGGCGTCGAGGAAGGCATAACCGCCGAAGCCGACGGTAGAATGGGAATAAATTTTTGTACCCGAAATCTTACCGTTGTAGATGCCCACATCCAATAGGGCCCCCGCACCGGCGCTTAATTGAAAGGCCGGAATTTCCGCAAATGCCGAAGTGCTAACAACTACGGCAGCCGCCATGATCATCAATGTCTTTTTCATTGATTTCTCCTTCTCTGTTTATTTTATGCTTTTCCTGAATAATTCAGGAAAATGCGCATAACCATGAGATACCGCATGGAAGCCCTGTGTTGGGGAAATTTGAGTTATATGAGGCAGGTGAAGAAAAAATCTGAGATTTTTTGCCGTATATCCTAGTAAACCTATCGGGGGGGGGGGGGGGGGGTAAATAATTTTTTTAAATAACATCGCGCATGAAAGGACCCCCCCGAAAGCAGTATCATATCAGGTAAACAAAGGTC
>JAISQJ010000084.1 GCA_031274285.1 Treponema sp. | reverse complement strand
TCGTCGGCTCGCTCAGGCCAACCGTGTCCAGACGCAGGAACAGCCGCAACTACGGTAACATTTTCTAAATGAGGCATCCAGGGCTTTCGGTAACATTTTAAAATGAGGCATTTCGGGGGGGATAGTTCATTCAAATGCAGAAGGCCGCATAGAGGGGTACGCTTTTTATACCGTTTTCAAAGCCAAAATTCTTTGCCGAAATACGAATGGCCCAGGGGGACTTGTATTTTTCCACAAAAACCGAAAGGCTTCTGGACTTAATGTTGGCGCCTGCTTTTACCTCAATAGGGATTACGGCCCCTTCTTTTTGTAATATAAAGTCAATCTCCGCGGTGTTTCCGGACTGCCAGTAGTACAGGGGATGCCCCGATGCGGCCAGGGCCGTGGCGGTATAATTTTCCGCCACCGCTCCCATAAAGCGATTACCCATTTCCAGGGGAGAAAGGATGAGTCCGCTTTCCATACCGGCGTTCATGGTCAGCATCCCCGTATCGCCCATGTAGAGTTTAAAGCTTCCGATTTCCGCATGAACCGCCAGGGGTATTTCCGCGTGACCGATCTTTTGGCATTTTAAGACCACCCCCGCAAAATTAAGCCACTCTATAGCCATGCCGAAAAGCGCCGCGCTGCCTCCGGCCTTAACAACTTTGTACTGAAACTTCTTGTTTTCTTTCGCAAGCTGTGCGGGTATAGAATAATAACAGGCCCTGATTTTTACGCTGTTTTCCGCCGTAGCGTACTTTGCCATATCGGCAATATAGTTGTTCATAATTTCATGCTGGATCATCCTAACCTCGGTAAGGTCCCTATTCCTGATAAAGTGGTCAACTGCCCTGGGCATTCCGCCGGTCACAAGATAGAATCGATAGAGTTCCATGAGTTCCTGGTGTAAACCCCCGGGCATGGGTTGATGAGAATCGCAGCGGGATCGAATTTCACCGCAGAGAGGCTCCCGGCCAAGGGCAAGGAGAAATTCCTCAAAGGTCATGGGGTAAAGGGTACGGCTTTCAACCTTTCCGACGGGGAAAGAGTAGGACTCCCGATTGACGGCTATGCCAAGGAGGGAACCGGCGGCAATAACGTGAATAGCCGGGGCTTCCTCGCAGAAATATTTAAGGGAGGTTAAAGCCCGCTCGCAGGACTGAATTTCATCAAAAAAAAGCAGGGTGGCGCCGGGTTCGATCTTTTGGTTTACCGTAGCGGCGATAAGCGGCAAGAGCCTTTGGGGGGAAATGTCATCATCAAAAAAAGAGGCCATCCGCCGGTTTTGTTCGAAATTGATATAAACGGTATTTTGGTAACAGGTCTTTCCGAATTCATTGATCAGGTGGGTCTTTCCAACCTGCCGCGCCCCGTACAGGATAAGGGGAAGACGGTCTCTTTTTGTTTTCCATTCCTTAAGGGAAGACAGCAGGAGCCTTTGCATAGCTTATACTAGGGCGATTTTTGCCGTTAAGTCAAGAAAAATCATGGAAAAATGATTTTTCCCCACTTAACGGTTTTGTTTACCGGGATTCCTTACATGGCCTCCAGGAAGGGGATGCAGGTGAGGTCCAGGGCGTCGCGGAGGACCAGAAGCACCGCCCGGCTTAAGGCCAGCCGGGAGGCGGCCAGGGCCGGCGTTTCCGCGCCCAGGACAGGGCAGTCGTGGTAAAAACGGCTGAAATTTTTGGACAGCCCGTAGAGGTAGGCGGTAAGGACCGAGGGGTCCATCCCCGCCGCGGCCTGGGCCACGGCCGCGGGATAATCGGCCAGGGTTTTGACCAGTTCCCATTCGGCATCCCCGTCGAGGAGGGCGCTTTCCCAGGGCGCCAGGCCGTCCCCGGCTTTGTGCAGCAGGGCGGCCTTGTGCAGCAAGGCAGAAATCCGGGCCCCCATATACTGCAAATAGGGGCCGGTGTTGCCGTTAAACGAGAGGGATTCCTTGGGGTCAAAAAGCATGTCCTTGGAGGGGGAGACCTGCAAGAGGTAGTAATGCAGGGCCCCCAGGGCGACCTTCTCCGCCACCGCCGCCGGGTCCCCCAGGGCATCCTCCCGCTCCTTATCCCGAATCTCCTCCCGGGCCATGTCCCGGAGGCTGTCGATAAGATCGTCGGCGTCCACCACGGTCCCCTCCCGGCTTTTCATTTTGCCCTCGGGCAGGTTCACCATGCCGTAGGAAAGGTGGTACAGGTCACGGGCCCAGTCAAAGCCCAGTTTATCCAGGATCGCAAAAAGGGCCTTAAAGTGGTACTGCTGTTCGGAGCCTACCACGTAGACCAGCCGGTCAAAGGGCCAGTCCCGGCGCCGGAAGATGGCGGTGCCGATGTCCTGGGTGATGTATATGGAGGTCCCGTCCTTGCGGAGCAGCACCTTGGTGTCCAGCTTTTCCGCGCTCAGGTCCACCTGAACCGAACCGTCGGCGTCCCGGTAGAAGACGCCTTTTTCCAGCCCCTTGAGGATCTCGTCCTTTCCCAGCAGGTAGGTTTCACTTTCGTAATAAAACTTGTCAAAAGAGACGCCTGTGCGGTCCCAGGTTTTTTTCATGCCCTCCACGGCCCACGCGTTCATCTTTTTCCACAGTTCCACGGTTTCCGGGTCTCCGGCCTCCCATTGGCGGAGCAGGGCCTGGGCCTTTTGCGTAAGGGGGGCCTGGGCCTCGGCCTCTTTTTTATCCAGCCCCCTTTCCTTAACCAGGGCTTCGGTCTCGTTTTTCAGATCCCGGCTAAAACGGACATACCAGTCCCCCACAAAACGGTCGCTTTTTACCCCTTCGGATTCCGGGGTTTTGCCCTGGCCCTGTTCCTGGTAAGAGAGCATGGACTTGCAGATGTGGATTCCCCGGTCGTTGATGATGCAGACCTTAAAGACCTCCGCGCCGTTGGCTTTGAGGATCCGGGAGATGCTTTCCCCCAGGGCCTGGTTGCGCAGGTGCCCCAGATGCAGGGGTTTGTTGGTATTGGGGCTGGAAAATTCCACCATTACCCTTTGGCCGGCCAGGACGCCGGGCCGTCCGAAGGGGAAGGAGGCCGCCGGGTGCTGATCCTGGCCGGAGGCCGCCGCGCCGCCCTCCCCCCCCAGAATGGCCCTGAGGACCCGGTCCCCCAGGTCCCCCCGGTCAAGGCGCAGGTTCAGGTAGGGGCCCTCGACGCTAAAGCTGCCCCCCGGCACGGGGGTCAAGCTAAAGTGATCGCAGAGGGCCGCGGCGATTTTTGGGGGGGCCTGGCGGAAAAGTTTGGCGTAGCCGAACATGGGAAACCCCAGGTCCCCCAGCTCCGGCCGGGGGGGATTTTCTACGATCACCTGGGCGGCCTCCACCGGGGCCGGGCTTCCCGGCGGCCACAGCCCCTGGTCCGACAGTAATTTGTTTAAGGCCCCGGCGATAAGTGTCTTCCAGGAGCTTCGGTAATCCAGCATCTCTGCCTCCGCTTTTTGAAAAAAATTTTTAGCCTGAACAAGGTACTAGGCGCTTAGGGACTCCGCTTCCAGGCCGGCGACATTGCCCAGAATCCTCAAAGCTTCCTTGAGCCGGTCACGGGAATCTTCCAGCATGGCCTTGAAATTCGGAATCTTCGCCTCCAGGGCCGCCATATTGGAAAGGGAATCGTACTTGCCGCCCCCCTCCTTTTTCAATATCCCCGTCATGACGTTCACCGTACTTTCAATGGCCGCCTTGGTCCGTTCGATGATCGCCTGAGCCTCTTCGGACGCGTCTTCCAGGACCAGCTGAATCTTCCGCCGCTTTACCGGGAGGGAGGACATATCCTGCCGGGCCTGGGCGTAACGCTCGCCGTAGATTCCGTCGGGGGCCATCTTCCCGTCAAGGTTGAGGATATCCTGGCCGAGTTTTGCCAGATCGTTGTAGCCCCCGGTAAATTCGGCCCGGTTTTCTTTCCTGATAAATTCCCCGTCCGCGGCCATGGGCAGTAAACAGGCATTGATGACCGGCATAAAGATCAGGGTATGAAAGTTGAGCAGGAAGGCCAGGGAAAGGGCGCCGGTCACAGGAAGGCCCTCGGGCCTGGCCTCCGAAAGGGCGTACTCCAGGGGCGACGGTTCCAGGCCGTGGAAAAAGGCATGGTACGCTTCCCGCAGTTCCCGGTAACGGCGATCCTTCAGGTAGGCCGAAAAACGGCTGCCGATGTAACGCCGCCAGTAGTCCCGGTATACGGCGTACCAGTCCTCGCCGCCGGAGATCTGCCGGGGGGTGTAGGACATATCCCGGTTTCCGCAGCGCAGAATCAGGGTAAGGGGCAGGCGCCTGTTAAAGTTCCTGATATTGGCCAGGGCTCCCTCCGCCCGGCGAAGGAGCCGCTGAAGCTCCTGGCCGTGGTCAAAGCCCGGTTCCACGGACCGTTCCTGCAGGATAAAGATAAAAAGGGATTCCAGCAGGGCGACGGAGGGGGGGGCCTTGAGGGAAAAGAGAATGTTATTGAGGGACCCCAGCATGTCTTTGACCACGTTGATTGAACAGCTCTGGTTTTCGCCGCCGCTAAAGGCCAGGAGGATCCGGTCGTAGAGAAAGGAGGCCAGTTCTTTCAGGCAGTAGAGGGATCGGGCGTTTTGGTACATGACGGACCGCTGGGCTTCGGTAATCGTGCCGAAGGCCTCCTCCATGGCCCGCAGGGCCGCCTGCCGGAGTTCCGCTTCGGGAAGGGCGGGGTTCCTTTCCCGCACCCTTTGTGGTTCGGTCTCGGCTTCCAGCCGGCGGTGGACCTCCGCCATTTCCAGGGAACCCAGGAAGGCGAAAAAGCCGCCCCGGTCGCGGTTTACCGAAGCGTCCAGCGCGTCAAAAAAAAAGCGGGCTTCCTCCTTGAGGGACGCCAGGAGCCGGTAAAATTCCTCCAGGAGCAGGGCCCCCTGGGAGTCGTAAAAGCGCGGGTATTCCAGATCGATGCGGCGGCCCAGCTTGGCGATTCGGGAATCGAGGAAGATCTGCTGGGGGGCCTTGCCCTTGAAGAAGCTCAGGATGAAGTAATAGAGGCGGTAGTACCAGGGCAGCCGGCCGTACTGGGCATCCAGTCCCGGCTCCTCCGCCGGTTCTTCGGCGGCGGGGTACAGATTTTCCCCCGGCAGGGTCGAGAGGGACCGCAGCTTTTCAAACATCTTGTGACGTTCTTCCAGGGAAAGACGGTTGACCAGCCGTTCCAGGGTATCCATTTCCGCCATATCATCACTATAGATACCCGTCCCCCGCCGGTCAACGTTCAACGTGACGATTTGCCCTGTCCGTAGTATACTTTACCGGGAAGGCGCGGCGCTTCTTTACGGGGGATTTTGCAACCGGCCGCCCTACGGGGGGTCTAAAATCGACTGCCGATCTGATTTGATAATTTTGGAGGAATCGTATGGGCGCTGAATTTATACCCTGGGCTTTTTTAGACTCTTACCGCGGAAAGGAATTCAAAGGCCAGTGGCCTACCCTGCCGGAGATGTACCGGATCATCTGTTCCCGGTACGGGGAACGGCCCTGTTTTACGGTCTATGAACCGGACCGGATCAGCCTGACCTATAACGAAGCCCTCAAGCTTATCGAGGCCGCGGCCAGGGCCCTCTACAGCAAGGGGATCCGCCGGGGGGATAAGGTGGGGGTAACGGGGAAAAATTCCCCCGAATGGACCGTGGCCTACCTGGGGGTCCTCTTTGCGGGGGCCACGGTGGTTCCCATCGATTACCAGCTTAAAAACGAGGAATCGGACCTGCTGGTAAGGACTTCCGGCGCAAAGCTCCTCTTTGTGGACGAGGAAAAGTACGAACACTACCGGGCCCTGGGGATTCCGGGGGAACTGGTGTCCCTGAAAAGGGGAATCGGGACCTATGTCTACGACCTGGACGGGCCCCCGGCGGAGATTGAGGAGGCCCAGGAAGAAGACCTGGCCGCGATCCTCTTCACCTCCGGCACCATGGGAAGGCCCAAGGGGGTCATGCTGACCCACAAAAACCTGGTCTCCGACTGTTACCTGTCCCAGGGCACTCCCTTCCCCGTGTACCACACCGACGTGTTCTACGCGCTCCTCCCCCTCCACCATGCGTACACCATGCTGGCGGTATTCATCGAAACCATTTCCACCGGCGCGGAGATGGTATTCGGGAAGAAGATGGTTACCCCGGTGATCCTGAAGGAACTCAAGCTGGGAAAGATCACCATGCTCCTGGGGGTCCCCATGCTCTTTAACAAACTCCTGGCCGGGATACTCCGGGGAATTCGGGCCAAGGGGCCCCTGGTTTACGGGGCTATCTGCGCCCTCATGGGTCTTTCCGGTTTCATCAAGAAGGTCTTTAAGGTGAACCCCGGCAAGAAAATCTTCCATGCGGTGCTGGAGCAGGCCTCCCTTTCGACCCTGCGGGTCTGCATCTGCGGCGGCGGCCCCCTGGCCCCCAGCGTGTTTAGAAAGTACAACCAGTTGGGCATAGATTTTGTCCAGGGTTACGGCCTTACGGAGACCAGCCCCATTATCAACCTGAACCCCATAAGCCGCTACAAGGAAACCAGCGTGGGAAAGGTGGTGCCCCAGGCGGATATGAAGATTCTGGACCCCGACGACCGGGGTATCGGCGAAGTGATCGTCAAGGGTCCCATGGT
The DNA here is from genome assembly GCA_031274285.1 of Treponema sp. Lineage (GTDB taxonomy): Bacteria > Spirochaetota > Spirochaetia > Treponematales > Breznakiellaceae > JAISFT01. The sequence continues at coordinate 6,154 of JAISQJ010000084.1, read as the reverse complement.
GATGAAGGGCTACTACGAACTGCCCGAGGATACGGCCGCCGCGTTTACCGCGGACGGCTATCTTAAAACCGGGGACCTGGGTTACCTGGACGAGGAGAACTACCTCTACCTCACGGGCCGGGCCAAGAACACCATCGTTACCGAGGGCGGCAAGAACGTTTACCCCGAGGAGATTGAAAACGAATTCCAGCTTTTCGATGAGATCGATCAGATCCTGGTCCGGGGTTTTGTGCAGGACCGGAAGATGAAGATCGAGGTGATCGAAGCCCTGGTCTACCCCAACCTGGAAGTCTTTAAGGATTCAGGCGGCACGGATAAGGGACTGGTAAAGGCCCGGATCGAAAAGATCGTCGCCGAGGTGAGCCAACGGCTCCTCTCCTACCAGAAAATCCAGCGGGTCACTATCCTGGACGAACCCATGGAGATGACCACCACCAAAAAGATAAAGCGGGACGCCGTTTAAGTTCAGACAATGAAATCCCCGGGCCGGTCCTGATCCGCCTGAGCGGAGCATGACCGCGGGGCTATTCCTTAAAAAACGACCGGTAGACCAGGGATTTTTTGGCCAGGTTTGACCCCAGCGCCTGGGATCCCATGGTTTCCAGCAGGGTTTTTCCGCCCCGGCTCATGGAGCGTCCCAGCCCCAGCCCGCCGACATCATAGGTCCCGCCGATGGAATCGATCAGGGTGGGAAAGAGATCGAAGTGGGAAAATTCCCTGTTTTTTACATGATCGCCCGGGAGCAGTGAATTAATAAAGACGTTCAGGGGGCGCCGGTCCGCGGTTCGATCGGAAAAGATGCTCCCATCCATGTAGAGGTGATCGCCCAGGATCGCAACCGTCGTATTTTCATAGAATTCCTGGCCTTTAAGCCAGGTTATAAAGTCATGGAGCTGTTTACTCATATCGGCTAATACATTCTTGAACTTGGAGGGGTATGCCGTCTCCGCCTTATCGTCGAGGTATCCGTCGGTAGAATGGGTATCGGCGGTCAGCAGGGTAAAGAAAAAGGGATTCTCCGATTTGCCTAGCTGCGATAACTTTTCTTTGGCAAAGGCATAGAGCTTCCGGTCCTCAAAGCCCCACCACACATAATAATTTTTGGGAATATATTCGTTGCCGTGAAAATAATGATAGTCTAATATTTCGGTGTTTCCGTGGGTTATAAAAAAGTTGTCCCGTCCGGCAAACTCTCCCTTTGAACCGAGCATAAAATAATTACGGTAGCCCTGGCCGGCAAGTATGTCGCCGATGGTGGTAATTCCCGGTAAAATCTTTTTCCCCATCATCATCTCGCCGTAGCCCTCGTTCATCCCGGCTACCGAGGGGATTCCCGCGTAAGACGCCACAATTCCCGCCATGGTCCAGCCTGTGCCGTACACCTGGCTTGCGCCGCCCACGGTATCCGAGTGGCTGAAATTGATATGGCCGGAGGCCATATCGTAGACCTCCGGTATCAGTTCTTCCGCAAAGGCGCCGCCCCGGGCGGTGCTGAAAAAACCGGTTTCCAGGGATTCCACAAATATTACGATTAAATTGCGTTTTTCCGGGGGGAATGAAAAGTTAAGGCCCGCCGGATCGATGTAATGCTCTTCGTAAAACAGGGAGGGCCCCTCAAAGAAACGCATGACCAGCGCGGGAGCGTCTGCCCGTATCAGAATAACAAGCGAGGCCAGGGCCAAAAGGACCTGCAGCGCCAACAGCGCCTTTTTCCGGTATTTATTAAATGATACGCGCCATAGGCTGCCGGCTTTTTTATACTGCAGTTCCAGGCCGCTGATAAAAAACAAAAAGACAGTCAGGATAAGCGAATTTATGATCACGTCAACAAAGAATTTAAGGACGATGCTCAAATTGGCCCCGTTAAGGGGCATTAAAAAATGGTACACCAACTGTTCCAGGGAAACGGTATTAAAGGCGAACAAAAACCATAACAGGGACAGTAAAACAAACAGGGAAAAAAACAATTGGACAAATTTTATTTTTGTCTTTGTTTTAGATTCTGTTTTTGTGGCCCCCGGTGCATACACGGGGAGATATTGAGGGTTATGAATAACACCGGATTCATGGGGGTATTTTATGAAAAAATGGAGAATATAGCAATGTGTGACCTTGTGGTTTAAGAAAAAGGCGGCCTTTAGTGGACGGCGGCCCGGCCCAGGCGGTCGTTGATGGCCTCCCCCAGGCCCTGGGGGGGGGCAAGCTCGGCGTGGATGCGGCGGAGGCCCAGCCTGTCCAGCCGGTGGAGGGCTTCAAAAAGACGGGCCGCCGCCTCCCGGCTGTCCCCCTCCCGGGACAGGACCTCCACGGCCCCCCGCGGTTCCGCCCCGCGGCCCGGATGCCAGCGATCCCGCGATTGGGCGCTGAAGAAGAGCCAGCCGGAATCTTTCTCCCAGGGCGGGATCGCGCCGGGGCCGTGGAGGTAAAGCGGGGTCCGGGGCGCGTAGTGGCTTGAGAGCATTCCTGGCGAGCGCAGCTCGGGCGAGCGAAGCTCGCCAGGCGTGCGGAGTTTGTCCGGCGCGACTTGCGGCCCGGACGCATCCGGCGGCCCGGCAGGGGGCAGGGGCCCCAGGATACGCTCAAGGGCCTCCCGTGCAAGGCCGCCGGGCCTGAGTATCCGGGGCGGGAAAGCCGACATATCCAGGACCGTGGACTCCAGCCCCACGCCGGAGGAGCCGCCGTCCAGGATGATGTCCACCCTGCCGCCCAACTGCTCGGCCACGTGCTCCGCCCTGGTGGGGGAAAGACAGCCGAAGCGGTTGGCGCTGGGGGCCGCCACCGCGCCGGTGGAAAGGCGGATAAGCTCCCGGGCCGCAGGGTGGGCGGGGAAGCGGACCGCCACGGTGGAAAGGCCTGCGGTAGCCAGGTCCGGCACCGATTCCCGCTTGGGGAGGACCAGGGTCAGGGGGCCGGGCCAACATGATGCGGCCAGACGCTCCACCTGCTCCCTGGCCCGGGAGTCCAGGCGGGAAAGGTCCGCCACTTCCTCCAGAGTCAGCAGGCCGGCGATGTGGACTATCAGCGGATCGAAACGGGGGCGGCCCTTGACTTCGAAAATAGCGGCCAGGGCCAGGGGGTTAAAGGCGTCCCCCCCCAGGCCGTAAACCGTTTCCGTGGGGAAGGCGGCCAGGCCGCCTGCGCGAATGGCCGCGGCCGCCAGGGCCAGGGATTCGCCGTTTACCGGATAGATCATACCCGCTAAAGCCAGCGGCGCAGCTTGAAGAACAGCAGCATCCCCAGGGCGATGAGGATCATCACCGCCCAGGTAACCGGGTAGGCCAGGGGCTGATCCAGTTCCGGCATGTACTTAAAATTCATCCCGTAGACCCCCACGATAAAGGTGAGGGGAATAAAAATGGTGGAGATGATGGTGAGCACCTTCATAACGCTGTTCATCCGGTTCGATACGGCGGAAAGGTTCACCTCGATGACCCCGGCAATGAGTTCCCGGTAGGTTTCCACGCTGTCCGCAGCCTGGATGATGTTGCCGTGGAGATCGGTGAAGAAGGGGATAAGCTCCGGCCCTATGAGTTCCGAATCCAGGCGCGTGATGGCCTGGACGCTTTCCCGCAGGGGCCAGACTGCCCGCCTCATCCTGATAAGGTCCTGCTTGATCTTTTGAATGTCCGGGATGATATGCCGGTCCTTATCGTCCATGGCCCGTTCCTCAAATTCCTCGATGCCGTTACCGATGCTGTCCAAAAAGACCGAATAGGCATCCACCACCGCGTCCATGATGGCCCAGGCCAGGTAGGCGGAACCCATGCGGCGGATCCTGCCGGCGTTGTTGAGAATCCTTTTCCTGATGCCGTCAAAGTGATCCCCTGGTTTTTCCTGGAAACTGAGCACCGTATTTTCGGTTACCACCAGGGAGATCTGCTCAAAATCCAGGCCCTCCCGGTCGCTTTCGATCTTGGGGGATTTGAGGACGATGAAAAGGTAATCGTCGAATTCCTCCGCCTTGGGCCGGTGGCTGGTGTCCAAAATATCCTCCACCGTCAGGGGGTGGATGCGGAACGCCTCGGCCAGACGGTTCACCTCGTCCCCCTGATCGATGCCGTCCATGTCGATCCAGGTAAGGCCCGCGGGATTCCGGTGGCACAGCAGTTCTTCCACGGTCCGCTCCTTCCTGATCCAGGCCCCCGCGGGATCGTAGCCGATGATGGACAGTTCCATTAAGGGTTCCCCGCGTATTTTTCGTACTGTTTGGTGAAATACGCCAGCTTGCCGGTTACCTTTTCCAGATGCTTCCCCATTTCCCTGATCTGTTCCTCCACGTTCCGTTTATGCTCCCGCAGCAGTTCGCACCGTTCCCTGAGGGTCCGGTCCCCCTCCATGCTGAGTTCCATGAAATGCTTTATCTGCTTGATGGACATGCCGGTATTTTTCAGGCAGCAGATAAGGGCCAGCCACTCAAGATCGCCCTCCTGATAGCGGCGGATCCCGCTGCGGCTCCGGGCCACCGCGGGGAGGAGCCCTTCGTTTTCGTAGTACCGCAGCACATGGGGAGGCAGGGAGGTCTTTTCCGAAACCTGCTTGATTGAATAGACCGGCGCTTCGGTCCGCCTTACCGGGGGCATCAGTTCCAATTGGGCCCGGTATCAAAACTATCCAGCGGATCAATAACCGTAGTATTACCGCTGCAATAGAGCCGTACTCCCGGCCCCGCTTCGGCGCTGCGTACCTTGGGGGGGACCGTGTCCCCATAGGCCGCCGGGCCCGCCGGGGCGGTATTATCGCCGGCAATGGTCCCGCCCCGCTTGGCAAAGGTCGGGCCGGTGATACCGATATTGGAGGTGGTATTCACATACACCCCGCCGCCGCTCACGGTAGCGGTATTGGCGCCGATAAGGCCGCCGGTCATGGTAAAGGTGTTGCCGGTATTACTACCCACAACCGTTACGCCGCCGCCATTGGCGGCGGTATTGTTTTGGATGAGGCCCCCTTCCATGAAAAAACGGTTGGTATCGTAAGGGGCGGGATTATCAACGAACACGCCGCCGCCAAAGCCGCCGCCGACAAAGAGCGCAGTATTGCCGCTGATCTCCCCGCCCCGCATGGTAAAGGTGTTATTACCAACGGGGGAAAGACTGTTAGAGAGGAGTAACACCCCGCCGCCCCCGTCGGCGGTATTGCCGCTGATGAGGCCCCCGTTCATGGTAAAACTGCCGCCTTCTTGTATAGCTACGGCGCCGCCCAGATTGGCGGTATTGCCGCTGATAAGACCCCCCTCCATGGTAAAACTGTCGTCGTCGCTACCACCCCATATACGGATGGCGCCGCCCTGGCCAATTACGCCGCTGCGCGCAGTATTACCGCTGATCTCCCCGCCCCGCATGATAAAGGAGCCGCCCTGAACGTCTATCGCGCCGCCGTCTTGAGCGCGGCAATCGGTGATCTTCCCACTCCGCATCTCCAAGACGCTGAGAGGACCGGCCAGTATCGCCCCACCGCCATTGACAGACCGTACCCCTCGTGTTATTTCGGTATTACCGTCGATAATCAAGGTACCGCCGGTGTCTACATCAAGGATACTATCGAGTGAAGGGACTCCCAGGCCGTCAAAGACCAGCTTGCCCCGTTCCCCCGCGCTGCCCAGGGTAAGGACACCGCCGGAATGGAGGAGGCCGGGGCTTGTTCTTATGCCGCCGCTAATGCGGCGCAGGGTCCGGGCGGGGCCCGCGGCCAGGAGGGTGATAGTTTTACCGTTGTCTATATCGATAAATGAGTTTAAGTCGATATCCCCGGTGAGAAGAATCACGCCGCTGCCCCCCGCCGCCACGGCTGTAATTTCGTTTGCAAGTTCCGCCTCGTCACGGGCCAGGGCAACCCCCTGGTTCAGGGTCATGGAAAGGCGGGCCCGGTTATCCCCCCCGGTAAGATGCAGGGCCGAGCTCCCCGTCCCTATGGGCACCTCGCCGATAAGGGCCCTGACCTCCACCTGCCAGGCCCCCAGGGTCAGGGTAAGGCTGTGGGGGCCGCCGCCGATAAGGGTCCGGACCAGGGTCTCGCCGGAGGGCCCCCTCAGGGTCAGCTCGTAGGCTATGGTCCCCAGGGCGTCTTCGGGAAAATCCCTGCCGGTGGCCGACCGGGCAAAGGCGGGCCCCTCCCCGGAGGCCAGGAACAGGGTAAGGGTCCCCGTTCCGGGCCCCTG
>JAISQJ010000083.1 GCA_031274285.1 Treponema sp. | reverse complement strand
TCGTCGGCTCGCTCAGGCCAACCGTGTCCAGACGCAGGAACAGCCGCAACTACGGTAACATTTTCTAAATGAGGCATCCAGGGCTTTCGGTAACATTTTAAAATGAGGCATTTCGGGGTAGTTGCCAGACAGGGCAACAGTATTTACTCTTTATGGAGGATACATCTGATTAGCCCCGGGTGTATCCTCCCTGGCATTAGACCGGTTGTTGCCCTGTGGGCAAGGGGGGGAGGGGGTAATCTTGAGCGAAGAACGGATCAATTGGCACCAGGCCTTTTACGGCGCAATCCAATTGGAACTGGATGAATATAGAGATGCGCTGTTATTTATGGATGAGTACCCGCTTACCACCGAACCTTTGCGGATTGACGCGCTCATCATAAAAAAGAAACGGGAGATTGCCATCAAGAAGAATTTAGCGGCGATTTTTCGGCATGACAATATTGTGGAATACAAGAGCCCCGGTGACAATTTTTCCATAGATGACTTTAATAAAGCCATGGCCTATTGCTATTTGTATGCGTCGTTAAACCATCTTTCTGTAAAAGAATTAACGCTTACCATTGTTTGGGCAGGGTATCCCCGGAATGCGGTAAGCCACCTGACAGATATCTATGGCTGGGCGGTGGAAGAAAAGGCAGATGGCATCTATGCGGCGGTCGGCGCCGGGATGGGGTTTCCCATTCAGTTTATAGACAGCGGGAGGCTTTCCGGGGAAGACGCCCTATGGCTAAAGGGGCTTAACCACGGTTTGACGGCGGGAAACCTGGACAGGATCCTAAGGGAGAGCGCGAATCGCGGGGCCGAGGCGTATCTACAGGCGTATTTAGAGGTTATAATTAAAGCGAATATTGATGCTTTCGAGGAGGTATTGGCGATGGGAGACTTGACGGTAGAGGAAGTGCTTGAGAGATCCGCCCTGGGAACAAGAATAAAGACTAAAGCCGAAGCCCGTGGTGAGGCCCGTGGTGAAGCCCGTGGTAAAGAGAAGGCAAGGCAGGAAATGATTGAACTGTTAAAAAACGGCAAGCCGCCGGAGGAAATAATAAGGCTCTACGGCGGGGAGCGGGCGAACTAGGAGCGTTCTTTAGGAGTCGCCGGGTTTATGGCCTGCTCAGGGTTTCCTTGAAGTCCCCCGGCAGGGGGATGTCGTCGTAGCGGCCGGAGTTGTTCCAGTAGGTTAGGCCCCCCCGGCCCGCGTCCCGGACCCCCTCGACCTGGCGGCGCACGTAATCGGGGCCGTAGTACCGGCGGTCGTAGGATACGTTAAGGTAAAAGGCCTGCACATAGGGCCGCACAATGATCCTTCCCCGGCCGATGCGGGCGGTACGCTGGGCGCCCTGATAGTAGATCCGGTAGGGCCGCAGTTCCGCGGGGCTCTGGGCTAAAAAATCCTGTTCAAAGTGGCTGGGGTAGTACATGGGGCAGATCACATCCACGTACCGGGAGAGGAGTTCCACCTCCTGGCCCGTGCGGGCCCCGGTGCGGTACCAGCCGTTGGCCCCATAGATATCGATGGATAGGGGGGCGTCCAGCCGGGAACGGATATGCCGCAGGAATGATACGATGGCGGATTCCATGTCCATGCCCCGCTCCTGCCAGCGGTAGCGGGCATTTTCCAGGTTGGCTCCGTCGGTGGGGAAGCGGATATAGTCAAACTGAATCTCGTCAAAGCCCCGGCTGTGCAGTTCCACCGCGATATCCGCGATATAGTCCCACACCTCTTCCGAATAGGGGTCCACCCAGCGTTCATCATAGTAACTGCGGAGAATCTCGTAGTCCGGGTCCTGGGCGGGGAGGATTTCTATATCGGGGGAATTCTTTTTCTCCTCCGCCTGCTCCTGGGCCGTAGTTTTTCTGCGCCGGGTATCATAGTAGCCCGCCCAGGCCTTTCCGGCGGCGGAATCCCAGACCGCGTATTTTCCCCCCTCCCGGTCGGCCAGCACCGGGTCCTTAAAAACAACGATTCTGGCGGCGGTGTAGATGCCCCGGCCCTTCATTTCCCCAAGAAAAGCATCGATGTCCAGGGGGCGGAAAACCCGACCCCGGCGGGCGATGTCCGGGTTCCGGGGCTCAAAGCGCAGCCGGCCGTAATCATCCTTCATGTCGATGACTACCATGTTCAGGTTCCGCTCGGCCAGGATATCCAGGTAGGGCTTGAGAGTCCCGCTTTCCATGGCGCGGTTAACCGGGAGGTAAAGCCCTTCCCGGCCCTGGGCCTGTTCAGCCTGCGGCCGTATGGCCCGGTCCTCAAAAAGCAGCCACAGTTCATGCAGGTTGATCAGGTTTTCCGTTGAGGCCTTCCCATCCGGTCCCTGCCGGGGGGAGCGGATCACCAGGCACAGGGGCTCAAGGCCCAGGTAAGAGGGAATCTCCCGGACAATTTCCAGAATATCCGTCCGGTTAAAATAGGCCCCCGGCCCCTCCCGGTGACTCAGTTCCGCCACCATGCCTTCCGCCACAAAGCGGAGCCCCCTTAGGCCCGGCGCTGGGGAATCCTCCTCCGGCATTACCGGGCTCAGGGAGTCGATGGTCCCCAGACCCCCGGCGGGATCGGCCCAGAGGAGCTTAAACTGTTTGCGCCCCCAATCCAGCGTATAAATCCGGCGGCGGAAGCTCTGGGAAATGTAGATCAGCGCCGGCGCGCCGGCGCTCTGGACCACCGCGATATCGGCGATCTCATCGGCGTTATCCGTGGTCTCAAGCTTTTCAATGCCGGTGTTAAGCTCCGTCCATTTGGCCCCCGGTTTATCGGGCTGAATATAATGGATTCCGTAGACGCTGTGGGAAAGAAAGACCGTCAGCTCCGGCAGGAAGGCGGCGGCTACGGCCTTGATGCCGTTGGTCCGGTAGGGAGGCATCCCCAGGCCGGCCCAGGAGCGCCCCGCATTTCTGGACAGGTAAACCGTGTCCTTGGTGGCGCTGACCATAACATTGGGATTGCCGGGGTGGATCATCAGGTCCTTGAGTTCCTGTACCATGGGGAGGAATGATTTTTCTCCGTCCTGGTAAAGTTTTATTGTTTTTACCGGAAGCCCGGCGCTGCGGTTTTCCCAGTGGAAAAGGTCATCGGACCAAAAAACTCCGGCGCCGGAGAGGAGGGCCCAGGAGTTCCCCGCAGCCGCAATCTGCCGCACCTCCCCGCCCTGCCACAGGAGGCTCAGATCGCCCCACAGGTCCAGGCCGTAGAGCCCGTCCCCGGTACCGATAAGCAGGGGAAAGCCGCCGTCTTCCTGGGGGTAAAGGGACCCAAGGCAAAAAAAGAGGAACAGGGGGCGCAGGACCCTGGAAAAGGCCATGATCCTTTTTACCGGAAAAGGTATTCCCTGTAAACCGGACAGCCCTTATACTCTGCAGGGGGGCACTCATGGGGAACAGGTACAGCGCAACCAAGACCTTCGGCATCCTTACCGCCGGAGGGGACTGTCCGGGGCTGAACGCGGCCATCCGGGGGGTATGCCGGGCCGCTTACGACCGCTACGGCATGAACATTGTGGGCATCGCCAACGGCTACCTGGGCCTTATCCAGGATAACTGGCGCTACCTGCGGCCCCTGGATACCTACGGCATTCTTACCAGGGGCGGGACCATCCTGGGGGCCAGCCGGGAGAAACCCTTCAAGACCAAGAAGGGGGAAAGCGACAGTGAAATAGAGGGCGACAAAGTTCAGGCCATCAAGGACAATTACAAGAAGCTGAACCTGGACTGCCTGGTGGTGCTGGGGGGGAACGGCACTAATACCACGGGGTATAGGCTTTCCTGCGAGGGGCTCAATGTGCTGGGCCTTCCAAAAACCATCGACAACGATATTGTGGGCACCGACCGGACCTTTGGTTTCCATTCCGCCCTGGCCATTGGGACCGAGGCCATCGACCGCCTCCACTCCACCGCCCAAAGCCACAGCCGGGTTATCGTCATCGAACTTATGGGCCACAAGGCGGGCTGGCTTGCCCTTTATGCGGGAATTGCCGGCGGCGGGGACGTGATCCTGCTCCCGGAGATTCCCTACAACATCAAGGCCATCGGTCGGCACCTGGAACAGCGGGCCGGTGAGGGAAAAACCTACTCCATTGTGGTGGTTGCCGAGGGGGCCCTTTCCACGGCGGAGGCCGCCATGGACAAAAAGGAACGGAAGAAGTACCGGGCGGAGACCGTCCACCCCTCCATCGGCTACCGGGTGGCCCGGGAGATTGAGGAGGAAACCGGCATGGAAACCAGGGCTACGGTCCTGGGTTATGTGCAGCGGGGGGGCATACCCAGCGCCTCCGACCGGGTCCTGGCCACCAGCCTGGGCACCGCGGCGGCCGACCTCCTGGCCAAGGGAAAATACGGCAGGATGGTGGCCCTGATCGGGGATTCTATCGACTCGGTGGACCTCAGCGTCCCTTCGGGGAAGGTGAAGAACGTACCTGCCGGCCACTATATGCTCGATACCGCCCTGGCCGTGGGTACCTGCCTGGGGACTTAGCAGCCCTTCCACCGCCATTTGCCGGGGCTTACGCCGGCGATTTCCTTAAACTGCCGCAGGAAATATTTTACATCCCGGTAGCCGCATTTTTGCGCCGTCTCGTAGATCCGGTAGTTTCCCTCCGCCAGCAGCCGCATGGCAAGGGCAATGCGCCGCCGCTTGAGGTACTCGTTAAAGTGGAAGCCGGTATACGCTTTGAATTTTTCGGAAAAGTAGGAGTAATTGACCGAGACCTGATTCGCCGCCTGGGCCATGGTAATGGGTTCGCCAAGGTGGGCTTCGATCCAGACGACGGCTTCTTCAATAAGGCGGTAACGGCCTTCGCTGTTTTTCGCCAAGGGCGCCCCGGCGGATAGTTCCCCCGATCTTCCGGTCGTCCCTCGGGCCGGCATGACGCTCCGCACCGATTCGGTAAGCTCTTTCCGGTCCACCGGCTTTAGGATATAAGCGGCGGCGCGAAAACTGATAGCCTTTTGGGCATAGAGAAATTCATCGTAACCGGAAAGTACGATAAGGTTCATCTTTTCGTTGCCCAGGGACAGGCGGATCCGGCGCATCAGTTCCAAGCCGTCCATCTTGGGCATCCTAATATCGGTGATAAGAATATCGGGATGTTCCCGGGCCGCCAGTTCCAGGGCCTCTTCGCCGTTTTTAGCCTCAAAAAGGGCGATGCCTTCGCCGGATTCCCCGGCGTCGGATTTCCCGATCCCGAATTCCTCGGTCCCGAATTCTTCGGTAAGGATCTTCCCTATCCCGGCCCGGATATTTTTTTCGTCGTCGGCGATGAGTATTTTAATCATGGCTGGGGGTGTTCCGGTATGGGGATGCGGACCAGGGTCCCCCCGCCCGCCGCGTTTTCAATATGCGGTTTCCACTGGGGGCCGTAAAAGGCGGAAAGCCTATGCCGTATGTTGCTCAGTCCTATGCCGTTCCCGTTTTTTTCGGCTCCCCCGGCAATGGCCCCCAGTTCCGCCGCCTTAATGCCGGGGCCGTAATCCCGGACGCTGATCCAGAGGACCCCGTTTTTCCTTTCCGCCAGCAGTTCTATTACCGCGTCCTCCCCCTCCGGCTCTATGGCGTGGTGAAAGGCGTTTTCCACCAGGGGCTGGATCAGCATCTTGGGAATCTGGCAATCCAGGCAGGAGGGGTCCAGCGTTTCTTTAAGGGTGATGCGGTAATCGTTGCGGATATTGAGAAAACCGATGTAGGAGCGGATGTATCCCAGTTCCTCCCGAATCGCGGCCCGGCCCTGGCCGGAACCCAGGCAGTAGCGGAGCATCTTACCCAGGAGGGTAATGCTTTCCACAATGGCCGTTTCGCTGCGCAGTTCCGCCTGCATCTTGATCGTTTCCAGGGCATTGTAGAGAAAGTGGGAATTGATCTGGTTCTGCATGGCCTTTAGTTCCGTCTCCGTCACCAGCCGCTGCTCCAGGGTTATCTGGGCGATAAGTTCCCTGATGCGGCTGACCATGTTGTTAAAGGCCCCGGCTATGCCGGAAATCTCATCGTGCCCCTCCTCAGTAATACTGATGTCCAGGTTTCCCCGCCTAATCTCCCCCATGCTGTTCATGATCCGGTAAAGGCGGCCCATCAAGCGGCGGGTGACAGACCTGATGATAAAGAAAAGGAGGGCGGTGGAAAGGACAACCCCGATTCCCGCGGCGGTTCTTAGGGACCGTATCCCCGCCCCGCCCAGTTCCCCGGCGCAGTCCCTGACAAAGAGCAGATCGCTGTTCGGCGGTCGCTGCCACAGGAGGTAACGTTTTTTTCCACGGTCCTGGATTGGTAAAACGCCCCGTTCCTGCCCCAGCGCAGCCCGGAGCAGCCGGTCCCTTGCCGGCCCCCCAAGGCTTTCCCCTCCGGGGGCCTCCCCCAGGGCGGAAGCGCCGGAAAAGACAAAGGAGAGCCGCCCGTCCCCCCGGTACAGGAGGGGGAAAAATTCCGCCATGGGCATAAGGACCTGCAGGTCGCCGATGCGGCGCTTCCGCAGAATCAGCTCCGTAGTGTAAGACACCATGGCTGTCCCTCCGGGCTGGAGTATCTCGCCGGGGTAGCCGTACCGCCACCGCTGTCCGGACCCGCCGGATAGGGAGAGGCGCCGCAGCCGTTCCTGATGAAAAAACACGGGCCACCGCTCGGGGATCAGATCATCGTCCGCAAAAATGCGGATCCCCAGGCCGGGGGAGGCGAACTGCAGCCTTTCCAGTTCGCCGCAGAGGTCCCAGATTTGAAAAATAACGGCGGCCATGTCGGATTTATCGGTAAAGAGAAAGAGGTCGTCCATGCCGCGGTTGCCGGAGACCGCGCTTTCAATCCGCATAAAAAGATCGATGCACCCGGCGGCATGGGAGGCGTATTCCGCTAGATCGGCCTCCGCCGCCGCGATGATCCTGCGGTACTCCAGGCTCCTGAAACGCTCGGTACCGATAAGGATCGTTATGGACAGGGGGATCGCGACGATCAGCGTATACACCAGTACCATGCGCCGGGAAAAGATACTGCCCTTCATGCGCCTCCTCCGCCCGGCCATTATACCACTAAACCGGCCCGTTCCCCCTGGCAGCCTATTGTATCCCTAACTTCTTTTTGTTTTCGGCCAGCAATGCACTTCTCCTGGCCAGGACCTTGGCAAAGCCCCTGTCATTTTTGAACTGCTGGTATTCATTCCAGATGGTGTCAAATTCGGCGTCGGTCTTGGCCAGCAGCAGGCGGGGAAGATCCCGGCCCCAGCGGCGCTGAACCTCGTCATAGATCAGGGCCTCATCCGAACCGGGGGTCAGTTCCAGGTTGTCATACTGGGCGTAGGAGCGGACATAGGGACGGGTCCAGGCATAGGCGGGCTCCATAGAGGGGGCCTGATCCGTGGGGAATTGCTGGGCCCAGGCCGTATCCATGAGCATCCAGTAGGTGTAATCAAAGCCGTATTCGGTCTCCTGCCGGTTCTTATCCGTCAGGTTCAGTTGTTCCATTGCGGGAAGATACCGGGGGATCCCGTTTACCATGTTGTAGGTGACGCCGGGCACGCCGAAGCGGGTGGCGAGCTGCCCCTCCTCGCTGATAAGGTAGCTGAGGAACTGGATGGCCCTGGCCTTGTCCTTACAGTTCTTGGAGATCAGAGTCACCGTCCAGCCGGAAATGCCGGCCCCTCCGGGAAGAACCGGATCGCTCCCCCTGCTGTTTTTGGGGCCGTCAACGGCGATGTAAATCATGTTGGGGTCCTGGGCGTAGAGGGCGTCTTCGGAGGTCCGCATGTCGGAGATTTGGTAGAGCAGGGAGAAGTACCGGCCCTGGGCGGATTTTTCCTCAATCTGCACCCGCTTGTCCACAAAGGCATCCATGGGCATAAGCCCTTCCTGGACCGCCTGGCGGAAGGTCTTGAGCCAGCGGATGTAGTCGCTGTTCTGGGGCCCCACGGTGTTGTCAATGAATTGGCCGTTTTCCTCGTAGGGCAGGGCCAGGAACTGAGCCAGGTAGCCCTGGAACGAATCGTTCCCCGTGTCGCTGAATTCCTGGGCGGCAAAGGGGATGATGGGCTGGCCGTTTACCGTGGGGAATTTCGCCTTGGCCGCCCGCAGCCCCGCCAGGAATCCTTCGGGGGTGGTCATGTCAGGACTGCCGATGGCCTCGTACATATCCTTGCGGACCAGGAAGGTCCGGTTGCTGTTCATCTTACCCTGGTATTTTTCGTAATCATCGGGGGTAAAGGACGCGTTGGGGTAGCCGTAGATGTTGCCGTCCGGTTTGTTGTACCAGCCGATGATCTGCTGTTTGGCGACCTTAAAGAAATAGGGGTCGTACTGTTCCGCCAGCTTGTTCAGGGGTTCCACCATGCCCGCATCGATCATCATCCCAACCTGGCTTTCCCACCAGCCCAGGGTAATAAGATCGGGCAGGGAGTCGCCGGCGATCATGGCGTTAAGCCGCTCCGCCTCGTTCCCCGCGGGAACAATAAAGCGGATATTCACCCCCGTCTGCTGGGTGATGTACTTTGAGACCGCCGACTGCCCCCACTGCCGGGGGAACCAGCTAAAGTTAAGGTACCAGTCAAACTGGACAGGCTTCGAGGCGTTGAGCTTCCAGCCCGGCTGATCCGCCGTTCCAACCGCCGTCTCCGACGGGGAAGATGATGCGGCGCTTCTTCCCCCGGCAAATCCCAGGGATGCGGCACAGCACAGGATGAACGACAGTAACACTACTCTTTTCATAGGATCCTCCTCATAATATTTCAGGGCCCCTAACGGAACCCCAGGGTTCCTAATGGAACCCGTACTACCCTTTGATTGACCCGATCATCACACCCTTTACAAAGTAACGCTGCAGGAAGGGGTAGATGCAGATGATGGGGCCGGTGGTAACCACCATGGTGGCAAGCTTTACCGATTGGGAACTTATCTGCTGGGCGGAGATGCTGGCCGGCATATCAATGGTTCCCCGGTTCACGGAAACGCTGGCGATGATCCGGTAGAGGAAGGTCTGGATGGGCTGCAGGTCCGGGTTGTTGATGTACATGACCCCCGCAAAGTAATCGTTCCAATGGTAAACCCCGTTAAAAAGGGCAATGGTGGCAAGCACGGGCATGGACAGGGGGATAACGATTCTGATAAAAATGACAAAATCGTTGGCCCCGTCCAGCCTTGCCGATTCCTCCAACCCCGCCGGCAGTTCCCGGAAAAATGACATGAATATGATGCAGTTCCAAAAGTTGAACATGGCCGGAATAATGTAAACCAGAAAGGTATCGTAGAGCCCGATGCTCCGCAGCAGGATAAAGTAGGGGATAATGCCCCCGCCAAAAAACATAGTAATGGTGCCGATTATCAGGTAGACCCGGTTGCCCATGATATACTTCTTGGAAAAGGCGTAGGCCGTCATGGCGGTAAAAAACACGCTGACCACCGTACCGATCAGGGTGCGCCAGGCGGTGACATTAAAGGCCTTGATAATCGCATTATCCAGGAACACGGTCCGGTAGCTCTGGAGGCTGAATTTCCGGGGGAACCAGTAGATGCCCCCCCGCAGCGCGTCCATCGAATCGTTAAAGGACAGGATCACCGTGTACCAAACCGGGTACAGGGTAACAAAACATATAACCACCATGACGGCAATAATGATCCCGTCCCCCGGACCGATTCCCTTAAGGCGCCTTTTTTTAGTCCTACCCTTCATGGGAACTCCTTAAAAGAGGGATACCTCGTTTATCCGCCGGGTCACGTTATTGGCGATAAACAAAAGGATAAAGGCAAAGACCGACTTAAAAAATCCAATGGCGGCGGCATAGGAAAAACGGAGACTCCGCATGGCCACGTTGTAGGTATAAATATCAATAACGTTACTGCGGGGGGCGTTAAGGGGATTCCACAGCACCAGAATCTGATCAAAGTTGGTATTGAGAAGCCCCCCCACCGCCAGGATAAACAGCACCGTAATCGTCCCCTTGATGCAGGGCAGGGTAATGGACCACATGCGCCGCAGCCGGCCCGCCCCGTCTATCTGGGCCGCCTCGTAGAGTTCCTGATCGATACCCGTAATGGCCGCCAGGTAGATGATCGCCGACCAGCCCAGCTCCTTCCACACATCGGAAATCACCACGATGCCCCAGAAATACCGCGGATAGGCCAGAAAGGTGATCCCCTCCTCCAGAAAACCGGCCTTTATCAGCAGTTCGTTCAAAAAACCCGTGTTGGAAAGCCAGGTCGTAAGGATGCCCCCCAGCACCACCCAGGAGAGGAAGTGGGGCAGGTAGCTGATGGTCTGGACCACCCGCTTAAAGCGCCGGCTCCTCATCTCGTTAAGGAGCAGGGCAAAAACAATGGGCAGGGGGAAACCAATGGCCAGCTTAAGCAGGCTGATCCCCAGCGTGTTAATCACTATGTCTTTAAATTCGGTGTCCTTAAAAAAGGCGATAAAATGCTGAAAACCGTAGGACGAGGCCCAGGGGGACTTGAGAAAAGCGAAACTAAAGAGGGACTGGGTAATCATGTAGTTCCGCTTAAACCCCACCAGGATTCCGTACATGGGGGCGTAATTAAAAACCAGCATCCAGGCAATGCCCAAAAGGGCCATGATCTGCAGGTATTTCTCGTTCCGCAGCCTTGCGATAAACCCTTTCTTGGTAGTCACCGGCCCTTGCTTCATGTATCCCTCCGGTCCGCGGGAACCATGCCCCCTAAGGCGGATTGAACTTTAGTATAAGGCCCCTTTTTTCGGCCCCGATAGGCAGAAAATTTTCATAAAGGTGTAAAAATTTCGGTTTTTTTAGGAAGGTCGGCCCAAGGTCGGCAGCTTTTAATTATCCGGGAAAAATAATATAACCCAGGTAAGGAGTACCAAGATGCTGGAAAAACTGGACAGGGAACGGGTGGCAGGTTTCTTAAAGGCCCGGGGCCAAAGGATCGTGAACGGCAAGGGGGAGGAAGTCCTGCTTAACGGCTGGGGACTGGGAAACTGGATGCTCTGCGAGGGCTATATGTGGATGGCCCGGGACAACCGTAACTTTGACCGGCCCCGGAACATTGAGGATACGATCCGGGACCTGACGGGTACTGAGTACGCCGGTCGGTTTTGGCGGCAGTTCCGGGAAAATTATATCACTAAAGACGATATCAAGCGGATGGCGGAACTGGGTTACAATTCCCTGCGGATACCCTTTAACTGGCGGCTCTTCATGGAAGATGAGCCCGGCGAAATCAAATTCCGGGAGGAGGGTTTTACCCTTATCGACCGCTGCCTTTCCTGGTGCGAGGAGTATAAGATCTACGCCTTTCTGGACCTCCACGGCGCGCCGGGGGGACAGACCGGGGACAACATTGACGACTCCCGTGATAACATGCCCCGGCTTTTTATGGACCGGGATTATTGGGACAAGGGTATCGCCCTGTGGCGGGAACTGGCCCGCCGCTACCGGGACCGCTGGATTGTGGGGGGCTACGACCTCCTGAACGAACCCATCCGCACGGTCCGCTACGATTACCCCAATGTGGATCACTATGTGCCCAAGCTGGCGCAGTTTTACCGGGAAGTGACCGCGGCAATCCGGGAGATCGATAAGGACCACCTCCTTTCCATCGAGGGGCACCACTGGTCCACGGAGCCCCTGATCTTCTGGAAAAAGTACGACGACAACATGGTGGTGCACTTTCACCGCTACGGCTGTCCTCCGGACCTGGCGGCCTACGAAACCTTTACCAAACTGAGGAACAGCCTGGACGTACCCCTGTGGCTGGGGGAAACCGGGGAGAACAACAACCCCTGGTACGCCGCCATGTATACCCTGGCCTTTAAGCTGGACATCGGGATTAACGTGTGGCCCTGGAAAAAGATGGAGTGCCTCAATTCCCCCTATTCGGTAAAGCAGCCTGAAAATTGGGACCGTCTGCTTAACTACACCACGGGCGGCCCCAAGCCCGGTAAAAAAGAGGCCGCGGCCATGCTGGACGAGTACCTGGCGAACATGAAGATCGAAAACTGCCGGGAAAACCGGGAAGTTACCGCCGCCCTGTTCCGCCGGCCCCCGGTGACCCTGCGGGGTTCCGACTTTGATCCCCTGCCGGGGAAGGGCCAGAGTTACAGCGGCCTGCGGGAGGAAACAAACTTCTTCTACCGGCACGGAACCGGCATGGCTGTCGTGCCGGAGCAAGGCCATGACGCGACGGAGGATACCGGCTGGGCCCGCTGGGGCATTTACGCGGTGGAACTGGGGGCCGGGGAGTTCGTCGTGTACACGATTCACCGGCCCAGGGAGGGGACCATGCTGAAGCTCAGCCTAAACGCCCAAGCCCCCGCCTCCCTCAAGGTTGAACAGGACGGCTGCCTCTTAGGCAGCGTTACGGTCTCACCCGCCGCGCCCCCCGGCTGTTCCCCGGCGCCGGAATTTAAACTCCATGCGGGAACCGAAAGCCTTATTAAAATTACTGCGGAAAGCGGCCCCCTGGTTCTTAACGCCCTTATGTTTGAGGGATAGGTCCGTGTTTAGGCTAAAATCAGATTGACAAAGGAGAAAATTAAGCGTAAAACAAGGCCAGGGACATGATCGAGATCACGTTCAAAAAGGAGACATTGTGGAATTTAATTTAGTTATCGAATTGGTAATACTGGCGTTTATACTTATTCAAATTGCCGTCTTTATTCTTTTTGTCTCAAGGGCACGAAAAGGTTCGCAGGAACACGTCATGCAGAAGCTTGTTGAATATGATAAACGCCTCGATAAAAATGAAGCATCCATGCGCGATGAATTCTCAAGAAACTTTGCAACGAATAGAGATGAATCAAATAAATCCGCAAAGGATATCCGGGAAGAATTGGCGGCATCCCTAAAATCATTCGAAGAGAAATTTTCCACCAGCATAACCAATTTTACAGGGCTAATTGACAAAAAGTTTTTTTCCCTTTCAGATCTTTTGAATAAAGAACTAAAGGCCGTACAGGATACGGTTTCCAATTCTACACGGTTAAGCAGAGAGGAATTGGCAAGATCGCTTAAGGAATTCGAGGAGAAATTTTCAGCTAAGATAGAAAACCTGTCCAATGATACCGGCAAAAAACTGGAAGAAATACGCAAAGACAACGATGAAAAACTTGAAAAAATGAGGGTAACTGTCGATGAAAAGCTTCATAAAACCCTGGAAACCCGCTTGGGTGAGTCTTTCAAGCTGGTAAGCGAAAGGCTGGAACTTGTCCAAAAAGGCCTTGGCGAAATGCAGAATTTAGCCACCGGCGTCGGCGATTTGAAAAAAGTTTTATCGAATGTAAAAACAAAAGGCGTGTTGGGGGAATATCAATTGGGCGCTATCCTGGAACAGCTTCTTGCGCCCGGTCAATATGCACAAAGCGTAAAAACAAAGGACGGCAGTAAAGACAATGTTGAATTTGCCATAAAAATACCTTCCAAAGATGACTCAAGCAAAGTTGTTTGGCTGCCTATCGATTCAAAGTTCCCAACGGTTAATTATGAAATGCTTTTAGCCTCCTATGACAAAGGTGATGTTGTAGAAATTGATCGTTCGCAAAAGGAGCTGGCAAAGGTTGTTAAACTATTCGCCAGGGAAATACGGGAAAAGTATATAGACCCGCCAAATACCACCGAATTTGCCATTATGTTTTTGCCATTTGAAGGACTCTATGCCGAAGTATTACGGATACCTGGGCTTTTCGAAAATATGCAGAATGAATTTAAAATTACTATTACGGGACCTACGACCATATCCGCCTTTCTTAATAGTCTGCAGATGGGGTTCAGGAGTCTGGCCGTTGAAAAACGGACAAGCGAAATATGGAGTATCCTTGGGGCCGTTCGTACCGAATTCGGAAAATTCGGCGATATTTTGGAGCAGACAAAGAAAAAATTAGACCAGGCCAGTGCCGAACTTGAAAAAACCGGGACCCGTACCCGGCAGATTGAACGTAAACTTAAAGATGTTCAAACCCTGCCCGAAACAGAGGCACAAAACCTGCTGGAACTGCCTTCGGATCTGTTGTAAAAAAACCGGCGTATTTTGCCGCCTGGCTAGTTTGGGGACAGGCTCCCCGCATTAATCTGTTCAACGGCGGCCCGCAGTTTTTCTGCGGCCTCGTCATAGTCCATGGACCTGGCAAGGTCAAGGGCCTCCCTTACGGCGGAAGCAAGGGTTTCGGCGAAGGCCGGAGTGTCGGCGGAGGCCGCGCCCAGGTCCGTAACGGAAAATCCCTCCAGCTCCTCCGCGGCCGCCTTGACCCTGGCCGGAAGCCCCTCCTCGCAGATCTCCGCAAAGGCCGCCAGCTTTACCGCGTAATCCGCTGCGCGTATCCCGGTCTTGGGGGCGGCAGCTTCTTTCCGGAAGAGGGATGTTTTTTGCAGGGATGCGTTAAAACCGGCCAGGGCTTCGCAGAACGCCTCTGTTTCCACGCGGCAGAGGCCGGGGTCATCGCTTTTCGATGCGTCCTCCAGCCTTTTCCCCCAGTCCGAGAGGGCGGCGGCCCCGATGGCCGCGCAGACCCCCTTGAAGCCGTGGACCTGCACGGCGTAGGGTTTCCAGTCCTCTGCGGTCAGGCTTTTCCGCAGAACCGCGCAGCCCTTATCAAGGCCCCCGGAGAAAAGCTTGAGGGTCTGCCGGTAGGTAGCAAAATTGCCCGCCGCATAGTGAAGTCCCCGCTCGGTGTTAAGGCCCGGGATACCGGCAAGTTCTTCCAGGATTCTTTTGCCCTGATCGTCAACGGCAGTGCTGTCATCCTCTGCGGTATTTTTTTCCTCTATGGTGTATTTTTCTTCGGGCAGAAAATTTTTCAGTGCGGCGTTCAGGGCGGTCCCTTCTATGGGCTTGGAGATAAACCCGTTCATGCCCGCGGCCAGGAAGAGTTCCTCCGCGCCCTGCACGGCGTTGGCGGAAAGGGCGATAATGGGAATGGCCGTGTAGGGAGAAGCCTCTCCGGCCAGGGCGCGGATACGTTTTACCGCCTCGATACCATCCAGGTCGGGCATCATGTGATCCATAAAAACGATGTCGTAGGGCCGGCCCTGCTCCACGCTTTCCCTGACCTTCTCCACCGCCTCCAGGCCGCCGTCCGCGGTTTCGGCCGCTATCCCGTGTTT
>JAISQJ010000080.1 GCA_031274285.1 Treponema sp. | reverse complement strand
TCGTCGGCTCGCTCAGGCCAACCGTGTCCAGACGCAGGAACAGCCGCAACTACGGTAACATTTTCTAAATGAGGCATCCAGGGCTTTCGGTAACATTTTAAAATGAGGCATTTCGGGGTCCCCGGACCTAACAGAGGGCTTCGGCGACCACCATCCCCCGTTCCAGCTTGATCCGGACCCGGCGCAGGGATTCGGTAACGGGGAACCCTACCTGGCAGATCTCGATAAGGGTGCCGGGGGTTACTTCGCCGGAGACCTCCACCACGGCGTTCTCGTCCCGCACGGTTTTCCCCAGCAGTTCCGTGAGCTGCCCCGAGACCCCCTGCTGTTCTTCCAGCATACGCTCAAGGTCCGCCTCCAGCTTGGCCCGTCTTTCCTGGTCCCCTTCGGATTCAAGGAGTTCCCGGAGTTTTCTGATTCTTGCCCCCAGGACCTTTACCAGGTTGTTGTGCTTCGCCTTTTCCTGCTCCACGGTAAAGTCTACCCCGCAGTGTATCCGGGAGACCTTGCCGTCTTTTTTGCCGATTCCCCCGGCCCTAATCCCCTTGAGGGCATAGACATCGGCCCCCAAAATAAGCCCCCGGTCCCCCATGGCAAGGGTATCCAGAGTCCAGACCTGGGCATTGACGATGGCCCGGTCAACGGTGATGCTCTTCCGCACCGCGGCCCGGCAGTTTTCCACAAACTTGGCGGACAGGGAACCGCCGATCTTGAGGAGCCCCCGGCCCCGGCCGATGATACCCCCGCTTACCTTGAGGTCCCCCTTGGTAATGGCGTCGGTTACGTCAAAGGTCTGTTTAATGGTTACCGAGCCCCCGGAGTATATCTTGAAGCCGTCGGACACGGGGCCGGTGATAAACACATCCCCGGGAAAGATGATGTTCCCCGTGGCATAGCCCACGGGCCCCTTGATGGTCAGCGTGTCCCTTACCTCCAGGACCTTGCTCTTTTCCAGCATCTGGCCGTCTATTTCCGCCAGGATCAGATCCCCCTCGGTCCGGGTATTATCCCCCCCGCGGACACCGGTGGGCTGGATGGTTTGGAAGGGCAGCAGTTCCCCGTGAACGTTCATGCCGTTTTTCCCTTCCCTGCGGGGCCGGAGCTTGGCCAGGACCTGGCCTTTTTTTACGATGATAAAGGGGGTATAGGTACGGTAGTCTACCCTGTCGTTGCCTTCGGGGAGTTTGGGGTGGGCGTAAAGCTTGGGATTCACCGCAAAAAAGGCGGTTATCTCGTTAACCGGCTCTTCCCCCTTGGCGATGAGTATGTCCCTGATAAGCCTGCGGCCGCTGTTGCAGTCCTGCATGGCCTGGCGAATCAGGTCCCAGCGCACTCCATGGACGATGTTCAGCCTGCTCAGGACCATCCTGACAAGCCGGTTGGTGATGGGGGAACCGCCGTCTATGGGGGGTATAAAATCCGCCCAGGCTTCCATGTCCTTTTCCCCAAAACCCACGGATAGGTTCCCGTCGTTGGGCTGGCCCAGGACAATGGTCTGGCGGTTCTGTGAATCCTGCACCTTGACCCCTTAAGATGAAGATACTATCTTGCGGCATTATCGGCAAATCCCGGCCGCGTTTTGCGGCATTGCGGTATTGTATTGAAAAAAATACCGGCCTTATGGTAAATTTATACAGGTAAACAGTATAATTATTCATAAATTTGGAAATAAGGTATGAAAGAAAGACTTACCCGCCTAAAGGCCATCCGGTCCCTGATAAAAACTACCCGCATCGAGTCCCAGGAAGCCCTGCTGGACCTGTTGCAAAAGGAAGGGTTCCTGGTAACCCAGGCCACCCTTTCGCGGGATCTTAAATTCCTCAAGGTGGGGAAGGTCTCCGGCGGCAGCGGGGCCTATGTGTATTCCCTCCCCGGGGAGGAGGAACAGCAGGAAAAGGAGAAGGTCTCCATACAGGATTTCCTGCGGGGTTATATTTCGATAGAGTGGTCCGGCAGCATCGTGGTCATCAAGACCTATTCGGGACATTCCGACTCGGTGGCCCTGGCGGTGGATAACCTGGGGCTGGACGATGTGCTGGGTACCATTTCCGGCAGGGACAATACGGTGTTTGTGGCCCTGCGGGAGGGGATGAACGGGGAAGACTTCATAAAACGGATGAAGAGAACTATCCCGGAACTTGAGGTTTGAGCCCCTGCGGGCACGGAGGAGCTAGGTATGAACTATGGTGATATTGACAAAACCGCTTCCTGGGGGAAGCTTGCCGCCCTGGCAGGGGACTATAAGCGGTTCGATTTTCGCCGGCTGCTGGACGCCGGCCGGGTGGAAAGTTCCCAGGTCCCCATGGCCGCAGGGCTCCGCTATTCCTGGGCCGCCAAGGCGGTGGACCGCAGGGTTCTTGAAGTCCTGGGGGCGCTGGCGGAGGAGCAGGAATCGATCCCCAAGTACCGCGCCCTGGCGGAAGGGGAAACCATGAACCCCGGTGAAAACCGGAAGGTCCTGCACCAGCTCCTCCGTTCCCCGGACGGAAAGGCCCTGACGGGGAAAACGGTGTCCCTTGAGGGCAGGGACCTGGGGGACTTTTACCGGCAGGAACTGGCCCGAACCGCCGCCTTTGCCGGGAAGGTCCACGCCGGGGCCCTGCGGGGTTCCACCGGCAAGCCCTTTACCCATGCGGTACAGATTGGGATCGGCGGCTCGGACCTGGGGCCCCGGGCCCTCTACCTGGCCCTGGAAAACTGGGCCCGCCGGGAGGGGAAGGAAAAACTCAAGGCCCGGTTCATCTCCAACGTGGACCCCGATGACGCATCGGCGGTGATCGGCTCCGTGCCCCTGGCGGAGACCCTGTTCATCCTGGTTTCCAAGAGCGGGACCACCCAGGAGACCCTGGCCAACGAGCTGTTTGTCAAGGACAAGCTGCAAAAGGCCGGCCTGGACCCCAGCAAACACCTGGCCGCGGTGACCAGCGAGACCAGCCCCCTGGCCCACAATCCCGCTTACCTGGACTCCTTTTACATCGATGATTTTATCGGCGGCCGCTACTCTTCCTCCTCCGCCGTGGGGGGGCTCATCCTTTCCCTGGCCTTTGGGCCGGAGATCTTTGCGGAATTCCTGGCCGGGGCCCACGAGGCCGACAGGACCGCCCTGGAACCGGAGATTCTTAACAACGCCGCGCTCCTGGATGCCCTTATCGGGGTTTGGGAGCGGAATTTTCTTGGCTATCCCTGCACGGCGATCCTGCCCTACAGCCAGGCCCTTTCCCGTTTTCCCGCCCACCTGCAGCAGTTGGACATGGAAAGCAACGGCAAGCGGGTGAACCGGCACGGAAAGCCCGTGGCCTATGCCACGGGGCCCGTGGTTTTTGGGGAACCGGGAACCAACGGCCAACATTCCTTTTACCAACTGCTCCACCAGGGTACGGATGTAACGCCCCTGCAGTTTATCGGCTTTGAGGAAAGCCAGCGGGGGGAAGATGTGGAGGTGGAGGGCTCAGGGAGCCAGACCAAGCTGCTGGCCAACCTGGCGGCCCAGATTGTGGCCTTTGCCAAGGGCCAGGACAGCGAAGACCTGAACAGGGAATTTCCCGGAGGCCGGCCTTCCAGCCTTATCTACGGGAAACGGCTAAGCCCCAGGGCCCTGGGCGCCCTGCTGGCCCACTTTGAAAACAAGGTGATGTTCCAGGGCTTTATCTGGAACCTCAATTCCTTTGACCAGGAAGGGGTCCAACTGGGGAAGGTCCTTGCCAAAAAGGTGCTGTCCGCCAGGGCCGGGGGAAATTCCGGGGATGCGGCCCTGGACGCGTACGCCAGGCTGCTCATGAAAGGACTTTAACCCACCAGCATGCGGCCCACATCGAGGAGTTCCGGCATCTGCATATAGAGGGGCATACGGCCCCGGGAGGACTGTCTATCCAGTTCAATCAGGGCCAGGTAAAGCTCGTTGAGCAGGTCCGCTAAGATTCTAAGGTTGGAACCGAAGTTATTCACCGCCATGTTGCGGAAAACCTTTTGCCAATCCGCGGTTTCACCCTTCTTTAGCCGGTTTCTCAGGACGGGCAGCAGATCCCGGCGGGCCATGGATACAAAGCGGGCGGCCGAGGCAATCTGGTGGTAAAGCTCGTCTATCTCGAATCCCAGGCTCTGCATGTGCTTTTTGGTGAGCATTTCAATCTGTATCCAGTCCTGCTGATCCAGCGAAAGCTGCAACAGGGCCGGGCGGATAAAGGGACTTGCTATATTTCGCTGATAATGATTTCCAATCTGCTCTATGAGTCGTAATACCTGGCCGTTAGTAACCGCCTGCAAAGATTCCTCCGGCCTTTCTCTCGTTTCCCTTAATCATAATCGCCGGAAAATTGATTGACAAGCTAAGGGGGGCGTCCTAGTATGCGGTATGCGTCAGCGCTGGCCTATCCTGGCGGTCCTTGGCATCTTTTGGACTCTTGCATCGTGCGGTAATGAACAGGGGAAGGCGGCGGTACTCTGGACCGGGCAGCCGGAATTTGCCGTTTATGGGGAATATTTCAATTCCATGCAGGACCTTCACAAGGTGGAGGTCCGGTATATTGATTCGCCGGCTCAAAAACTCAGCCAGGGGGACGAGAATCCTGACATCATCGTGGGAAATTGGCTTAAAAGCGCGGCGGCCAGGACCTTTTTTAGCCCCCTGGACAAGCTGTTCACCAACGAAACCCTTAACCAGGACGATTTCTACCCCAGGCTCCTGGCCCTGGGGAAGATCGAAAACCGCCAGTACCTGCTCCCCGTCTCCTTCAACATCCCCGCCCTGGTCTTTGTCAGGGACAAGGGGGACCTTATCTCCAACCCCTTTACCATCGGCCTGGAGGAGATAAAAAGGCTGGGCATGGAGTACAACCAGGAACGGGGGGGGGTCTACTCCCGCATTGGTTTTTCCCCGGCCTGGAACGATGAATTCCTCTTTCTTACCGCCAAGCTCTTCGATTCCAACTTCCGGGAGGCCAGCCCCCTGGCCTGGGATTCCCAGGCCCTGGAGCGGGCCATGGTGTATAACCAAACCTGGATTGGGGAGGCGAATACCAGTTTCCAGCAGGTGGACGATTTTACCTTCAAGTACTTCTACGATCCCCCGGCAAAGCTGCTCCTGTCCGGCCATATCCTCTTTATCTATATGGAAAGCGCGGAACTGTTCACCATGGCCCAGGAGCGCCGTTCCGCCCTGGATTTCCGCTGGATCGAGGAGGACAAGACCATCCCCCTGAACGAAGACACGGTCTACTACGGCATCAGCAAGCGGGGCAAGGCAAAAAAGGCGGCGGAGGCCTTTACCCGCTGGTTTTTTACCAGCGAAACCCAGATGCTGCTCCTGGAATCCAGCCGGAACATGCGGATGAACGAGAGTTCCTTCGGCATCGGCGGCGGCTTTTCCGCCCTCCGCAGCGTGACGGAACAGATTTTCCCCCGCTTCTACCCCAGCCTGGTGGGCCACATCCCCCCGGAAGACTATCTGGCCCCCCCCAATGTGCTGCCCCGGAACTGGCCCGCGCTGAAAGAAAAGGTGATCCTCCCCTACATGCACGACCGAATCCGCCACAACAGCCGGGAGGAAATAAGCCCCCTGGAACGGCGCATCAACGACTGGACACGGTTAAACCGGGAATGACGGCCCTGTACATGGAGAAGCGCCGCCGGAACGGCGCCCTAGGAGTTTGTTGCGCTTCGCGCTTAAAATGGTATAAATATTCACGATAGTGAATATTTATACCTTACAAACTCCGAAAGCATGCCCATTAATCGGGATTTTTTGCATAAATATGCAAAAAATCCACAAGTGCAACAGGCTGCTAGAGACCCTGCGCTAATTTTTTTCTTCCTAACTCCGATAAATGGAGTAAGGAGTAAGAAAAATGAGCCGCGGCTTTTTATCCGCCACCGCCATGCCTAGTATCGGATACGCCATGAGCGCGGGAGCATCCTCCCTGGGGGGCAGAATGTCGCTGCCCGTGTCGCCGGCCCTGTACATCTACTCCCATTTCCGCCATGTTTCCGGGGTTCCCGCCCCGGAGGGCACCCGGGGCGTTGCCATCAGCAAGCTTAAAATCCTGGATGTGCTTATCGAGCAGCTCAGCCGGATCAAGGGCCAGGACCCGGTAACCACCGAAAATATCAGCGACGAGCGGATCGACGCCCTTATCGACCAATACGAGCAGCAGATCCGCTCCGTCCAGGCCCAGGCCGCATCCTTCTCCCCCATGCCCCAGACCGGGGCGGTACTTAACCTGGTAGCCTAACCGCCCGTTGCCCTTGTAGTACACCATCAATCTCGGACTATACTGAACTATTCAAGGAGTAAATCAATGAACGCCAAAGAGATTACGGCCCAACTTACACTGGAGGAAAAGGCTTCCCTCTGTTCGGGAAAGGATTTTTGGACCCTCAAAGGTATCGAGCGGCTGGGCCTGCGCCCCATCATGGTTACCGACGGGCCCCACGGTCTGCGGAAGCAGGCGGGAAGCGCCGACCACCTGGGGATAAACGAAAGTGTGGCCGCGGCCTGTTTCCCCGCGGCCTGCGCCAGTTCCTGTAGTTTTGACCGGGATCTGCTTAGGGAGATTGGGGAGGCCATGGGGGAGGAGTGCCTGCAGGAGCAGGTGGCCGTCATCCTGGGGCCGGGGGCCAATATCAAACGCAGCCCCCTCTGCGGCAGGAATTTTGAGTACATCAGCGAGGACCCCTTCCTTACGGGGGAACTGGCGGCGGCCCTGATAAACGGGGTCCAGAGCCGGGGGGTGGGGACCAGCCTTAAACATTTCGCCGCCAACAACCAGGAGACCCGCCGGATGACCGTCAATTCGGTGGTGGACGAGCGGGCCCTGCGGGAAATATATCTGGCCGGTTTTGAGCGGACGGTTAAGAAGTCCCAGCCCTGGACCCTGATGTGTTCCTACAACCGGCTCAACGGCATCTACGCATCGGATAACACCCGGCTCCTTACGGAGATTCCCCGGGACGAGTGGGGATTCCAGGGTCTTGTCGTGACCGACTGGGGGGCCGCCGACGACCGGGTCCAGGGGGTCCGGGCGGGGCTGGACCTTGAGATGCCCGGTTCCGGCGGGATTAACGACGCAAAGATTGTGGAGGCCGTAAGAAGCGGCGCGCTGGACGAGGCTGCCCTGGACAGGGCCGTCGGCCGCGTGGTGGAGCTTATCCTGAAGTCCCAGGCACATGCCAGGAGCGGCTATACCTACGATGCGGAAGCCCACCATAACCTGGCCCGCCGGGCCGCCGCCGAGTCCGCGGTGCTGCTTAAAAACGAAGGGGCTATACTGCCCCTCTCCGGGGCCAAGGGCAAGACCGTGGCGCTGATCGGCGCCTTTGCGGAGAAGCCCCGCTACCAGGGGGCGGGGTCCAGCAAGATCAATCCCTTTAAGCTGGAGAATCCCCTGGAGGAGCTTAAAAAGGCGGGCTTTGCCCTGGAATACGCCCCCGGCTACACCCTGGGGTCCGAGGGGGGCCGGCCCGACGAGACCCTTATCCGACAAGCCGCGGAGCTTGCCGCCAAAAAGGACCTGGCCGTAGTTTTTGCCGGCCTTCCCGATGAATACGAAAGCGAAGGTTTTGACCGTTCCTCCATGGACCTGCCGGAAAGCCATACCAGGCTTATCGAGGCGGTAGCCGGGGCCAATGCCAACACCGTGGTAGTATTACTGCTGGGGGCCCCGGTAGCCCTGCCCTGGGCTTCCAAGGTGAAGGGCATCCTCCTCCTCTACCTGGGAGGCCAGGCCGTGGGGGGCGCGGCGGCGGATCTGCTGGCCGGAAAACGGGATCCGGGGGGCCGCCTAGCGGAGACCTGGCCCCTGGCCCTGGAGGACAACCCCAGCTTCCTGTATTTCCCCGGCGGCAGTAAAAGTGTGGAATACCGGGAAAGTATCTTTGTGGGCTACCGTTACTACAACACCGTGGATAAGCCGGTGGCCTACCCCTTCGGCTACGGCCTTTCCTACACGGCCTTTGAATACGGAAACCTCAAACTCAGCGCCGGGGAATTTAAGGCCGGCGGCGAACTAACGGTAAGCTTTACGGTGAAGAACACGGGGACCCGCCCCGGTTCCGAGACCGCCCAGCTTTACGTGGCCCCGGAATCTTCAAAAATTTTCCGGCCCAAGATGGAACTCAAGGGTTTTGAAAAGATCCGTCTGGAGCCCGGAGAAACGAAGACCGCCTGCATCACCCTGGACACCCGCAGCTTTGCCTACTACAACGCGCCGGACGCGGTTTGGGCACTGGAGGGGGGATCATACGGCATCCTGATTGGGGCAAGCAGCCGGGACATCCGCCTGCGGCAGCGGATCACCGTGGCGGGGGACGGCAGGGAGGCAAAGCTGGCGGCCCTGAGAGAAGGGGCCCCGGAATACTTTAAGCCGGGCCCAAAGCTTTCCGTCAGCGACTCTTCCTTCGAGGCCCTCTACGGTCGGCCCCTGCCCCCCTCGGAGCGGGTCCCCGGCGAGCCCTTCAGCATCAACAGTACCCTGGACGACATTAAGGATACCCCCGAGGGGCAGGCCCTGATCCAACAGATTATCGCGGGCATCGAGGAATCCTTTGGCAAGGGTAATACCGATCTGCGGCAGATGGTAGACCGCATGTTGATGGATATGCCCCTCCGGGCCGTGGGCATGATGAGCGGGGGGAAGATGCCGCCCCAGATGATCGCGGGCATCGTGGAGGCCTTGAATGGCCGGGGCGCGTGAGCGGGGTACTAAGCCCCGGCGGTCTTAGGGTTTTACATGCGCGTAGTGGTGGTGGGCGCGGGCCGGGTCGGTTTTTCCCTGTGCCGGCATCTGGTACAGGAGAACCACGAGGTGTCCCTTATCGAGATCGATGAGGAGCGGGCCCGGCACGCCTCGAACCGGCTGGACTGCCTGGTTATCCATGACCAGGGGAACAGCATCCAGGGCCTGGAGGAGGGGGGCATCGACCGGGCCGACGCCCTGGTCTGCGTTACCGGTTCCGATGAGCTTAACATGATCATCTGCGGCCTGGCCGCCTCCCGCTACCCCGAGCTGGTCAAGATCGCCAGGGTGCGAAACAGCGAATATGTACGCTTTTACCGGGAAGGCCCCCCAACGAAGTTGGGGACCACAGCTTCGCTGGGGACCACACCCCTGGGGATCGACCACTTTATCCATCCCGATGTGGAGGCCGCGCGCTGGGCGCTCAGCGCGGTGGACCGGGGGGCCATGGGGGAGGTGCTGGTCTTCCCCGGCGCCCCCTACGAACTGGGTTCCGTGGAGATCGCCCCGGAGAGTCCCCTGGACGGTCTGGCCCTGAGGGATTACCGGAAGCTGCACCCCGGAGACAGCCTGGTAACCCTGGTGGAACGGCAGGGGGAAAGTTTTCTCCCCGACGGTTCCAGTTCCCTGCACGCGGGGGACCGGGTTCATATCTTTGTCCGGGGGGAGGAAACGGAGGAAGTCTTTCGGCTGGCGGGCCAGGGCGGCCCCGCGCCCCGGCGGATCGGCATCGTGGGGGGAAGCCGCATAGGGGCCCTGATCGCCGGGGGACTCCTCCACCCGGAGCGGCAGGAGGAACCCCCCGGCCGGGATATTGAAGGATTCGGCCGGACCTTCCGCTCCTTCCTCAAAACGCTGCGGCCGAAACATCTGCGGCGGATCACCATCATTGAACAGGATTACCAACTCTGCAAAGACCTGTCCGCCCGCTTTCCCGAAGCCCTAGTGCTGAACGAGGACATCTCCGATGAAAGCTTTGTGGCGGAGGAACGGATCAACGATCTGGACCTGATCATCACCGCCACGGGACACCAGGAACTGAACATCATTACCGCGTTGTACCTTAAATCCAGGGGAGTCCGCCGGGCCATTGCCCTGGTCTCCGGCACGGGCTACGGCATCATGGCCCGGCAGTTGGGGGTGAACGTGGTGATCCCCACGGCCCAGGTGGTGGTGGATTCGATCCTGGCCCGTCTTTCCGGGGTCCGGGGGCTCCACCGGTTTGGGGACGCCGGTATTTTTGAACTGGAAGTGAAGGCGGAAGCCCCGGCCGCGGAAAAACCGATCGCCGCCTTCCACGCAGGTTCCGGCGCGCTCCTGATGCTGGCAAACCGGGACGGGGATTCCTTTATCCCAAGGGGGGATTACGTGTTCAAGGCCGCCGACCGGGTGATCGTCATCGCCAAGCATGGCAATGAAAAGGAGCTGGAAAAATTCTTCGCCGTGGATCTGTGAAGGTCCGTGGACCTGTGAAGGGCAAAACGGGACGGCCCCTTGGGGAAAAAGCCCTCCTCCCCGGCCTGGGCGGAGGGATCCGCCTGCTGGCCCTCTTCGCCCTGATCATCTCCCTTACCATGACGGTCCCCCTGGCCGCCGCAGCGATACTGCGGGAGACCGATATGATCCGCCCCTTTGCCCTGGCCCTGATCCTGCCGCTGCCCCTGGCCCTGCCCGCGCTGATCCTTACCCGCGGGCGGAAGTTCCGGGCCTCCGACGGCTTTATGCTGGTGTTCATCATCTGGATAATCACCTGCCTTTTGGGGAGCCTGCCTTTCTTCTTTTCCGGTTTTATGCAGGATTTCTCCACCGCCTTCTTTGAAGCCGTGTCCGGCTTTAGCACCACGGGGATTTCCCTCTTTCCCGATGTGGAAATACTGCCCCGTTCCCTGCTCCTCTGGCGGGCCATGACCCACTGGCTGGGGGGCATCGGCATCGTGATGCTCACCGTGGCCCTGTTCCCCCTCATGGGGATCGGGGGCTTCCAACTGGTCAAGGCCGAGACCACGGGGCCGGAAAAGGAAAAAATCACCCCCAAGATCACCGCCACCGCCAAGATCCTCTGCTTCCTCTACCTGGGCCTTACCGCCCTCCTGGCGATCCTCCTGACCCTGGGGGGGATGAGTTTCTTCGAAGCGGTACTCCACGCCTTTTCCACCATCGCCACCGGGGGCTTTAGTTCCCGGAACGGCGGCATCGCGGCCTTTGCCTCCCCCTTTATCGAATGGGTCTGCATCGTTTTTATGATCCTGGCGGGGTACAACTTCTTTCTCCTCTACCAGCTTCTGCGGGGGAGGCTAAGGGACGTATTCCGCAACAGCGAGGGCCGGGCCTACCTTGGCATCCTGGGGATCGCCTCCCTGGCGGTTGCCCTTTCCCTCTATGCTTCGGGGGAAGCCCCGGCCGGGGCCCTCCGCAGCGGCCTTTTCCACTGCGCCTCCATCCTTACCTCCTGCGGCTTCACGGTGGCGGACCACAACCTCTGGCCCCCCCTGGCCCAGGCCGTCCTCTTCCTCCTGATGTTCATCGGCGGCTGTTCGGGCTCCACCGCCGGGGGGGTCAAGGTGATCCGCTGGGTGGTGTTGTGTAAACAGATGAAGAACGAGGCCAAGCGGCTCCTCTATCCACGGGGGGTATTCAACATACAACTGAACCGCAAGGTGGGCAGAAAGGATGTGGTCTACGGGGTGGCGGGTTTCATGTTTCTCTATGCGGCCACCCTGGGGGCGGCCTTTCTCCTGGTCTGCAGCGCCGGGGTGGACCCCTGGAATGCCTGTAACGCCGCACTGCTGTGCCTGGGCAACATCGGCCTGGGGCTTGGCAAGCTTACCGGCGGCGCGGTCCTGGCCGAATGTCCCGGCTATGTCAAATGGGGTCTGTCCCTCGTCATGATCGCCGGACGGCTGGAACTGTGGACCATGTTTGTGATCGCCACCCCGGACTACTGGCGCCGTTAGCAGCCTGTTGAACTAGACTTCACCCAGGGAAAAATCGCCGGTGATCTTGAAGCGCCGGCCGTCCCGAACCAGTTCCAGGGAGCGGCCCGGAAAAAAACGGGGGAGCCGTTCCCTTACCAGTTCCGCGGCGCGGGACATGAAGGTTTCAAATTCCTCCGGGGGCACCCGCTCCAGGGTGGCCACCCGCAGGGAAACCAGGTAGCCCCGGCCCTTTTCCGAGCCCAGCCCGGCGGTAAAATCCGGGGCCACGTCAAAGAGACCGTCCATCTCGGGATTGGCGGTACTCCCCCGCCGCGGCCGGTTAGGGTGCAGGGGGAAGCGGCCGCCAAAACGATCTTCCAATTCGGCGTCAACCTGGTGAAAAAGTTCTTCCAAACTGCCGGTAAAAGCCCGCAGCTTAGGATGAACGTAGGACAAAGCTAGTGCTCCATATCCTGACCGTCGTACTCCCAACCGGCATCCGGGGCCGCAGGCTCCGCGGCCGGGGCGGCAGGCTGCACATAGGCCGCGGGTTGCACATAGATCACGGAGGCCGCAGGAGCAGCGGCAGGCGTTGCGGGCTGCACAGGGGCCGCCGGAGCGGCAACAGGGGCCGGCTGCGCGGGCGGCACCACTGGAGCCGCGGGCTGCACCGGAGCCGCCGACACAGCGGGCTGCACCGGAGCGACCGCAGGAGTTGCGGGCTGCACATAGGCGGGGGCCGCAACAGGCGCGGCCGCGGGCTCCGCGGTCTTGAGGTGGGCCGGGAAGCGCGCCTCGCCGGGGATGCCGAAGATCCGGATCCCCTCGTCGGGGAACTGCTTCTTCACCGCGGCCACCGCCCTGCCGATACCCCTGGCCTCCTCCTCCTCGCACCAGATCACCAGGGCAAAATTTTCCTCCGGCCAAATGGCGTCCCCCATGCGGGGGCCGGAATTGCCGGCCCCAAAGACATTGGGAAACTTGGTATAGAACTTGCCTACCCCCTCACGGGAAAAGGCATCCAGAATGTTTTCCTCCACCGAGTGGTTGGCGATAATTTCTATCCGGGCCATCACAGCGCCTCCCCCAGGGAAGCGGCCGGCAGGCCGTCCATCGCCACCACCTGGCCCTCGTGCTTAGGCCGACGCTTCTCCTTCCGGTGGGGCAGCCCCGCTGCAATCTCCTCCCGCCGGGCCGCGGCCCGGGCCTCCCGCTCATCGGAGCGGCGGTTCATGATGTAGTAAATCGTGGGCATAAGGAACAGGGTCATCAAGGTGCCGAAGGACAGGCCCCCCAGCACGGTTTTGCCGATGGGCCCCACCATCTCCGAACCTTCGCCGGGGAAAAAGGCCATGGGCACCAGCCCCAGGATGGTGGTCAGGGTGGTCATCAGGATGGGCCGCAGCCGGTTCCCCGCAGCTTCCACGCAGGCATCGTACAGGGGAATCCCCCGCTTGCGCAGGGTGTTGGTGTAGTCCACCAGGACGATACCGTTGTTGACGATAACCCCCAGCAGCACCAGGAGTCCCACGGCGGTAAGGATGTTAAAGGTATCCCCGGTGATAAGGTAAATGGCCACGATACCGACCACCGACAGGGGGATGGTAAAGATCACAATGAAGGGGTCCCGGAACGATTCAAAAAGGGCCGCCATGATGCCGAAGACCAGGGCGATGGCGACGATGATAATAAGCACGAACTTCGTCATCAAATCCACCATTTCCGAGTTGCCCCCCGCAAATTCGAGGACCACGTCATCTTCCATGGGAATTTCCCGGGTGATAAGGGCACGGACCTTTTCGTCCAGTTGGTTAAGCCGTGTTCCCGGAGGCGCGCCGGCGGTGACATGAATAACCCGGCTCTGGTTTTCCCGGCTGATGGTCAGGGGCCCCGTCCCCTCCTTGTATGAGGCAAAACTGGAAAGGGGAACCCGGCCCCCCGCCACTTGGCTGTTCACAAAGATATGATCCAGTGCCGGCCGGGTGCTGCGGTCCGCCTCCGCCAGGCTCAGGACCACATCGTAATCGTGGCCGGCGCTCTTGTAGCGGGTGGCGGTGATGCCGTCTACCGCGGCCTTAATCTCGTTCCCGATGGTGTAGGTGTTCAGCCCCAGGGCGTAGATCCGGTCCCGGTCCAGCTCAATTTCGATCTGGGGCAGGCCGTCCTGCAGGCTTACCTGGGGCTCGGTCACTTCGTCGGGCATTTGGGTCCGCAGCAGCTCCGCTATCCGCTGGCCCAGGGCTTTCCCTTTGACCAGGTCGTCGGTCCGGATAACAATGTCCACCGCATCGCCGCCCCCCATCATCATCATCATGCCCCCGCCGAAGTTAAAGGACACGCCGGGGAATTCGTTAAAGTGGGACCGCATGATCGACTTAATTTCGTTGGCGTCCATGATCCGCTCGTTCTGCCGGGGCAGTTCAAGCTGCAGGGAGCCGGTGTTGGTACCCCCGCTGGAAAACATACCCCCGCCCCCGGCGTTCAGGATGATCTCCGTATAGCCCTGAACCTCGCGCTCCACAATCAGTTGAAGCTGCCGCAGCGTGGCCTCGGTTTCCGCCAGGGGAGTGCCCATGGGCAGGGTGGCGTTAATGGAAACGCTGCTCTGATCCTGCTCCGGCATAAAGACCCAGCCGATTACCCAGACCATAAATATGCTGCCCACGAATAAGACCAGAATCACCGACACGGTGAGGGCTTTGTGGTGCAGCACCCAGCGGACGGCCCCCCGGTAGACATTCCCCAGGCCGTCAAAGAACCGTTCAAAGGCCCGGTCAAGGGGGGCCAGGAGCCCGTGCAGGGGTTTCTGTTTCCGGGTGACCAGGGGGAAGTAGTGGCTGGAAAGGACGGGCACCAGGAACACGGCGATAAGGAGGGACGAGGCCAGGGAGATGACCACCGTAAAGGCCAGGCCCGCGAACATTTCCCCCGCCATTTCCAACAAACCCTGGAACATCACCAGGGGGGCAAAGACGCAGATAGTGGTAAAGGTGGATGCCACGATGGCGACGATCATTTCCTGGGTACCGATAACGCTGGCGGTGGAAAGTTTGGCCCCCTTCTCCCGATAGTGGTAGATATTTTCCAGGATAACGATACTGTTGTCCACCAGCATCCCTACCCCCAGGATCAGCCCCGCCAGGGTCATCATGTTCAGGGTAAGGCCCGCAAAGTACATCAGCATAATGGTGATAATAATGGACACCGGAATACTAATGCCGATGATCAGGGTTGGCTTTATGGAACGGAGGAAGATAAACAGTATCGCTATGGCCAGGAGGCCGCCGGATATGGCGCTGTTACCCACCTGGTTGATCGACTGTTCAACCTGGTCGGTGGTGTTAAAGAGTTCGGTAATTTTAATATCCTGGGGAATCTCCCGGGCGATTCTGGTAAGCCGGGTCCGCAGTTCCCGGGCGGTCTGTACCGAGTTCTTCCCGCTCTGTTTCTGCACCTGCATCATGACGGCGCTCTGTCCGTTTACATACACCGCCCCGGTTTCATCCCGGTAGCCTTCGTACACGTCGGCCAGGTCCCGCAGGTACACGGTCCGGGGCAGTTCCACCCCCGATGCGGTGACCCCGCCGCCCTTGTAGGAGATAACGGTGCTGCGGATCTGATCCAGGGAATCGTATTCCCCCATGGTGGTAAGGATGTAGGAAAGGCCCCCTTCGGTGATGGTCCCCGCGGCCACCTGCTGGTTATTGGCCGCCAGCATCTGCTGAATCTGGGTCACCGTAAGGCCGTAGGCCTCCAGCCGGCTCTGGGGTATCTCCACCCGGATGATCTTCTCCCGGCCGCCGTTCACCGAAGCGGTGGCCACGCCGGGGGTCTGTTCGATCCGGGGAACAATAGTGTCCTCGGTAATTTCCCGCAGTTCCTCGGGGGAACGGTTCCCCGTCACCATCAGTCCCATGATGGGAATCATGGAGGGATCGAATTTAAAGATCATGGGGGCATCCGCCCCGGTGGGCAGGTAGTTCCGCACCCGCTCCAGGGAATCCCGGACCGAGTTGGACGCGTCCACCAGGTCCGTGCCGTAGGTAAATTCCATCATCACCATGCTGGAACCCTTGGAAGAGGTGGAGTTGACCGATTCCAGGCTTGACGCGTTGGAAAGGGCGGCCTCCAGGGGCCGGGTCACGGAACGCTCCACTTCTTCGGGCCCCGCCCCCGGATAACTGGTCATAACCACCAGGTAGGGGGGGTTAATTTCCGGCATTAAATCTATGGGAAGATTCACAAAGGCGAAAACCCCCAGCATGATAAGCAGCACGAAGAATACAAAGATGGTGGTGGGCCGGGAAACAACTGTTTTGGTAAAACTCATGTTTTAATCCTTATGTCTTGCGCCGCTAACTTGCGCGGCCATCCGAAGCCGCGCCCTCAGGCGAAGCCGCGGCCAGGGGCGCCAGGCGCTCAATAATATTGATCTTGGCGCCATCCTCCAACAGGGTCTGGCCCCGGACGATGATCTCGTCATCCGGGGAAAGCCCTTCCGTTATTTCCAGCATCCCGTCGATAAGGATGCCGGGGGTAACATTCCTGCGGCGGGCCACAAAGCCTTCCCCGCTTTCACGATCGGCTTCCACCACAAAAACAAAGCTCTCGCCAAAACGTTCCACCAGGGCATTGGCGGGAATCTTGACGATGTTGTCCTTTACCTCGGTGATAAGCCGCACCTTGGCGAACATGCCGGCCTTCAGCTTCGAGTCCCGGTTATCCACATTGACCCGTACCTCCATGGTCCGGGAGGCGGGGTCCACCGTGGGGGCAATCTCGCTCACCGTGCCCCGGAAAATTTCTCCGGGCCACGCGTCCAGGGAAACCTCGCAGACCTGCCGCAGCCGGATTCGGGAAATGAACCGTTCCGCCACGTAAAGCTTTATCTCCAGCCCCCCGCCCCCGGCTATCTTTGCCAGGGACAACTGCTGGCTGATGGTCATCCCCACCTGGGCGGGAAGGCTTACCACGGTCCCGCCTATGGGGGCGCGGACCACGCTTTGCACATAGGTCATACCCGGCCGGGAGGGGTCCACCAGGACGATGGGGTCCCCCCGGTTTACCCTGCTGCCCACCCCCACGTAGAGCCGGGTGATCTTCCCGGCCGCATCCGAGTAGGTATCCACCGTGGAACCGGCCACAATGTCGCCGGAAAGGGCCAGGTAATCCCGAATCTGCCCCTGGCCGGCGGCAATGGTGTTCACCGCAAAAACCGGAACCGGCGGCGCGGGAGGGGGCGTCCCCTGATTGACGAGCCGCTCCTGAAAAGCCTTTATCCGGTCACAGGAACCAAGACCCGCGCCTATAACCAGGGCCAGGACCATAGAGGCCCCGCGCCGTAAAAAATTTTTTCCCTGCATCCTTAGTTCCCCCTTTCCTGCGAGCTTAAGGTCCCAAAGGGAAGGCCCACCGCGTATTCAAGATCGATCAGACTGTTGCGATAGCTAAACTGCTGCCTAAGAATTTCCACCCTGGCCTGACGGAGCTGCAACTCGGCGTTCTGTACCTGCAAAAGGTCCTGGAGCCCCGCCCTGTAGGCCTCCTCGGTAAGCTTAAAGGCCTGTTCCGCCATGGCCGCCGTCTGGTTCTGGGCTTCCACCGTGGACTGGACCTGTTCCAGGGCCAGGATGGTGTTGTAGATCTCCAGTTCCGTGCCCCGGATCATCTGGGTAATGCCGTTCACCGTGGTCTTTATCTGGTTATCGATATCCTTAATCGCCTGCCCCTCCTTGGTAAAGGAGAACAGACTGTTCAGGCTTATACCCACGGTAATGGAGAAGGTCCCGCCGTCGTTCCAGTTGTCCTTCTTGAACCAGTTTTCCTTCCAGGGATCCTGGGTGAAGGTAGGATTCACGTTCCAGTCAAAACGGAGGTAGGGAGTCTGGGTCTGCAGGGCCCTGGCCTTGCGGGTTTTTTCCAGAGCCGCCAACTGGGACTGGAGTTCCCGGATATCCGGCTTACCCCGGGCCGCCTGGGAGATAAGCTCCGCCAGGTCCAGGGGGATAAAGTTAGGGTCTTCCGCCACCGCCGTCAGTTCAAACTGGGTTTCGTAGGGCAGCCCCAGGGCCATGGCAAACCGGGCCTGGGAAAGGATCAGGCCGTTCTCCGCCTGGTCAATCGTGGGGTTCAGGTTGTCCCGGGAAACCTGGGCCTGGAGCAGGGTAAGCTGGGGGGCCAGGCCCGCCAGGTAGTTCGCCTGGGCCATGGCAACCTGCCGTTCCGCCGCGGCGTAGCTCTCCCGGAGCAGGGCGATATTTTCCATCAAAAGGAGCATCTCGTTGTAGGCTTTGCGGATATCCCGTTCGGTCTGAATCCGGGCCTTCTCGTAGGTAATAATCCCCGCCTGGTAATCGGCCTTAATGGCCTGCACCCCCGCGAAAAGGGCGGCGCTTAAGGTAAGACTGGCGGAAAAGTTCCCCTGCACATGCCACTGGGGCAATTTCATATCGGTATACTGAAAAGTATAGGTGAGAGGGTCCAAGCCGGTGGGCATCCGCTGGCTGGAAGCCTCATTTTGCCCCGCCAAGGTACCCCGTACCGCCAGGTCCGGGAGAAACTGGTTCCACACCAGGTCGCTGGCCCGCTTCTTGGTGTCCAGGGCAATGGCCCCCGCCTGCAGGGAAAGGTTATTCCGCAGGGCCAGGTCCACCGCCTCGTCAACCGTAAGGCGCAGCTTTTCGCCCGCCCCCGTTTGCGTCCCCGCCGGAGTCCCCGCGGGGATCCCCGTTTGGGCCCCCAGGGAACCCGCGGCCCCCGGCAGCAGAGCCAGGGCCAAGAGCGGGATCAAAACCCCCGCTCCGGGCCATCCGTTCTTACTCATAACAACTCCTTCCGCCGAATCCGGCAAACGCGGCAACCCGCCGAATGGTCCGGATCGACTCCTTATAGTTGGCCCGCCAATGCGCGGCCGTCCCCCTGGGGGGTAAAATCCTGTATACCACGGGCTATAAACCGGTAAAGGTTCCTAAAGGTCTCGTTGGGCAGCTTCGCGAATTTTTCCCTGGACACCGGCTGCCGGCGGCCCCGGAGACTCTGAATCCACTCCCGGTAGTCCTGGGCATTCGAATTACTCTTGGCGCTGGTCATCAGGGAATTCACGATAAGGAACAGAATCCACGCGGGAAGCCACTCCTCATCCGGGGGCTGGGACTCAAAGTCCGGCGAAAAGCGGATGCCCCCGAAGATCCGGTAAATCCGGCTGGGAACCTCCTGCTCCTTTTTCTCCGACAGCATAAAACGCCGGGTCCGCAGCCAGTCCAGCGCGATAATAATGTCCGGCCGGGAACGGAGGTAATCGCAGATCGCGAAGATCGCCAGGTAAAGCCGCTCCGCAGCCGCGGAGGCGCCCTTCATACTTTCCTCCGCAAAATCGATAATCCGGTCAAATTCGGTAACAAAAACCTGCACCAGCATGTCCCGCTTGCTTTTAAAGTGGGCGTAGAGCCCGCTTTTGGAAAGCCCCGAAATGCAGGCCACCATCTCCATGGAAACACCCCAGGGACCCGCCCCGGCCACCGCCTCCGCCACGGCGTGGAGCAGCTTGTCCTCCTCGATAGCAACAGTGGCCAGGGACACCTTCTTTTCCAGGGCTTCATAGTCCAGGGCCTCCAGCTCCCGCTTTTCAAGGCCAATTCCGTGGGTAATGATGGCGCGGACCAGGGAGATCTCCCCCTCAATCGCGTGGTCCGGCGGCGGCGATGAAGGCCAGCACTCCGCCCCCCCGGAAGGGGATTCAGACTTTCCCAGCCGGTGAAAATAGGCCAGGGAAAAGGTAAAGGTGGCAATGGCGGCCTGGAACACCTGGGGGGGAAAGGCCTCTAAGAGCCGGGCAAAGATCCCCATGTCCACCCCCCGCCGGGACAGGGATTCTTCCAGATTCCCCAGCCGCTGTTCCCCGTACACATAGATAAGGGCAAATATGAAGGAATAGACATCCCGGGCGTAATACGCCATAGTGACTCGTATCACGCTGAACAGGACCTCCGCGGACTCAGGATTCCGCGCCGCCTGCTCGAATTCACCCTTGACCTTGGCGCTGTGATCATCAAGGAAACTTTCGTACATGGCGTCCAGCAGGGCC
The DNA here is from genome assembly GCA_031274285.1 of Treponema sp. GTDB lineage: Bacteria > Spirochaetota > Spirochaetia > Treponematales > Breznakiellaceae > JAISFT01. Next base: position 3,302 of record JAISQJ010000080.1, on the reverse strand, counting down.
TGTTTGTTGCGGAAATGACGGTACAAGGCGGGCTTGCTTACCCCCAGCTCCTTGGCAAGCTCCCGCAGACTGGTGTTTTTATAGAAAGCACGGCCCCAGACCTTAAAAGCCGCCTGGATAATGTCTGCCCTGGTCATTCCGTTCCGCATCCCCGGGACCCCCTCCGGGGCATCCCTCAATTTTTTGGCCTTCCGGTCGTAAGTTAACGACCGGTCGGTAACTAAAAAATAACAACTGCGCTCAAAAAAAGCAACAGCCCCCGGGGAAAATTTTAACGAATTTTGACGTACCCAGGAGGGGGGCCTGTTACCAGGCGTTTTCCGGCATACCGCCGCCCTTCCCTCCGGCCCCCCTGCGCCCGCACTTCGTTGCGGGCTGCCCCCCAGTCAGGGGCCGCCGGGGCTTAAAACGCAAAAGAATGGATCACCTCGCTGGAGAGGAGCCTTGCTTCGTCAATCCCCTCCCCCAGGCCCGGTTCATCGTTCAGGGTAAGGTAACCGTCGCTTCCCAGGCGGTTTATCTTAAAGAAAGCGTTCTTCCGGTCCATAAAGGAGAGCAGGTACTCGCAGTAGGGGCAGGTATCCGGCGGCATGGAGGCGACCACCTGCATGGCCGGGAGCAGCGCGTGTCCGTGGGGAATAAGCACGGTTCCGTACAGCTCGCAGAGATCCGCTATCCTCAAGGCTTCGGTAATGCCGCCGCACCAGACCGGGTCCGACTGCATGACCGCAAAGAGGTGGTCCTTTAGATACGCGTTTACCTCCATGCGGGTGTAGAAATGTTCCCCCGCGGCAAGGGGGATACCGGTCTCCGCCTTCAAATGGCGGTAGCCGTCGGCCATCTGGGGCCGCAGTACCTCCTCCACCCACACCGGATGTACCTTCTCAAGCTCGGGGAAGACCTTCAGCGCGTAACTCACCGTCCAGCCCATCCAGCAGTCGAACATCAGTTCATAGTCATCCCCCAGGGTTTCCCGCAGGGCAAAGGCAAGATCAAGGTTCCGGCGGATCCCCTCGGCGCCGTCGGCGGGGCCGTAGCGGAAGAACCACTTCTGAGCCTTCGCCCCCATGGCCTTAATCGCCAGGGCGCGTTTTTTTGCCGCTTCCTTCTCCACGGAAAAACCCAGGGCGCTGATGTAGGCCCGTATCCGCTTACGGCCGCCGCCCAGAATCTTGTAGACCGGAAGCCCCAGCATTTTGCCCTTCAGGTCCCACAGGGCAATATCCACCGCGGAGACAGCCATCATCATAAGGCCGCTGCGGCTGTGCCGGTCAAACCGGGAAAGAATATCCCAGATCATCCGGTTGTCCATCGGGTCCCTGCCTATCAGGTGAACGGCAAGACCGTCCATGATGGTAAGGAGTTCCGCCCGGCTTTCGATAATACCGTACTGCCCGGTAAAACCCCCGTCGGTGGTAATTTCAATAAAATTACCGGTTTGGGTACCGGGGGCCTCCTCCGGACCGGACCGGGAATTCTTTCCCGGCCCGGCAAGGGCGTATTCCTCCCAGATATCCAGAGGACCAACGGAACGGGCCTCGTTCTGATATTTGGGCTCAAACCGGCAGGTTTTCCGCACGATATTGATTCCGGTTATTTTCATATTCCCCCCTGCTTGACATTCGTAAAACGATTGGTCCACAAAATGCTCTGTTTAGGGAGCCTGTCCCAAATCCGTGCGCTAAAATCGCACGGTTTTGGGACAGGCTCTTGGAAAAAGCGGCCAAATAGCCCACTTTTTCCCATAAATTTAAGGTTGCTTTCCCAAAACTGCAGTTTTGGGAAAGCCTCTAGGTTCATTAAAAACAACCCTCCAGCCCCAGCAGGGCCTTTTTTTTATCCAGCCCCCCGGCATAGCCGGTCAGGCTTCCCCCGACCCCCAGAACCCGGTGGCAGGGTATCAAAATAGAGATAGGGTTATGCCCCACCGCGCCGCCTACCGCCTGGGCGGACATGGAAGGCAGGCCCCGGCGGACGGCAATTTTTTTTGCGATTTCCCCATAGGCGCCCGATTTTCCATAGGGGATGGCCAGCAGTTGTTCCCACACCGCTTTTTGAAAATCCGTCCCCCTGGGATTAAGCCGGAGAAGCCGGAGGGCCCCGGCGCCGCTCCCACTGGATGCGCAGCAAGCCGGCAGGGGGCCCTTAACGGGCGGCGGGGGCTTGCCGGCAAAATAAATCTCCAGCCAGGCCCGCAGACCGGCAAAGGGCGGGTACTCCGGTTTATCCGTCCAGCCAAGGGTTTCGGGGTAGTATTTCTGCCCCATAAACCAAAGGCCCGTAAGGGCATCGTCCTCCGCAGAGGCCGTCATGGCCCCCAGCGGGGTATCCACCGTACAGGTAAAGATCATGTTCCTCCTCCTTTTCCGCCCCCAGTATACCATACCTAAAAGATTATACCGGCCGTTTTCGGACATGTAAATATTTTTATCGTACTGCGAGGAAAAAGCGGCCTGTTTAGGCGAAGCGATTTTTGCTTTATAGTTTTATTCCAAGCACTAACATCATTCCATTCTCAACTTTTTCCATCGTTTCCCGCCTTAATTTTGATATTCGTTCAATGAATTTTTGCCTGTCCAATGCGTAAAATTGTGCAACTATTATTACAGAATCTTCAGCCAATTTTGATTCTTTATTTTTTACAAATACATTCCCGGGAGCATCCAATAATCTTAAGTTTGTGGTTAAGGGTAATACAACAATAGTTCTTATTCTGCTTTCGTTAAAAGCATCATCCTGTACTATAAGGACAGGCCGTCTGAAACCGGCTTCGCTTCCGGATGGAAGTCCAAAATCAGCCCACCAAATTTCACCACGTATCATTCTTGGTTATTTCCCGCATACATTCAAGGCTTGCATTGGCAAAGGGCTCAAATTCTTTATAATAATCGTCATTATATATTTCATTTAGTTTTTCAGTAATATTTTTACGATTGTTTTTCTTTAAATATTCTACCAAAGCGTTTAAATACAGTTTACTGCGGGGAATACCCATATAGTGGGCTGTTTCTTCCGCTTCATAATATATTTGATCCGGTAAAGAAATTGCTGTTTTCATGTTTTCAGTATAACATTAGTATAACCTTATGTCAATAGTTTTTCTTTTATTATTTTTGTGTATGATTTTTTAGACAAAATCCAAGACCCAAAAGTATATAGCGTTTGTTAGGCGGTGTGGCACGGTTTTATTCGAAGGGGGGTTGAATACCCCGCCCCTTGGGCTAAACTTGACCCACAACTCTATGACTGATTACTATTCTCCAAAAAGAGAAACCACGAAGGGGCACAAAGGCGAAGAAAAG
>JAISQJ010000021.1 GCA_031274285.1 Treponema sp. | reverse complement strand
GGCCCTGCAGGCGGGGCGGCGGCGGGATTACAAGCGGGCGATCCTCCTGCTGGAGGAGATACTCTCCGGTTTTGACGCGCCCCCCGAAGCCTACCTCTACCTTGGCCGTTCCCTCCACGCCCTAAAGGACTACTCCCGAGCCCTGGCGAGTTTTAACGACTATGTGCGGCTCCGGCCCCAGTCTGGCCAGGGTTTCTTTTTCGCGGGCCGCAGTTATCTTGCCATCAACATGCCCCACCGGGCGGTGCAGGCCCTGCGGAAGGCCCATACGATCCAGAACAGGGACACTTCGATCATGGCCCTGCTGGGCCTGGCCTATCTGAAATCCCGTCATTCCCAGATGGCGGTGGATATTCTTCAGCGGGCGGTGGAAGTTGCCGCCGAAGACGCCCTGCCCCAGAACCAGCAAACCCGGCTCTATCACGGTTACATCAACGCCCTCCTCATCAGGGGAATCCGGCTTTGCCACAACGAAGACTACGAACTGGGAAGCCAGATGCTCCGCTTTGTGCTGGCCAACGGCGGCGAAAGCCCCCTCCTCAGGCTGGAACTGGGCCGGGCCTGCCGGGAGATGGGGCTGCTTGAGGAGGCGCTGGAACATTACGGCGAAGCCCTGCGGGAATCCCCCAACGACCTCAGAATCCGCTGGTACAGGGCGTCGATCCTCATGGCCCTGGGGGAAAACGCCGAGGCGCTGGAGGAAATAAGCAGAATCCGCGCCATGGGATCGGGGCTCCCCGACCTTCCCTGGAACAGCGAACTGGTGGATCTCTTCATGATCCGTTCCTTCATGGACACGGGAGAATGGCGGCGGGCGGCAGATTCCTGCCGGCTTTGGATCAAGCACCGGGGGCCCGATCCCGTCATTCACGCCAGCTACGCCGAGGCCCTGAGGAACCTCAAGGAGTATCGCCCGGCCCTGAATCACCTTGAAAGGGCCACGGAACTGGACCCGGGCAACCTGCAGCTCTGGTATGAGCGGGTCCTTGTCTCCTGGGAGGGCGAAAACTGGAAGGCCCTGCGGAAGGCCCTGCGGGTGGCCAAAACCCTGGGGGCCGACAAGGATCTGGTCAGGCGTTTTTCCATACTGCTGGAGGCAAAAACCGGCGGGGACGACGAAGGCGTTATTGGCCTTCTGCAGGAGGCCATCCGTAACCTGGGGCCCGAACCGGAACTCATGTCCGCCCTGGGGGAACGGTACCTCAAGGTGGGATTCCTCAGCGAAGCCCTGAGCTGGTTCAGAAAGACCATTCTCATACAGGAACACCACGAAAAATCCCGGCTGGGGGAAATCGCCGCCCTGGAGGCCCTTTCCACGGAACTGAGGAGCCGGGGCCCGGAAACCCGGGATTCGGCAATCCGCGACCCGGCAGCCCGGCCCGCGGAAAAGACGCAGGGCGGCGGGGGCCTCCTGGCCGCGGCGGAACGGCGGGAAGAGACAAAAACGGCGGAAAAATACCTCCGGGAACTCCGCGCCGCCTACGATAGCTATGTCCGCCGCTGGCCCGATAACTATACTATCCGCAGGGAACGGGCCCTTTACCTTCTCAATACCTTTGAATACGGAGAAGCGGTGAAGGAACTGGAAAACCTGCTTGTCCGGGAACCCTCCAACCCAAGCCTTCGCCGGGTGCTGGCCTACGGATACCGGAAAACCGGCCGCTTCCGGGAGGCGGCGGTGTTTCTCAAGGCCCTGCTCAAGGAAGATCCCGGAAATATCCAGCTTCTCCTCGAATATTCGGGCTGTCTCCAGCGGGCGGGGGGCGCCCGTTACGCGGTGGCGGTGCTGGAAAAGGCGGTACAGCTCTTCAGCAGGGCCCCGGAGATATACATGGCCCTGGCCCTGCTCTACGCCAAGGACAAAAAGCTGGAAAAGGCGTTTGACCTGCTGCGGGAGGCGGCGGCGCTGAACAAGGAAGACCCCCGGCCCTGGCACTGGATGGCGGTCCTGGCCCGGAAGGCGGGAAACGGCGCGGCGGTAAAAAGGTACGAGACGGAGGAGCAAAAAAGATCAAAAAAGCAATAGTTTATCCAAATACCCCGCGCATGGGTTGTCAATTTCGGTAAAAAAGCGGTAATATATAGACAGTTATATAATTATTCAGGAGGAATTTAATGGCTAACACGAAGGCGATGGATTTGTTTGAGGCTTACTCACAGGACAAGCTGCCAAAGGATCAGGGATATATTATTTCTTCATTTTTCAGTGACACTTCTACCTATTCCGTTTACGAGGTGGTTTCCTATTCGGGAGTAAAAAGCATTTACCTTACCGAAACGGGGCTTACTTTCCAGACGAACGGCAAGAAGCTCCATGTTCTGGTGGAACCCGCTTCCTATCCCCACAAGGCCATGGAGCCCGTCAGCCGGTCCAACACGGAGCAGATACCCCTCAGATTCAGCGAACTGGACATGTTGACCACCAAGAACGAAAGCCGGATCTACATCGCGAAAAAACCCATCGACTCCTTTTCCTCGTTTACCATCCTCAAGCCAACGGGAGTCAACTTTGCCCTGGTCTTCTACAAGCTGCCCGATCTCTACACCAGCCTTAACACCTTTTTCGAAAAGACCCTCAACAAGGAAGCCCAGATTCCCCAGGCGGACGCCAGAAAGGCCGCCAAAAGGATAGTCGAGAATGTGGAAAAGACCATGAATTTCAAGGGAGAATATTCGGGAGAATAACGGCTTCCCGCCGGTTTTCCGTGACCGGTACGGTAGAACCCCAACCTTTAAAAGCGCCTCTAAACCCGAGGGGAGTCCCCTTTGGGGTTTAGAGGTTTTTTGTTGACCTTTACTTACTCGCCGCCTCTTCCGTCTTTTCTATCTCCGCCTGGGCTACCGCCAGAAGGGCGATAGGCACCGAATAGGGGGAACTGGACACATAGTTGAGCCCCGCCCCCATGCAGAACCGCACGTTTTCGGGATTGGCCCCATGTTCGCCGCAGAGGCCGCAGACCAGGTCGGGCCGGGTAAGCCGTCCCCGTTCCACCGCCAGGGCGATAAGTTCCTTGACCCGGGGGTCCAGGGTGCTGAAGGGGTTCCCCACGATGAGGTCGAAGAGGGTGTAGTCAGGCATGAAGGCGGTAAAGTCGTCACGGGAGATACCCAGCGTGGTTTGGGTCAGATCATTGGTACCGAAGCTGAAGAAACGGCCGTACTTGGCAATATCCCCCGCGCCGAGGGCGGCGGCGGGCAGCTCGATCATGGTGCCGATCTGGTACTCCACATACTTGGCCTTCTTTGCCTTCCGCAGTTCCTCCTCGATATCCACGATGCCGGTATAGGACGAACCTTCGATCTTCTTGCCATAGGCGATGAGCTTAAGCTCCGACGAGTTCATTACGATGGGCACCATGATTTCAGGATGCACATCCACCTTCTCGCTTCGCAGCTTGTAGGCGGCCTCAAAGACGGCCTTGACCTGCATGGCGTAGATTTCCGGGTAGGATACGGCGATACGGCAACCCCGGTGGCCCAGCATGGGGTTAAATTCATGGAGCGCCTCGATGCTGGCCAGGACTTCCGCCTTGGAAACCTTAACCTTCTTGACCTTGGCCATATAGTCCAGATATGCCTTCAGTTCGTCGTCGTTGTGGGGCATAAATTCATGGAGGGGCGAATCGAGGAGCCTGATGGTCACCTCCTTGCCCGCCATGGCCTTCAGGATGCCGTAAAAATCATCCCGCTGCATGACCTGGAGTTTTGCCAGGGCCTTGTCCCGGTCCTTTTTGGACGTGGAAAGGAGCATTTCCCGGAACACGTTGATCCGCTCCGCCTTGAAGAACATGTGCTCCGTCCGGCAGAGGCCGATCCCATCGGCGCCGAAGGACAGGGCCAGGGCCGCGTCCCTTGGTGTGTCGGCGTTTGCCCGGACGTGGAACTTCTTGAGGAAACCCTTGGAGAGGGCGATAAAGTCAAGAAGCCCCGATTCCTTGGGGTCCGGCTCAATCAGTTCCGCGGTTCCCAGGTACACCGTCGATTCTCCGTAGAAGGGAACGTTGATGGTAATGTAATCCCCCTCGGAAAAATTGAAGCTCCCCAGGCTCGCCTTGGTCCCCTTGATTTTTAGATCCGGGGCTACCAGGGACACCTTGCCGTACTGACGGGCAACTACCGACGCGTGGGCGGAATATCCCCCCTCGGCGGTCAATACCCCGGTGGATACCTCGATGGCCTTGACATCTTCCGCAAAGGAGGAAACCGCGACCAGGATAAAACGATCGTCCTCTCCCTTCTGATGGGCCAGTTTTCTGGCTTCCAGCAGGGTGTCGGTGCTGAAATAGACCCTGCCGATGGCCGCCCCGGGGGCGCCGGCGATGCCGCCCTTCCAGCTTTTAAAGCCCTTGATGCTGGGGGTGTTGATGATGGGATGAAGGATTTCATTGAGCCTCAGGGGATCGATGGCCTTTACCACATAGGCATTGTCCACGATCTTCCGGGACGCCAGGTCAAGAAGGAGTTTGATGTCCGACTGGGTGGACTTCTGATCCACCAGACGCTGCTCAATAAGCCAGAGCTTTCCCTTCTCCACGGTAAAACGGATCTGCCGGATCTCCTTGAATTTGTCTTCCAGGGTCCAGGCGATTTTCTGGAGCTGTTTCAGATAGGCCGCGTCGATTTTGCCGATATCCTGACCGGCGGCGCCGATCTCGTTGAATTTGCCCCGGAAGAACTGGCCCTGGAGCCTTTTTTCCCCGGTAACCACGTTGCGGCTGAAGAAATCCCCGGAACAGGAATCCTTGCCATAGTTGCCGTACACCATGGGCTGGATCAAAAGGGCCGTATCCTGATCGTTTTGATCGTCCATCTGAAGCATCTTGGAGATTTCGTCCAGGGTAATGAGAATCTGCCCCTCGGCGGTATCAAAGAAGCCCTTGGGGAAATATTTGGCGTATTCATCCATGTATTCAACGGCGGTCCTGGTAATTTTCGTCTCCCCCGCCTTGGGTTTTTTGCCGAGTTCGTTGGAAGGCCCCGCGATGCCCAGGAGCCGGTCAAGGGATTTTAAGCGGGAAGCGATCTCCTCCTGTTCTTTGGGCTTCGCCTCCAGTTCCTTGATCCGTTCCTCGATCTTAAGCATACCCCGGACGAGGAACAGTACCTCGTGGACGGCAAAGTCCTCGCCGACCCAATTGCCAAAACCCTTGATGGTAGGTTTTACCAGTCCAAAGTTATGCAGCGTGGGATAAGTGGTAACCGCCAGGTTGGGGGATATAACCACCTTGAGGAGCATGGGATTGTTCTCGTCCCCGTAGTGTTTGCCTACGATGCCGGCGCATTTGTCGAGGAGCGTGTTGACATCCTTCTTGATCGCGGAGGGATCTATTTCCGACGCGATTTCCGTGTCCAGGATAAACCCGGGCAGAATGGGAAACCCAAGCTCGGCAAATTCATTGGCCTGGCGGCCGCGGATACCCAGTAATTCGGGCGCCACCTTTTGGGGAATAACGTCGATATGACTAAAAAAATGTATTCTGTTGTCCATGTTTTTGTCCTTTAGAATAACCGCAAAACAGTATTGACCGGCCCGTGAAGGAAGGCCTCAAACTGGTGGCTGGCGCCCTGGGCCAGATAACGCTGTAATTTAGCCACATCCTTGATCTCCGCCCCGGCGACGGCAAATTCTATGGCGCTGCCGTGTTTTACCTTGCCCCATTTGAAGAGGGAGTTGATATCAAGAATCCGCTCGCCGTCGTAGTAGATGAACACCTCCAGGGCGGGATACTTGGCCTTGTAACTGGCGACGATCCGCTTCCATGCCTCCACGTTTCCGTTGTGGAAGAGCTCATTCTGCACCACCACCGCATACTTGGGAGTCATCCGGACCGGCCCCTTGGGGGCCGCCACCGGCGCGGCGGACGCGGTCACCACCGGCGGCGCCGCCCGCTGAACCTCCGGTGCGGGGGCCGCGGCAGCCCTGCCGCGGGGAGCGGGACCGCGCCGTGCCGGCGCGGCGGCCCTGGCCCTGGCCTTCTTTGGCGCCCTGCCCCTTCTTCCGGCGGGAACTTCCGAATCCTCTTCTTTTTCCTTCTTTATCTTCTTGACGGCAAAGCCGCCCTTGTACAATTCCTTTGGAACCTTGGTCTGCCCGCCCTCAAAATACACCGCCGCCAGTTCCGCCGCTTTCTGACAGAGCTCGTCCGACGGAGCATCCCCCTTGCCGGCGTAGACCACCAGGAGTTCCCGTTTCCGCAGCTCCCCAAAACCCGCCAGCTCTTCGCCGCTCTTCGGATTGGCCACCAGAAGCCCCATCTCGGGATGGTGATAGGCGGCGACCAGATCCACGGCTTTCCATTTGGCAAATTCCGTCGCCAATTCCCCAAGGTTGGTGGACACCGACGAAAGGTTGGTCGATACGGTCCGGTAACCCAGCCGGTCGACCAGCAGCATACGCAGAAGCAGCGCCGCTCGGCCTCCCGAAAAGTCCTCGTCCCCCATCTCGTGGAGAATATCACCCAGATTATTCTTCCCTCCCACCGCGTCAACGACACCGATGGTCTTCTTGATCTGCCGCACCGCGGAGTTAAACCCTGATCTGGTGGAGAGAACCTCCAGATTGGTTCCGTCTTTAGCCATTTTTTATCCTCCTAGAAAAAACGCCCCCGGTGCCGGGGGCGTTTCGGTTATTCGCCGAGCAAATTCAACTACACTTCCCGGAGCGCCACATCACCGCCCCTGCCGCGCCCACCGCCGGCCTTTCTGCCGCGCCGTCCGGGCTTGGATTCGGCGACGCCGGAGGCCGCCTTCCGTCCCCGCTTGGGGGCCGCGATGGCCTTGGGCTTCTTCCCGCCGTCCGCACTTACGCTGGCGGAACTGTCACCGGAATTGATGAGATCCAGGTAGGCATTGCCGGGGGCGGCCGCCGGAGCGGCGGCAGGTTCCTCCATGGCGGCGCCGAACGACTGATTGATGTCTTCCCGCACCGTGGAGCGCCGGCGGCTGAAGGACGCAAAGGCCGCGTCCTGGAAGCCCTTGGACACCCCGTGGAGGAATTCGTTGAGCACATTCGCCATGGCATCCAGCGTCGCCTTTTTCCGTTTAATTGAAGTGATATCCACGTCGAGAAGCAGACCGGGCTGAATGTGATAGGGGTTAAGAATGTATTCAAAGCGGTAATAATCCCTTTCGAGGAGGGAGAGACGGTCTTCCATCACCCGCCGCTCGATGGGATACAGATAGTCGTACATGAGCTTCATCTTGTTCCGCATCAGGATGATTCGGTTCCGGATCCGGTCCTTCTCGTAGAGGTAGGTCCGGTTCATCCGCTCAACTTCCGTTTCGGCGGGGCGGACAAAGGAAATCTCGTCCCATACCTTGGCGATATCCTCATAGAGGGGCTCGCCCGACTTTTCCTTGATAACCTTGCGGATCCGGTTCTTGTTCTTCTTGGCCAGATCATCAAAATCGGTAATCTTGAAGGCGGGCTTGGAATCCTGATAGATCACCTCAAGCACATCCCACAGGTGCTGCACCTCGGTCTCGAAGCTCTTCACCTGCACATCGTAGGCCTTTCGTTCCTCAATGAGCTGGGCATTGTCGTAGTATTTCATGCGGATCTGATACCGTTCATCGGGAAGGTGCACCGTATCGGTATCCTCATATTCCCGAACCATCAGTTCACGGGCGTTTTTGAGGTTTTCGATGTACTGGTACCCCATTTTGGAGGTATCGAGGATCGAGGTAATCGAGTTGATGGCGGTATTGAAACCCCGGTTCCGGATGTTTTCGATATCCACGATCTTTTTGATGTTTTCCCGGACGTTCAGGGCGTCAAAGGTTTCGGGATCGATTTCCGCCCGGAGATCGTTGATCCGTTCCATGATCGACTTGGCCACGACGGAATAACGCTTTGATTTGGGATCATCGGTCTTGTCGTCGGTGTAGTTTTCCACCTGGCTGAGCTTGCTGAAGAGGATTTCACTGTCGGAAAGCTCCTCCAGCCCCTGGTCGATCCGTTCATCCTTGAGCCGTTCAATTTCCTTATCCATCGTATCGATGATATGCTTTGAAAGGAGGTCCTTGATGAGGTATTCCACGGTTACCTGATAGTGGAAAATCGGGCTGATAAGCTCGGAATCAAGGATATTCACCGAAAGTTTCACATCGGTAACGGTCTTTGGTTTTACCAAGTTATCCTTGAAGGCGCACTTGACGATGGAATAGGCGTTTTCACCCCGGATAAAGGCGCCCGTATCGGTTTTCTGCCGGAGCAGGCTGTTGGTAAGGTTTTCCAGATCGTTGACGCCCCGCTGGATGTGACCCTGCAGGTGACCGTACATGTTAACCATGGATTTTTCAATTTCGCCGGTGTTGAACTTATCGGCGCCGCCGACGGCGTCCAGAAGATCCGCCACTTCCTTGGGGGTATACCGGGCAAGGACCTTGGTTTCTTCCTTGTCGATATAGTTCCGGACCTTTTTTACCATCTCATCTTCAGTCGTTACCATGTAGCGGTTGAACATGTTCTGGTAGTTCTGGTTGAAGTAGTTGTACAACTTCTCCTTAAGGCCGCCCATAACATCCAGGCGTTCCAGTACGTCCTTGGGCAGTTTCGCGATGAGATGGTGGATAACCTTGTTGGTTTCCTCCTCCAGAAGTTGATTCACTTCACTCTGCTGATCCCGGTATTCCTGGGCTAGCGAATTCCGAGAACCTACGGCACTCGGTTTTTCCGGATGGAATACATTCGGGCTCTTGGGCAGGTCAATGGCTCCCATATTTTGTCTCCTTATAAAATAAAATTATTCTAGCTAC
>JAISQJ010000009.1 GCA_031274285.1 Treponema sp. | reverse complement strand
TTTGCGAAGGGTACATACCCCGGCCGCTTGCGGCGGTACTAAGGGTATGTACCCTGAGTCAAATACCTTACCAAAACAACCATACCCCGACCGCTCTGCGGCGGGGTTGGTTGATTTATCAGAGCGTGCACAGTAGCCTTAGTGCATGAATGGGCCTAACGGGGACGCTGCCGGGAAGAACCTCCTTATCCTGAGCGACGAGGAAAAACAGCTTATCATGGAGATTGAGGCCGCCCTGGAGGAAGCCAAATCCGCGGATCTCGGAGGGCTCAAGGAGCGTTACCTCTGCCTCAATGCCCTGGGGGAGGCGGTATCCCGGTTCCCTTCGGTCCGGGAGGCCCAGCGCCTCATGGGGGAAGAACGGGACGAGACACAGCTTATCCGGTCCCTCTGTTCCTTCTCCTCCACCAACCACCTGCTCCACATCCCCACCAAGGTGCTGGCCATACGAAGCTTCCTGGTGGCGAAATTCCACTACTATTCCATGCTCTATACCCTGGCGGACCGCCATGAATCCTGGTCCCGGCCCCTCAAGAGTTCCGCCTTCCGGGTGATCAGCACCTTGATGGCCGAGGCGGTGTACTTCTCCTGCCTGGAGGACCCCTCCTTTTCGCAGGCCGTGAAGATGGGCATCGCCAACGACCTTATCTCCCTGTGGGACAGCGGTACCGACCCCCGGACCAACCGCCACCTGCCGGCCCTGGAAACCCTGTGGGCGGCCCGGGAGGAGACACCCCCGGTTTTCGGTACCATGGACGGCAACAGCGAACTGTTCCGCCTTTCCATTGAAATGGGGCCGGACTGGGGGGACTTCCTTACCGAAGGTTCCACCAGCGATGAAACCCGCTGGGCCCTGGAGGAGTTTCTCTTCGGCCTTTCCTACGAGGAAATTCAGCAGGTCCGCTCCCGGCTCCTGCGCTTTAGGATCAGCGCGGTAAACAACGACGAGGTGCGGACCTACCTGGGGCATAAACCCGGTTTTACCATGGTGGAAGGCAGGGACATACGGAATATTTTTGATTTCTACACGGACCGCCAGGAAGCGGCCCGGTTCCGCAAGCGATCCTCCTCACCGGGGCCTTGCCACACCCTGGAGGAACTCTACCTCCGCTACCGTATTCTCCAGGAATAGGCTGCCCGCGGGGTCACCAGGGGCATTTCATTCAGGTGCGGCTTCCCCGGCCTCCGGCAGTACGTGGAGGGCCTTGCCGGGAAATTCCCCCAGTTCCAGGCGGGACCGGGGGGCAAAAACCAGGTCCAGCCCGAGGTCCGCCAGCACCCCGTAGCCCTTTCCCGCCATAAAGGAGCGCAGTTCCTCCCCTTCCCTGCATTTTTCCTCAATGCACTCCACGGAGATAAGGCCGAAATCGTAGGTTTCAAAGTCGATGGTCCTGAGGATACTCATCTCCGCCCCCTCCACATCCAGGGACAGGAAGTCGATACGGCGGCGATCCGGATAATGGGCCATGAGTTCGGGGAAGGTAAGGACCCTTACCTTGATGCGCTCTACCTGCCCCCCCTCCCGCCTGATCCAGTCCTCGTGGCCTTCGGCCATTTCGGATTCCAGGCCGCTGAGGGTATCCACCCCCAGGGCATGGATAAAAACGGCCTCCGCCGCGCTCTGGGCCGCCAGCGCGGCCTGGTAACAGTCGCAGCGGCGGTTCTCCTTAAGTTTTTCAAAAACGCCGGGCAGGGGCTCCACACAGGCCCCCTTCCATCCGATCTGCTCAAAGATGTAGCTGTTGCTGTAGGTCCTGCCGTCGTGGGCCCCCACGTCCAGGTAGAAACCGGAAGGCTTCCCCCGAAAGTAGAGGTAGGCCAGGAGGTCCTGGCCCGCCTGTCCGGGGAAGAAAAAACCCGAGGTCATCTCCGTGTGGAGTCTTACCAGGAGGCTTGCCCTATGGGCCGCTAGTTCTATATCCCGGAGCCGTTCTTCAAGACTGTAATGTTCCATGGTCAATTTTGCTGGGCAATCTCTTTGAACTCGTCCTGGATCTTCAATACCGCATCGGTAAGGATGGGATCAAACTGGGCCCCCCGGCCCTCCTGAATGATCCCTATCGCCTCCTCGTAGGGAAGGGCCGCCTTGTAGACCCTGGCGCAGACCAGGGCGTCGTAAACATCCGCCAGGCTGGCGATCCGGGCGGCCAGGGGAATACTATCCCCCTTTATGCCCCGCGGGTAACCCCTGCCGTCATAGCGCTCATGGTGGCCGTAGCAGATATCCTCGCAGTGCCGCAGGTAGAGGGAGGCGTTCACATCCCCCAATTCGCCGATAATCTCCTTGCCCCGGGTGGTGTGGGTCTTCATGACCGCGAATTCCCCGTCGTCAAGGCGGCCGGGTTTAAGGAGTATCCGGTCGGGAATGGCGATCTTCCCCACGTCGTGGAGGGCCATGGCCTTGACAATGGTGGCGGGGTCTTGCTTCCGCAATTCCTCCGCATAGGGGGAATTGGTATGCACCAGATAGCCGCACAGGGCCTTTACATAGAGCTGGGTCCGCTTTACATGCTCCCCGGACTCCAGGTCCCGGTGCTCAATCACGTTGGCCAGGCCCTGGAGGGCGTTATCCAGCGTGGCGGTGGCCTCCGCGGTTTTTTCCGCCACCATCTGTTCCAGGTTATCGCTGTAGTTCTTCAGAGCCACCTGATTCCGGACCCGCAGCTTAACCCGGCTGGGCATGAAGGGCTTATTGATAAAATCCACCGCGCCGGCGGACAGCAGTTCTTCTTCGGAGTCGTTTTCCGCGGTAATAAAAATGACGGGAATCCGCCTAAGGGCCTCGTCGGCCTTGAGAATCTCGAAGAGTTCCCGGCCGTTCATCTCGGGCATCATCACATCCAGGAGGATCATCTTGGGGAGTATGCCGGCGCCGCGAAGGTAAGAGAGGGCCTCTTTACCGTTATTGGCGGTAGCCACCTGGTACTCATCTTTCAGAATCTCTTCAAGGATCATGACGTTCATATCAACGTCATCGACAACCAGGACGATGGGAGCCTGTCCGGTGCTAAGAGGCATTTGTTGCGATCACCTCATCCGCTTTTTTAAGGGTTTCTTCGTAGACGGCTTTTAACGCATCCAGGGCGCCGTCCTGGACCGCCCTTTCCTTGATCTGGGATTCCAAATCCCGGGTCCGCTCAAAAAGCTCGGTAAGGGAAAGGTTGGAGGCGAGTCCCTTGAGGGTATGGGCGGTTATCTGGGCCTTTTCCAGGTCCCCGGCGGACAACTGGTTTACCAGGTCCTTCATGCTTTTATCTTCCTTGAACTTCCCCAGCAGCTTCACATAAAGACCTAGATTATTCATGACCCGCTTAACGCCGTCGGCAACATCTACATAAACTTTTTCCTCTGCCATTCCAAAACCTCCAGGACCATAGGCATGGAAAAAATATACCACAAACGATTTGAAGATAGAAGCCCGGCGCTTAGAAACGGAGCCGGGCCTTCATGACGGTCCTGAGGTAAGAGCCCCCGCTACTTCCCGGCGCAATGGGACCGAATTCCCCCCTTTCCCCTCCCCCCAGGCTCCTGTCCAGGGGAATTTGGCAGCTTAGGCTCAGGGTAAAGCCCTGGAACAGTTCATGCTCCGCGCCCAGCATGGGGGTAAAACCGGCGTCTTCCAGCCCCGCCATGCAGCCCAGGCTGAAACCGGTATAATCGCTGTACCGGTAGAGCCCCTGGACATAGAGATAGTGGTTATTGGCATAGCCGTTTGTCCGGGAAGTATCCGAGCTGTCCCCGGAGTAAAGGTACTCCGCCAGGACATAAACCTTGCCGTCCAGGAAGGAATAGTCAAAACCCGCGCTAAGACCGGCCCCCCCGGTTTTGGCCTGGGGATCCCAGGTATAGAGCAGTTCCCCGGCCAAACCCAGGACCAGGTCCCCCTTGAGGGAAAGGCCGAAGCGGTGCAGCCCCTGGGAGCCGGAGATCGGGGATTCATACGCGTAGAGTCCCTGGACGCTGAGGCGATCCCCGTGCCATTCCCCGGCCAGCCCCGCCAGGGTCCCCTGCCCTCCCCCGGCAAAGGGATTCCGGGCCGCGGCGGTAAAGCCCTGGACCTTTAGGTCGTGTCCGGGGTAAAAGGCGGCGTCCAGGGCCAGGGCGGCCCGGGGCCGGGCGTCGGGGAGCAGGGGGTTCCGGGGGTTAAGGAAGTCCGCGGGCCCGAAGGCAAAACCGTAGCCAAAGGCAAGGCGCATAAGGCCCCCCTGGAAATCCAGCTTTTCCCCGGAAAGCTTAAAGTAGAGCCGCTCCAATTCCAGGGCCGCGGCATAGTTCTCCCCGGCCGCCAGGGCGGAGGAATTGAAGCCCGGTGAGGCCGCCAAGGGGGAGGCCGCGGCCGCCAGGGCCTGGGCATAGGTCCCGGAGGCGGCAATAAGGTTAAGGGAACCGTAAAAGGCCGCCAGGTCCCGGACCTTGGCCTGGAGCCGGATATTGGCGTATTCCTCAAGGCCCCAGGAGAAACCCGGCGCATCCCCCGCCCCCGCGGCCATGGCGGCATTGCTGTCCAGCATCCCGGAAAACTCAAGGCCCTGGGCAAAGACCTTTCCGCCGATAAGGACAAATATCCCCATAAGCAAAGCAATCCCCGTTCTTCGTTTCATCATATACCTCCAAGAAGAAGAAATTTAACCACGGACGACACGGACACCACGGACAAGATACGGAAGAATTTTTAAGCACGAAAAATACGAAAAGCTTGTTTTGGACTCCTTTTTAGTGTTTTTCGTGTATTTAGTGGTTCTCTTCCCCTTCCCCTTCCGTCCGTACTTTCCGTGTGGTCAGTGGTCCTCTTCATCTTTCATTACCGTTCCAGATTCCGCTGGCTGAACACCGAATCGGCGATGGGCCTGTCGAGGATCACGTTCCGCATGATCATGGTAGTTTTACTGCCCTTGCGTAACAGGTCCCTGATTTCAATTTCCACCGGGAAGCGGCGGCCGCCGAAGACCTCGACCCTGTTAAGGTTGTACTCTTTCAGCTTGGCCCCCGATAGGGCGAAAAGTTCGTAGTGCAGGCAGTCCCCGTTTTCCTTGTCGATCCAGAGTTTTTGTTTTGGGTAACTTTCGGTCCGCTTCTTGGCGGTCAAATCCAGAACCCAGCAATCCCGGCTGATGCCGTTGACGCTCCAGGATTCGGAACCGGCCAGGACCGGATTGTAGCGGGCGGAGAGGGTCTCGTTTTCGATGGTGTCCTCATAGGACATGTCCGAACCCATCATGCTCTCCTTGAGCATATGCCCGGAAATCAACATCACTTCCTCGGTGTCCGGGGAATACACGTAGAGCCGGGCCCCTTTTTTCAGGTACTTGGTACCCCGGTCTTCAGAATTCGTAAATTCGATAAAGCTGTCGGAATTTCCCCGGGCCCAGGCCCTCATGGATTTTACAAACCGCCTGTTCTGATACTCAATGATCATCTCCCCTTCGTATTCAATGGTGTTGTAGATTTCGTTATCATCGATCCGCCTCAGCAATTCCGCCGCGGAAGGATTCTGCGCAAACCCCGCCGCCGCCATTACCACGGTTAATACCATTACTGTTACCGTTACTTTCACTTTCATCATAAACCTCCAAAAAATATTTAGATAAAAAATAAGAAATAATAAGTAATAGATAGGTTTCATCTTCCCCTATTACTTATTACCTATTACCTATTATCTTCTTAAAGCTTCCACCGGTTCCACGAAGGCGCTTTTAAGACTGGGGATCAGCGTGCAGATGGAGCTGATCACCACGCCGAAGATAAAGCCCTGGAGCAGGATCGCCGGGTCGAAGCTCATGACCATGGTTCCCGCCATGGGGAAGTCCTTGAAGCCGCCGCCCATCATGGCGTTAAAGTCCAGGGGGAAAAAGGAAAAGACCCAGGTGGCTATGCCCCCGACGACGCAGCCCGCCAGGGAACCGAGGACGCTGAGGAAAACCGCCTCGAAGAAAAAGACCTGGACGATTTCCCGCCTCGTCATGCCCAGACTCCCCATCATGCCGATTTCCTTGATCCGCTCGTGGATGATCATCACCACGGTGTTGACGATAAGGAAGCTCGCCACGATGAGGAACACCAGGTAGACCACCACAAAGATCATCATGCTCTGCTGCATCATGGCTAC
>JAISQJ010000154.1 GCA_031274285.1 Treponema sp. | reverse complement strand
ACCGATAAGCGGGTCGGGGCGCTTACCAACCGTTTTGGAGAAATGGTTGAGTACATGATTGTGCCAAACCTCGTTGCTAAATTCCATGAATTGGGTTTTGAATTTGAAAAAACCCACCGTGATACTGAAATCAAGGATCGCGGGCATAATATATTCACCGAAATTGATGTTTTTCTGGAAAACGGCGACAAGGTGATGATTGTTGAAACAAAGACCAAGCCCAATATTGACGATATAAACGATCATATTGAGCGCATGGAAAAACTGCGCAAATACGCTGATTTTCACGATGATAAACGGAAGTATCTGGGCGCTATTGCGGGTGTAGTTTTCGGCGACAGTGAAAAAACCTATGCCTTAAAAAAAGGTTTCTATGTGATTGAGCCCTCTGGTGATACCTTTACTATCATTGAACCAAAGGGTGATTATTACCCCCATGAGTGGTAATGAAAAACGGTCACGCGGGGGTGACAGCAGCCCGGCCTACAATACCTGGGCAACATGGCAAAGCTTGGGCTTGGGTTAAATGATAATCCCTGGAGAGATCATCAAGCCCCATAAGCCGGAGTTCCCGGCGGCTTATAAAGCCTGAGTTTTCCCTGTGGATGGGAGGCTGCACCCGATGGTGATCCCTGAGGTGGGTTATCCTCCGTTTGTACGCCGCTGCCCCCCCCCGAAATGCCTCATTTTAAAATGTTACCGAAAGCCCCCTTGAAGCGTTTCCCCTTCCCGGTTATACTGCTACCTAATTTATCCTATGGCAAAACAGCCTTTTTATGCTGGCGGGCTCCGTTTTTCCTGTAAGCGGTGTTCCTCCTGCTGCCGTCACGAGAGCGGCTATGTATTCCTCTCCGGCGGGGACCTGGAAGCCCTGACCGCCCTTCAGGCCATGGACCGGGGGGAATTCATCAAAACCTGGTGCCGCTGGGTAGCCTTTGACGGGGAAAAAGAGTATCTTTCCCTCAAAGAAAAGGCCAATTATGACTGTATTTTTTGGAAAGACGGCTGTACCGTCTACTCCGGTCGGCCTCTGCAATGCCGGACATTTCCCTTTTGGGATTCCGTGGTGGCTTCCCCCGCGGCCTGGGAGAACGCCGCTCTCGGATGTCCGGGGATGGGGCAGGGGGAGCTGCACAGCATGGTCCGCATAGAGGAATGCCGTCAAGCCCGGCTGTCTCAGCCGGTTATTACCCGCGGTCCTGGGGGAAACAAACTCTAAATGCGTATTTGTTTTTGGGGAGTCCGGGGATCCTTGCCTTCCCCCCTCTTGCCCTCGCAGATTAGAAGCAAAATATCCGCGATCATAGGCCGTCTGACCCCGGAAGACCTGGCCGGGCAGGAAAACCGGGAGCGGTTCATGGCCGGGCTTCCCCCCTGGCTGTTCGGCTCCGTGGGGGGGAATACCCCCTGCCTCAGCGTCCACTCGGCGGACAAGCCCTCCAGGGTCCTTATCTTTGACGGCGGTTCGGGAATCCGGGAGATGGGAAACGCCATGTACCGGGAAAAACCCAAGCCTTCCCTGTACCGCCTGTTCTTTTCCCATTTCCACTGGGACCATATCCAGGGCCTGCCCTTCTTCGGCCCCGCATACGACCCTTCGGTAACCATGGAATTCTATTCCCCGGTGGCGGAAATGGAACAGATCATCAGAGCTCAGATGTCCCCCCCCAATTTCCCGGTCTACCTGGAGGCCATGGGGAGCAGAAAGCTTTTTCACCCCTTCAAGGGTCCCCTGGAGGTGGAAGGTTTCAGAATTTCCTGCAAAAAGATGAACCATCCGGGGGATTCCTATTCCTACCTGGTAGAGGAGGGGGAGCGCCGTTTCATCTATGCCACGGATACGGAGCTTACCGCGGCCGATTTTACCAAGGACGAGGAAAACACCCGGTTTTTCAAGAATGCGGACCTTATCGTCATCGACTGCCAGTATACCCTGGGGGAAGCCATCGAAAAGTATAACTGGGGCCACAGCGCCTTTAGCATGGCCGCGGACTTTGCCGCCAACTGGGAGATAAAGCACATGGTCCTGTTCCACCACGATCCTACCTACAGCGACCACAAGCTTTACAACATGCTTCAATCGGCTCGCTGGTATCTTGAACGAATGAATATCAGGGGCATTGAACTTACCCTTGCCACCGAAGGGCTGGAAATCAAGCTATAAGAGGATGAAGCCCGGTTTGTCAAAATTTTTCGCCCGGGGACGGGCCGGAAACCGGCGAAGTTTCATTGCCGGACTGTTCAGGATTCTGAGTTTCCTCCTGGGCTGCTGTATTTTTCTCCTGGCCGCGGGTTTTGGGGTTCTGGTCTACTTCAATGCTCCGCCCTCCGGCCCGGTGCGGGAGGACCCTGCCGGGGCCCTCCGGGTAACCGAAGACGGCGCGGCCCTTATCGAAGTGCGGAAGGGGGAATCGGGCCTTTCCGTGGGGAAACGGCTGGAAGAGGCGGGGATCATCAGGAACCGCTATTTCTGGTATTTCATCTCCCGGCTGGACTCCCAATTCGTCAAATCCGGGACCTTCCGCCTGGAACTGCCCGCGGGCCAGCTTGCGATCCGCAAAGCCCTGGTCGAGGGCCGGCAGATGCTGGAACGGGTTACCATTCCCGAAGGCTTCACCCTAAAAAAGACCGCGGCCCTGCTGGAAGCAGCGGGGATCTGCGATTCGGAGGGCCTGCTGCTGGCGGCCCGGGATTCGGCTATCCTACAGGCCTATGCCATCCCTGGCCCCAGTCTGGAGGGCTACCTCTTTCCCGACACCTATCTTTTCCCCAAGGATTACCCCGCGGCCCTGGTCGTCCGTGCCCTGGCGGATAACTTTTTTTCCCATATCGGGGACACTGCTATCCGGGGGGAGGAATTGCAGCGCCTGGTAACCCTGGCCTCAATCGTGGAGCGGGAATACCGGGTTGCCGACGAGGCCCCCCTGATGGCGGGGGTTTTTCTCAACCGCCTGCGGATCGGCATGGCCCTGCAGTCCTGCGCCACCGTGGAATACGTGATCACCGAGATCCAGGGGAAACCCCATCCGGCCCTGATCTACACCCGTGATACGGAGATTCAGGACCCCTATAACACCTACGTGAACCCCGGTTTGCCCCCCGGCCCCATCTGCTCCCCCGGCGCCCTGGCGCTGGAGGCTGTGCTGCGACCCCAGGAAAGCGATTACCTCTACTTCCGCTTGGTGGACAGCGGGGCGGGCCGGCATTACTTCTCAAAAACCTTTGACGATCATATCCGGGCGGGCTTCTTCTACACCAAGGGAACCGATTCCCGCCCATGAGCCGCATCGCCCAATCAACCATACAGGAAGTGGAAAGAAAACTGGACGCTCTGGCGGTGGTGGAGGACTATGTCAGGCTGGAGAAGAAGGGGGGCCGCTACTGGGGCCGCTGTCCCTTCCACGCCGGGGGACAGGAGAAGACCCCCTCCTTCACCGTGGACCCGGACCGGAAGATGTACTACTGTTTCGGCTGCCACGAGGGGGGGGGCATCATCAAATTCATCATGGAGATGGATAAGCTCTCCTTCCCCGAGGCGGTGGAGACCCTGGCCCGGCGTTTCGGCGTCGAGATCATCAGGGAAAACGGAGGCCTCCCGGAGGCGGATCCGGAGCGGAACAGCCGGATCGAGGCTCTCGTCCAGCTCTACCGGGGAGTTTCGGTGAGCTACCATTACCTGCTGATGGAAAAATCCGAGACCGCCAGGGCTTACCTTAGCTCCAGGGGGATCAGTACGGAGATGATCGAACGGTTTAACCTGGGTTACGCCCCGGAGGACCGGCTCTGGCTCTTTGATTTCCTCACGAAAAAGGGCTTTTCTCCCCCTCTTTTGGCGGCCTCCGGCCTCTTTTCCGAGCGGTATCCCCGGTCAAGCTTCTTTTCCGGCCGGCTCATGTTCCCCATTTCCGACCGCCAGGGCCGGGTTGTGGCCTTTGGGGGCCGGATCATCGGCGGGGAGGGCCCCAAGTACCTCAATTCCCGGGAAACAGAGATTTACCACAAGGGCCAAACCCTCTTTGCCGTCGATCTGGCCCTGCCGGAGATTCGGAGGACCAAGACCGCCTACCTGGCGGAAGGCTACATGGACGTGATCGCCCTCCACCAGGCGGGGATCGTCAATGCCCTGGCCCCCCTGGGAACCGCCTTTACCGACGATCAGGCGAAGCTGCTGCACCGCTGGGCCGATCGGGTCAACCTGGTCTTCGATTCCGACGAGGCGGGCCAGATCGCGGCGGCCAAGGCGATCCTTACCTGCCGGAGGAACGGTTTGGCCTGCGCGGTGGTGGTTCCCGGAGCGGGGGATTCGGCGGAAACGGCGGAGGGGGAGAGCTCCAAGGATCCGGCGGATATCCTCAAATATCAGGGCCCCGGTGCATTGCAAAAACAGATGCAATGTCTTATATTAGACTTTGAGTA
Organism: Treponema sp.; assembly: GCA_031274285.1. Lineage (GTDB taxonomy): Bacteria > Spirochaetota > Spirochaetia > Treponematales > Breznakiellaceae > JAISFT01. The sequence goes on along the minus strand of JAISQJ010000154.1, from coordinate 30,745 downwards.
TCTCATTTCCCGAAGCAAGCGGCTCTACGATACCTCAAAGTCTGAAGGAAAAGCAAAGGCGGCGGCCTTCTTATTTCCCTATCTTGAGGCTTTGGATTCGGAAGTATCGCGGGACGATTGTTTCGGGGCCGTCGCCGGCGCCCTTGGGGTAGACCGGGCGGCGATCCTAAACGATTATAACCGGAGGTTTACCGGGAAAACACCGCCACGGCCGGAAGGGGCAAAGGAAAGAACGGAACCCCTGCGGATGAACGAGGAATTGGGACTCCTTACCCTGGTCATGGTGAATTTCAACTTATACCCGGCGTTTCGCAAGGCAATAGGAATAGACGAGCTGGAAGACACGGCCGCAAAGGAACTCTTTATCGCCATGGAAGAGTGCTATATCCGCGAAGAAAGCGGCGCCGATGCCATTCTGTCCCGTATTTCCTCTATTCCCCTGCGGAATTACGTGGTGGGCAAGGGGATTTCCGGGGAATTTTCGGGAAACCCCGAACAGCTCATGCGGGACGGCATTAAAAAACTCAGTCAAAAAAAGCTCGGGCGCAGGCTCACCCAAATAGCGGCGGAACTGCACGGCCTGGAGCACAATCCTGCCGTCCCGGGGCAGGAGGATCGGCTCGATGAACTTCTGGCACAGAAGAAATACATCGATACCGAATTGCGCCGCTTGAAGGAAGACAAGGTATGACCATGACGGAACCGCAGACCCAAGACATAACCCTTGATCCCGCTGTTGTTAAGCTCATTGAGCACGCCAGGGATAAAAAAACCCTTTCCTACGAAGAACTTTCAGATTATCTTCCCGAACACATCGCCAATTCAGACAAGATCGAGCAGGTCCTCAGCCTGTTGGCGGCAAATAATGTTCAGCTTGTCGAGGAAGAAAACGGGGGGGAAGACGAGAGGGAACCGGAGCAGCGTAAGCCCTCGAACAACGAAAAAAAACGGCTCGTGTACAACGACAAAGAATCCTCCGTGGACGATCCCATCAGACTCTACCTGCGGGAAATCGGCCGGGAAAACCTGCTTACCGCGGAACAGGAGGTCGAGCTTTCCAAACAGATGGAGGAGGGGGAGAACATCATCAAGGGGGTGATCAAGGAATCGGGCATGATCATCCCCGAATTCCACCATATCTACCAGAAACTCAACCCCAAAAGGGATATTAAAGAGCTCAACCTTTCAAAAAAAGAAATTACCGAGCAGATGACCGAGCGCCGCCGGCTTCTGCAGAACTACAAGGAAACCATCAAGCTGATCCTGCCGGACCTTAAGGGATACATGGAACTCAAGCGCCACATCATTGCCCGGGGGGGAAATTTCTTTGAGGACCAGGAACTGCTGGACGTGCGCCGCCGGATCATGGAGGTGATCGGCGAGGTGGAGATTCACCCGGAGGAGATAGCGGGATTCTCCGAGAAATTTATCCAGGCCTCCAAGAAGATCAAACGGTTCCGCAAGGAGCAGGAAAAAATCGAAAAGCACTTGCGGGTGGCGTCCCTCAAGGAACTGCGGGCCATAGGCCGCCAGTTGACCATCAAGGACGAGCGGGAACGGCTGGAGCGGGAGCTGGATTTAAGTTCCGACGAGATCAAAGAGAAGATCCGCCACATCCAGGTGACGGAAAAGAAGATTCACCAGATGGAAGCGGAATTCGAGGAAACCATCGACACCATCAACCTTATGGCCAAGGAGATCAGCCGGGGCCGGGTGATGATGAAAAACGCCAAAGACCGGCTCATCAAGGCGAATCTGCGGCTGGTGGTGTCCATCGCCAAAAAATATACCAACCGGGGCCTCCATTTTTTCGATCTGGTCCAGGAGGGGAATATCGGCCTTATCAAGGCGGTGGAAAAATTTGAGTACAAGAAGGGCTTTAAGTTCTCCACCTACGCCACCTGGTGGATCAGGCAGGCCATTACCCGCTCCATCTCCGACCAGGCCCGGACCATCCGGGTGCCGGTCCACATGATCGAACAGATCAACAAGGTGGTCCGGGAAAGCCGGCAGCTTATGCAGGTCCTGGGCCGGGAACCCACGGACGAGGAAATCGCCGAGCGGCTCGGCTGGGCGGCCCAAAAGGTAAAATCGGTAAAGAACGTGGCACGGGAACCCATCAGCCTGGAGACCCCCATCGGGGAAGAGGAAGATTCCCTCCTGGGAGACTTCATCGAGGACAAGGATGTGGAGAATCCCGCCAATCAAACCGCCTTTACCCTGCTGCAGGATCATATCTCCAGGGTGCTCTCCACCCTCCCGGCCCGGGAGCAGGAGGTACTCAAGATGCGTTTCGGCCTGGACGACGGCTACTCCCTTACCCTGGAAGAAGTGGGGCTCTACTTCAACGTCACCAGGGAACGGATCCGCCAGATCGAGGCGAAGGCCCTGCGGCGTCTCAGGCATCCTATCAGGAGCCGGAAGCTGAAGGACTATCTGGATCACTAAACCATCCGGATCACTAATTTGAAGGCAAAGGGGCATGACATGGCAATGGACGAAGTGTTAAAAAAACTGCAAACCCTGCAGGATATTCTCTCGGAAAAGATAAACCTGGAGCGGGATATCCAGGAGATCCCTAAAATTCTGGTTACCCAGGAGGAGATTCTCTCCCGGTTCAAGCGGACCTTCGTGGAAAAGAGCATGGAACAGGAGAAAACCAGAATCGCCGAGTCGGAATTCCGCAATTCCCTCATAGAGGCCGAAACCCACCGGGAAAAGGCCGAAAAAACCATGGACATCGTGACGACCCAGCGGGAAATCGAAGCCCTGGAGAAGGAGATTCGGGATGCCGCGGAAAAAGAGCAGCAGTACCGGAAGGATCTGCAGCGGGAAGAGCGGCTCCTGGCGGATCTGAACGAACAGCTTAAACAGACCAGCGCCCTGATCAGCCAGCAGGAATCGGAGCTGGCGGCCCAGCGTTCGGGGGTGGAGGCGGAGATCGCGGAGAAAAAGGCCAAGATCGAAGACCTGATAATCCGGGAAAAGGAGCTGTCCGCGGGCATGGATCAGGAGGTCCTCTTCAAATTCGAGCGGATCATCCGCAACAAGATGGGCCGGGGCATCGTGGGCATCCGGGGCGGGGTCTGTATGGGCTGCCACATGATCCTGCCGGTCCAGTTTGCCAACACCGTCCGGGAGGGGGAGGAAATCGTCTTCTGTCCCTACTGCTCCCGGATTCTCTACTACGAAGAAGCGGAAGAGGGGCAGGAGGAGTTCTTTGACGTCGAAGACTCCGGGAGCCTCTCCGATCTGGACGATATGGAAGAGGAAGAATTTGAAGAGGAGGAAGAGGAGGAGGAAAAGGTAAATATCGACTACGAAGAGTAGTTTTGTAAGAGGTGTTCGTAACGATGAACCAGACTGCCGCGGGGGGCCCCAAGAAAGGACGGATTGTCTCCGGTCCATGGGCCGCCGCCCGAGGAAAGTCCGGGCTCCGCAGGGCATGATGCCGGGTAACTCCCGGGCGGGAGGCGCGGATCGGAGGGGGTGTAAACCTGGACAGGTGTAAACCTGTCACGATATCCCGTTTTTCGACAGACAGCGCAACAGAAAGTATACCGTGAAGGAAAGGTCCCCCGCAGGGGTGAACCTTTCCCCGCAAGGGTGAAACGGCGGGGTAAGAGCCCACCGCGGGACCGGCAACGGTCCCGGCACGGCAAGCCTCATCAGGAGCAAAATCAAGCGGCGCTGCGGGGGTTTCTCCCCTGCGCCAACGGCCCGTTGGTTAAGCGCAGGTAGATTGCAGGTATCTTTTTTGCGAAAAAAAGGCAAGATAGATGGCAGTTTGACCAAATTTCCCTCAGGGGAATCCGGTCGTGGAGTTTCCGAAGGAAACTCCAACAGAAAAATTGAGCCGTCAGGCGAAATTTTTCTGACAGAACCCGGCTTATGGTTCATCGTTTTTTTTAACAATAACCCGCCATGCAGACCTATCTACCGGCCGGCAATTGACTTTCCAACGCAAAAATGTAATATATCTAAATAGTATCTATGTCTAAAGAACGATTCCGAACGAGATATGGTGTGAGGTCGCACCGGAAGCAGGCCGTTAGTACGGCCATGGCGCTTACTCTGGGTCTGCTGTTTATGGTGTTTCTATCGGTGGTATTCATCGGCTGGAACAACAGGCTGGGGGATGAAAAAAAATTCCTGCTTGCGGCCTGGGAATCCGGCGATTACCTGACCGTCTTCACACAGAGCGGCGAAGCGCTCCAGGACAAACCCATGGATTTTTTTCTGCTGACCATCAACGGTTTTTCCGCCTACCAGCTCGGGATTGCCCAAATCAACAGTTCCGGTACCCTCAGGTACATTGACCGCTGTGTGTGGTCCCTGCGCAAGGCCCTGCTTGCCAAAAGCCCCTCCAACCTGGGGGAACTCTACTATGTCCTCGGCAAAGCCTATTACCACAAGGGCCCGGCCTTTGCGGACCTGGCGGTCGATTTTCTGGAAAGGGCTCGGTCCCAGTCCTTCCAGGCCGCGGATATCAGCGAATTTCTGGGCCTTTCGTATGCCAGGATCCGGGATTTCCGTTCCAGCATTGCCTCTTTTGCCCAGGCCCTGGAACCCGCGGATAGGGAACCTTCGGACCTCCTGCTCATCTCCATTGCCCGGTCCTACATGGACCTGGGGGAGATAGCCAGTTCCTATCCCATTGGTGAATACCTGGCCATGGCAAAACCGTACCTCATCCGCTGCATCGAAACTTCCCGGGATAGTACTACCATCACTAAGGGGCGGCTTCTCCTTGCTGAAATTCTCGTAAAGGAGGGAAACACCGGGGAGGCGGAAAAGCAGTACCAGCTCGTGCTGGAGGAAACCGGCGGAAACGCGGAGGCTTTTTATCAGTTGGGCGTATTGTACGCGGCCCGGGGGGATACGGCCCGGGCCTGGGCGGAATGGCGGCGGGCGTTGCGCGTTGATCCCGCCCATAAGATGGCGCGTCAGCGTTTGGGGAATAGGTAGCGGGCCGCTAGGGCGGTCTATGGGGGGGGATCCATGTTTGGAAAGAGTTCTTCGGATATTGGGATAGATTTAGGCACCTGCAACACCCTGATTTACATTAGGGGCAGGGGTATCGTACTCAACGAGCCCTCGGTGGTGGCCGTGGAACGGGGTACCAAGAAGGTGGTGGCTGTCGGGGCTGATGCCAAGCGGATGCTCTGGAAGACCCCGGAGGACATCATAGCCATCAGGCCCCTGCGGGACGGCGTCATCGCGGACCTGGAATCCACGGAAAAGATGATGCGGCACTTTATCCGCAAGACCCTGCCCCGGTACCGCTTCTTTAAGCCCCGGATGGTCATCGGCATCCCCTCCTGCATCACCGAGGTGGAACGGCGGGCGGTAGAGGAAAGCGCGCTCAAGGCCGGCGCCCGCGATGTCATCGTCATAGAGGAAAGCCGGGCCGCGGCCATCGGCGCGGGGATACCGATTTTTGAACCCGCGGGCCACATGATCTGCGACATCGGCGGGGGAACCACGGAAATATCGGTCATATCCCTGGGGGGCATGGTGGTTACCAACGCGATACGCCTGGGGGGGGATGAATTCAACGAGGCCATTATTAAGCACGTCCGCAGCGTCCACAACCTCATCATCGGCGAGCAGACCGCGGAAACCCTTAAGATCAACATAGGAAACGCATCGCCGGACAAGACCATCGAGAAGGTGGAGATACGGGGCAACGACGCCATTACGGGCCTGCCCAGGCGCCTGGAGATAGATTCCGTGGAAGTGCGGGACGCGCTGCACGATCCTATCACCCAAATCGTGGAAGAGATCAAGGCGACCCTGGGGAAAACCCCCCCCGAACTGGCGGCGGATATCGTGGACCGGGGTATCGTCATGACCGGGGGGGGCTCCCTCCTCAAGGGCCTGGACAAGCTTATCGCCAAGGAAACGGGGGTTCCCGTGATTCTGGCGGAATCTCCCATGGATTGTGTTGCCCTGGGCGCGGGATTATATTTCGAGCACGCCAGAGGTTTTGATAATACCCGCAGCATTTATGATAATCTGAACGGTTAAGGGGAATGGCAATCAGGGAAAAGAAAAAGTACCGCTCCCGTCTGGGGCCGGCCTCCTATGTCTTTGCCGCCCTGGTGCTCGGGTCCTTTTCACTGCTCCTCTTTTCCACCCGCAGTTTTGTTGTCGATGTCAAGGATATGGGACTCAGCCTCTTTTCCGGCATGCGGGGCGGCATTCACGGCTTAAGTTCCTTTGTTTCCCGTACCGTCCTTTCCGTCCGGGAACTCTCCACCCTGCGCCGGGAATATACGGAGCTGGCCGACCGGGTTGCCCGGTACGAGCAGCTCGAGCGGACCGCGGCGGAGATTAGGCAGGAAAACCTCCGCTTAAAGGAGCAGTTGGGTTTTTCCCGGTCCTTAACGTACCGCCACATCCCCGCGGAGATCATAGGCCGGGACCCGGACAACCTTTTTTCCGCCCTGGTGATCAACAAGGGCAGGCAGTCGGGGGTGGAGAACAACATGGCGGTAATCGCGTGGCAAAACGGCGCCCAGGGCCTGGTGGGTAAGGTTATCCAGACCGGCCAGTTTGAAAGCCTGGTGATGCCCGTCTACGATGTCAGTTCCTTTGTGGCCTCCCGGTTTTCCGTGTCCCGGTATGACGGCATTGTGGAAGGCCAGGGCAGCCCCGATCTCCCCCTGCGGATGCGGTTTATTCAGAAACGGGCCCGGGACGAGATAAGCCGGGGAGACCTGATCGTCAGCAACGGTATGGGCGGGGTTTACCCCGGAGGGATTACCCTGGGACGGGTTAATGCCGTCCACTACCAGGAGAATGAAATATCCATGGAGGTTGAACTGGAAACGGTCATTGACTTTTCCCGGCTTGAATACGTGTTTGTCATCGGGCAGGGGGAGCAGGATGGCTAAGAACGTAGCCTGGGCCTCGGTTTTTTCCCTGGCCGCGGCCCTGCTCCAATCAACCCTGCTCCGCCGGATTGCCCTGTACCACACCGTTCCGGACCTTACCCTGGGGATCATCGTGTACAGCGCCTACGTGAACGGCGTCATGACCGGCCAGCTTACGGGTTTCTGCTCCGGCCTCCTTCTGGATTTTATTTCCAATGCCCCCCTGGGTCTGAACGCCCTTATCCGTACCGTCGTAGGCGCGGCCGCGGGCCTGCTCAAGGGAACCTTTTTTCTTGATACCGTATTTCTCCCCATGATCCTCTGCGCCGCGGCGACCATACTCAAGGCCCTGATGCGCATGCTGCTCCATTTCCTTCTGGCCGGAGCGGTCTCCGCCTATTCCCTGTCGGCCCCTACCCTGTGGATAGAGCTTATGTTTAATACCCTCAGCGCCCCCCTGCTCTTTGGCTTACTAAAATTATTCCATCCCCTCCTGGTAAGGAAAGGTGACGCGTAATGCCCCAGCTTGACGAAGACGGCGCCGGAGACAGGCCCGAAAACCGGATACGGATACTGCGTGTTTTTTTTATCGCCGTTTTTGTGCTGTACGCGGCCAGGCTGTTCAGCATGCAGATACTGAGCGGGGAATTCTACCGTTCCCGGGCGCAGAATATCGTCCGCAGAACCACGGTGATCCCCGCCCAGCGTGGGGAAATCTTTGACCGGGCCTTTAGCCGGCCCCTGGCCATGAATACCGATTCCTTTGCCGTCAGCATTACCCCCGCGGAGGTACCCCGTGATGAAATTGAGAATCTCTTTAACCGTGTGGCCGCGATCCTGGGGATAGGCCGGGAACAGATAGATCGTAAGATCCCTCCCCAGTATTACTACCTTTACCAGCCCGTTGAAATAGCGGTCAATATAAGCCTTCCCCTCATTGCCGCGCTGGCGGAACAGGTGGACACCCTGCCAGGGGTTTCCTGGCAGTCAAAGCCCATGCGCAATTATGCGGATTCGGGGAGCCTTTCCCATGTCCTGGGTTACGTGGGGGACATCACCAGGGACGAGCTTACCATGCTCTACAACTGGGGCTACCAGCAGGGGGACGTGATCGGCAAGGCGGGCATTGAGCGGCAGTACGATGAAATTTTGAGGGGAAAGCGGGGTCAGGAAACCCGTACCGTGGATGTCCGGGGACGGCGTATCGCGGGGAACAGCAACAGTATCAGGGAAGCGCCGGTCATGGGGAAGAATCTGGTCCTTACCATCGACCGTTCCATGCAAACCCTGGCGGAGAAGGCCCTGGGGCCGCGCATGGGGGCCGTTGTGATCCTGCAGCCCGCCACGGGGGAGATTCTCGCCATGGTTTCCTATCCCTGGTACGATCCCAACATCTTTAACCGCAGCGACCTGGGCGCCGAATACCAGGCCCTCTCGAACGATCCCAACAAACCCTTTATAAACCGGGCCATCCAGTCGAATTACCCCCCGGCCTCCACCTTCAAAATCGTTATGACCACGGGGATTCTGGCGGAAAACGCCTTCCCCGCCGAGCAGTTGGTGGATTGCCAGGGGGAGATAAGCTATGGGGACCGGCAGTGGCGCTGCCATATCAGGCGGCCCGGCCACGGAAGGCTTAACCTGCACCAGGCCATGGCCCAATCCTGCGATATTTATTACTGGACCGTGGGCCGGGAACACCTGGAGGTGGAGCGTATCGTATCTTACGCCATGGATTACGGTTTCGGCAAATCTACGGGCATCGATCTTCCGGGGGAAATAGCGGGATTCATCCCCACCCCCCAATGGAAGGAACGGCGCTACCACGAGCGCTGGCAGGGGGGAGACACGATGAATATGTCCATCGGCCAGGGGTATACCCTGGTAACCCCTATCCAGATGGCCAATATGGTGTCCATGGTGGTTAATGACGGCACGGTCTACAAACCCCACCTGCTCAAGGAAGTCCGCGATCCTATTTCCGGCGCGGTGGAACAGAGTATCCGGCCGGAACTGCTCCATGAAAGCAGTGTCGATAACAAGGTATTCGCCGCCGTAAGAAAGGATATGCGGGGGGTGATCAGCGAGGGAACGGCCCGGTTTCCCCTGAATATCAGAACCGTGGAAATCGCCGGAAAAACGGGAACCGGCGAGGTGGGGCTCCAGGATCGCTGGCATTCCTGGTTTGCCGCCTATGCCCCCTACGATGCGGAAGACCCGGAGGAGCAGATCGTGGTTTCCATCATCGTGGAGGCCGCCAATTCCTGGGAATGGTGGGCCCCCTACGCATCGGCAATCATCTTTCAGGGTATATTCGCGGACCAAAGCTACGAAGAAGCGGTGGCCGCCCTGGGGCTCCAATACCTTATGCCCGTGCAGGGGAGGCGTGAATGAGGGCCAGGGATCTTTTGGAAATTGATTATTTTCTGCTCCTGGCCGCGGCGATTCTTTCCGTCTTTGGCATCCTGTTTATCTATTCTTCCGGCATTACGTCCACGGGGACCCTTGTTTCCCGGGAGTACCAGCGGCAGATTATCTGGGCCGCATCGGGTCTGCTTATCGCCCTGGCCCTTGCCATGGTCAATTACCGCCGTCTTAGGAATATTACGGTTTACCTTTATTTCGGCGCCCTGGCCCTGCTGATCTACACCTGCCGGTACGGAAAAATGGTGAGCGGGGCCCGGGCCTGGATAGGGGTGGGCAGTTTCGGTATCCAACCCTCCGAATTCGCCAAAATTACCACGATTCTTCTGCTCGCCCGGTATCTGGATGATACCCGCCGTTCCCCGGCGGCATTTTCCCGCTTCCTGGTTTCCTGCGCCATTGTCCTGGCCCCCATGGGGGTAATCCTTATCCAGCCTGACCTTGGCACCTCCCTGGTTTTTATTCCCATCCTGTTTACCATGACCTTTGTCGCCGGCGTATCCATCCGGTACATCCTGTTTCTGGCGGCTTGCATCAGCGTTACCGGTGTGCTCCTGGTGCTCCCCCTGTGGCAGCGGTATATCATGCATAATACCATGCCCGCGCTGGAAGTGCTGACCAATTCCCGTTTTATCCTCAGCGTCATGATCGCCCTGGGTTTTATCGCGATCATTGCCCTGGTCGGTTTTTTACGTTACAAGAAACACTACTTCTTCTGGATTCTCTACGGTTCCATGGCGGTAATTTTATCCCTGGGCCTGTCCTTTGTGGGACGGCAGGTGTTGAAGGAATACCAGATCATGCGGCTCATCGTATTTTTGGATCCCGACGTGGACCCCCAGGGCGCGGGCTGGAATATTATTCAATCCATTACCGCCATCGGCTCCGGGGGGCTGGTAGGGAAGGGCTACCTCCAGGGTACCCAGAGTCATTACCGCTTCTTACCCCAGCAGAGTACGGATTTTATTTTTTCCATCTTTACCGAAGAATGGGGACTGTTGGGGGGACTGTTGGTATTCGCCCTTTTTCTGCTGATCTGCCTAAGGCTTATCAGGATCGTCAAGGTTACCTCCGATTCGTTCGGCGCCTATATTGCCGCGGGGCTGGCGGGGATGTACCTTTTTCATTTTCTTATCAATGTGGGAATGACCATGGGGATCATGCCGATTACCGGCATACCCCTGCTCCTGATGTCCTACGGCGGATCGTCGGTTATTTCCGCCATGACCGGGATCGGCCTGTCCCTGAGTATCTATGTCCGGCGTTACACCCATTGATCCGGTCCGGGACCTGGGCGCGGCCCTGCTTGCCGTAGAAAAACCGGCCCGTTACACGGGCGGCGAATACGGCAGGCTGGCCCGGCCCGGCGCTCCCTTCCAAACCGCCATTGCCTTTCCCGATCTCTACGAAATAGGCATGTCAAACCAGGCCCTGCGGATCATCTACAACCGCCTGAATGAACTGCCCGGCATTTCCTGCGACCGGGTTTTCGCCCCGGCCCCCGATTTTGAGGCCCTCCTGCGGGAGCGGTCCCTGCCCCTCTATACCCTTGATACCGGCGTCCCCCTGGGGCGGCTCGATGTCCTGCTCTTTACCCTGGGATACGAATTGGGCATTACCTCGGTCCTTACCATGCTGGACCTGGGGGGGATTCCGATCCGCCGGGACCGGAGAGGGGAGGGGGACCCGGTTGTTATTATGGGCGGCCCCTGTGTTTCCAACCCCCTGCCCTATGCCGCCTTTATCGACGCCTTTTGGATAGGGGAGGCGGAGGCCGGTTTTTTTACGCTTATGGAGGAACTGGCGGCCCTGAAAAAGGAGGGCAGGGGAAGGCTCCTTTCCGTCCTGGCGCGGCATCCCTGTGTTTGGACCTGGGGAAAGGAGGATGCCCGGCGGGGGATCGACCGGGATTTTGCCCGGGCCCCGGCCAGGGCCGCGGTCTTTCCCGTCCCCAGCATGAAGGTGGTGCAGCATCACGGGGCGGTAGAGATCATGCGGGGCTGTCCCAACGGCTGCCGCTTCTGCCATGCGGGGTTCTGGTACCGGCCCATGCGGCAAAAAAGCGCCCCGGTGATCCGGCAGGAAACCGGGGATTTTATCCGCAAGGGAGGGTACCGGGAGATAAGCCTGTCCTCCCTTTCCACCGGGGACTATCAAAATCTGGAAGCGCTGGTGGATTCCCTTAACGAATCTTTCTCCGGCGCCCACGTATCCTTCCAGCTTCCCTCCCTGCGGGTTTCCACCTTTTCGCTTCCCCTCCTGGAAAAGATCTCCAGGGTCCGCAAAAGCGGCCTTACCTTTGCGGTGGAAACCCCGGAAGAATCCCGCCAGATGGCTATCAACAAAGAAGTCTCCCTGGACAGCGTTACTGCGATTCTCAAGAAGGCCCGGGGCAGCGGCTGGCGGGGGGCCAAATTCTATTTCATGATCGGCCTGCCCCCGGAGTTCCCCGCCAGCGGCGAAAGCTCCCCCTCCGGACCGGGGGCGGAAGTCTCCGAGGCCATGGTGTCCTTTATCCTGGAGGCGGCCCGCAGAACCGGCCTGCACTTTAGCATCAACGTGGGAATCTTCGTGCCCAAGCCCCATACCCCCTACCAGCGGATGCCCCAGTTGGGCCTTGAGGAGGCCGGGGAAACCCTGAACCGTATCCGCAGCCGCCTAAAGAGCGCGGGCCACAAGGTGAGTGTTTCCGATCCTCTGGTATCCCTGATCGAAGGAATCCTGAGCCGGGGAGACGCGGGCACTGCGGATAGTATCGAACAGGCCTGGGCCTCGGGCTGCCGGCTGGACGCATGGCAGGATAGTATCCGCAAGGATATTTGGCAGCAGGTTCTGGCGGCCCACCCCGGCCAGGTAGAGCAGATTCTCCGGGGATGGGGGGCAGGGGAGGCCCTCCCCTGGGATTTTATCAAGAGCGGCGTGGCCGCCGACTATCTTTTTTCTGAAAATTCCCGGTCAAGCGATCGGCTTATTACCTTACCCTGTACTGAAAAATGTACACACCCTTGTGGAATATGCGGTTCCCAGGGGGGTATTGTACAGAATACCATACAGAACAAAGTTGAACTTGAGACTGAAAAGGACCAGGTTGTCCCCGGCCGGGGGACTTGGCGGATAGTTTTTTCGTTCAGGAAAACCGGGACCGCGGTGTTCCATGCCCACCTTTCGGTGGTGGAACTGTTCTCCATGGCCTTTCTGCGCTCCGCTATTCCGGTCCTCTATTCCGAAGGGTTTAACCCCCTGCCCAGGCTGGAAATTGTGGCGCCCCTGTCCCTGGGCATCCCCTCGGAGGCCGAAGTTGCCGCCGTGGACACCGAAGATTTTATCGACGCGGGCCTTTTTATGGACAGGCTTAACCAAAATCTTCCCCAGGGATTCGTCCTTACCAGGGCGGAAAATTATGTTATCCCCCCGGGCGAAAAAAAACATTCCCTTTCCTCCCTGCTCTGGGGCTTTGAGTATGAAAGGCAGGATGGGGATACGAAGACCCGCCGCCGGGTCCCCCGGCAGGAGGAAAAGGAGTTCCGCGCCGAGGTCCTGACGCTGCGGCCCGGCGGCCCTGACATGGCGTCCGGCGGCGGCCGCTCCGGCATCCTTATTCGGGACCTTAAACGGCTGGCAGTTCTGGCCCGGTATCCGGAAAGCCCCGATGACGGGGGCTTTTCCTACTTCGATGTTTACCGCCGACTCTATCCCGGCGGGCCCGCCTAGTTCTACCGGACTTGTGCGGGGCCTTGGGGTGCTTTGGCGGCGTTACCCAAGGCCCTAATTTTAATAGTTGAAGTAGACAGAACATACATTATGATTAGTAATGGACATATGGCAAATTGGCCAAATTTAAAATGTTACCCGGTCCCAAGTGCCGGCCTCCCCCTTATTGGTAAGTGGGAAGCATAAAGATACCCACAAAGGTGGGTATGCTGAAAATTTGCGTATAGGTTTGTTCATTGAGGCCGGCGGTCACAATATACACCGACACGTAGGTATTGCGCTGGCCGGCGGAAGAGCTGCCCGCGTTAACCACGTCGGCATTTACGGTGGACGTAATATTGGCGGCTTCGTTAAGCGCAGGCCGGTTTACGAAATACCGGTCCTCCGGAAGCGGACTGAAAGCCCCGTTGCCGTTGGACCGTTTGAGCATGGCGATCCTCCCCCCCTGGTAACTAAGATAGGGATAGGGATACGTTGCCGACGGCTGGGGGGGAAAGGCAATCTGCAGTTGAACGCCCGGGCTGGTAAGGATGTCGCTTGAGACGTTCCCCCCGGATTCTTCAAAATGGAGCAGGTGGTAGCCCCGGTTGGCCATGACGGAAGCGATATTCGCCGTGGTCGAATTGGTAGCGTTGGTATAGGCGCTCAGGTAATTATAATCCGAGTACAGGGTTGGATTTATATCCTGCAAATCCCGGGCGCTGGTGGAAAAACCGGTACGGTTCGAATAGCTGACGTAGATCCGGTAGTACATGGCGAAATTGGTAAAATAGCTGGCGCTGACGCCGGGAAGGGCGATGGTCGCCTGTTGATTCACGCTGCTGACGATGTTGCCCGCGGAAACGGGGGTCAGGTAGTAATAGGCTTCTATGCCGCAGGACTGGAGGAACAGGGCCGTCAAAAGGGCCGGTAGAACTCTGCCCCCAAGGGGCCTTATGCGCATTACCGTTTTTCTCCTTCCAGACTAATGATACGGGATTGGGCGAGGTTTCGCCAGAGCGTATCAGCGGGCCAGTTGGTTCTTAGGGCCTGGTAAGCCGCCAGGGCGTTTTCCCGGTTTCCCAGTTTCTCCTCAAGCCGGCCGATGGCAAACTGGGCCCGGGGGGACGAGGGAAAAGATTCCGAAATACATTCGCCGTACAGGGCTATCGCTTCGGCGGTCTTCCCCTGCTCTTCCGCGGCCGCGGCCGCGTTAAACAGGGCCACCGGCGCCAGGTAGCTCCGGCCCGCTTTTTTTGCCGCCTCCCGCCAGGCCTGTTCCGCCTCCGCCCATTCCTTCTTGTCCCCGCGGATGCCGGCGATAAGGGCGTAGGCCCTGGCGCCGGGGTAACCGGAAGCCTTGGGAGCGAAGGCGGAAAGCTCCTCCAGCAGGGCGGCCGCAGCTTCCGTGTCATCGGCTATGGTAAAACGCAGTTCATCGTAACGGCCGGCAAAGTTTTCTACCTCCCGGATCGCGTTTTCCCTCAGCTTGTCCCGGATGGCCGCGGCCCCCACAAAGGCCGCCAGCAGAACCACTAGGGCGCCTGCACAGATAAGGATACCCCGGCGTTTATTTTGGATAAAATTATCGATCCTGTCCCCCAGGCTGTAGGCTTCTTTCGTTTCCGCCATTATTCCCCGCTCCTCCATGGGCGTCCGCCCATTAAAAAATTTAAAAAATTAGTCCTTGAGATTGATGATCCCCAGTTCCTTGTTCAGTCTGGAAAGGTAGGTCCGCTGAATCCCCAGATCCTTTGCCGCCTCCGTCTGGTTCCAGTTATGCTCCTCCAGCACCTTATGAATAAAATAGGCCTTAAAACTGTTAATAGCATTCTTTAAATTCCGGCTTCCCCCTTCCGGTTCGGAAACCATGGCATGGGCGTTGATAAACAGGTCTTCCTGCTGTATCCACCGGCCCTTCCCTATGACACAGGCCCGTTCCACGGAATTCTCCAGTTCCCGAATATTCCCCGGCCAGGCGTAGGAAAGCATGGCCTCCATGGCCTTATCGGAAAAACCTTCAAACTGCTTTTTCGTTTCCCCCATGAATTTTTTCAGGAAAAAGGACGCTAATTCGGGAATGTCCTCCGTACGCTGCCTAAGGGGGGGGATGTACAGGGGCAGCACGTTAAGGCGGTAGTAAAGATCGCTGCGGAACTGGCCCTTCTCTACCTGGACTTCGATATCCTTGTTGGTGGCCGCCAGGATCCGCACGTTGACGGTGACGGAAATATCGGAGCCCACCTTTTCAAAGGTCCTCTCCTGGATGACCCGCAGGAGCTTGGCCTGCAGGGCCAGGGGAATATCGGCAATTTCGTCCAGGAAGATGGTTCCCCCGTCGGCCATTTCAAAACGGCCCTGGCGGTTCGCGATGGCGTTGGTAAAGGCCCCCTTTACATGGCCGAAGAGTTCGCTCTCCAAAAGCCCTTCCGGTATGGCCGCGCAGTTTACCCGGATAAAGGGCGCGCGGCTGCGGGGACTTCGCAGGTGGATCTGCTCCGCGAAAAGCTCCTTCCCTACGCCGCTCTCCCCCAGGATTAGCACCGAGGAATCGGTCTTGGCCACCCGGTCGATAATTTCCAGCTTTTCCAGGATCACCGGACTCTTGGCAATGAGGGTATGGTAACCCTGATCGGTTTTAAGCTGATCCCGCAGGAGCTGTATCTCGTTCCGGGCCAGTTCGATGTCCCGGGCGTTGGTAAGGGCCAGCGCGGCCTGGGTGGCGAATATCTCAACCCACTCCACATCCTCCCCGGCAAAGGGCTTCCCGTCGATCTTGTTCATTACCTCGATAACCCCGATGCACTGATCCTTGAAGCGCATGGGGACGGCTACGATGGTTTTTAAGGGGTAATCGATCTCCTGGGAGATGTGCCGCTGGTGGCGCTTGTCGTTATCCACATCGTTGATGATCAGGGTCTTGTTATGCTGGGCCACCCAGCCGGCAATCCCCTCCCCTATCTTGAGGGTGTAACGCTTAACGTCCGGTCCCTTGATCCCCAGGGCCGTCTCAAAGTAGAGCTCCTCTTTTTCCCGGTCCAACAGGAGAATGCTGGAAGCCTCCCCCCCGCAGAAACGGGTGGCGGATTCAAGGATATGGGACAGGAGGGCATGGATGTCGGAATAGTTCGAATTGATAAGATTATTAGTCTCAATCAGGGTGTTAAATTTCTGAGCGTCTATGGTTGACAGCATTTCAATGCGGTCTTTTTATTCGGACCCTTTGGATTTCAAAGCGTCCCCCAAGGTAAAGGTGGAATCATCCGATTCTTCCGCCGCCATATAGCGGGAGATCTCGTCCCTCTGTATCTTTTTCTGGTAATCCCTAATGGAGAAGGCAACCTTCTGCTTACCCGGCTGTATTTCAAAGACCACCGCCTTAACCTTATCCCCGATCTGAAACCTTTTAAGGGCATCGTCGGGGTTTTCATCCCGGTTTTCCGACAGGTTGGACTTGTGAATAAGCCCTTCGATACCGCCGGGAACCTTAACAAAGATACCGAAGTCGGTAATGGAGGAGACCTCCCCTTCTACCGGGGAACCGGGTTTATAGGTATCCGCGAAATTCTGCCAGGGGTCATCGCTGAGCTGTTTGATCCCCAGGCGGATGTTGTGGTTCTCCTTATCTACGGCGATAACCATGATCTCAATTTCCTGGCCGACCTGCATCTCGTTGCCGGGATGTTTGATTTTGCGGGTCCAGGAAATGTCATCGCCGTGGAGGAAGCCGTCGATGCCCTCCTCCAGTTCTATAAAGGCCCCCACATTGGTTATCTTGACCACCTTGCGGGTAAGCCGGGCGCCCACGGGGTATTTTTCCTCAATATCGTTCCAGGGGTTGGCGGTAACCTGCTTGAGGCCCAGGGAAACCCGGCCCGCCTGAATGTCGTAACCCAGGATCATGCACTCCACCTCGTCCCCGATGTGGAGGAGATCTTCGGACCTCTGAATCTTTTTGACCCAGGAAAATTCGGAAATATGGGCAAGCCCCTCGATGCCCTCTTCCAGTTCTATAAAGGCGCCGAAATCGGTAAGTTTGGTCACCGTTCCCTTTACCACATCGTTGACATGGTACTTCTCTTCAAAACGGACCCAGGGATCGTCGGTAAAATGCTTGAGGGACAGGTTGATCCGTTTTTCCGCCGGATCGATGCGGATCACCTTGAGGTGAATCTCCTGGCCCTTTTTGACAAAATCTTTGGGCCGGGTCACATGGCCCCAGCTCATGTCGTTGATATGCAGGAGGCCGTCAAAGCCCCCAAGATCGATAAAGGCGCCGAAGGAGGTAAAACTTTTTACCGTACCCGTCACATCGGCGCCGATTTTGGTATGCTCGAAAAACTCGTTCCGTTTGCGATCTATTTCCTCTTCCAGCCACTTGCGGCGGTTCACCACGATGTTTACTTTTCCGTCCGAATAGAGCCGCTCCACGTAAAAGCTGGTCTTCATACCCAGGAATTTTTCCGGCCTGTCCACCTTTTGGGCGTCCGACTGGCTGATGGGAAGGAAGGCACGCACGCCCGCGCCCAAATTGACATCGAAACCGCCCTTAACGGTTTTTTCGATGAGCCCCTCCACGGCGCCGTGATCCTGGAAGGCCTGGCGGAGGTTTTTCCAGAAAATCTTGACATCCGCCTTTTGTTTGGAAACGATAACTTCCCCGTGGCGGTTTTCCTTGGCTACCAGGATGACCGATACCGTATCCCCCACATTGGGAAGCTCGGTAAACTCGGAGATCGGAATTTTGCCCTCTGACTTATAGCCGACATCCACGAACACCTGATCTTGGGTCACCTGGATGACGACGCCGTCAACAAGCTGGCCTTCTTCAAGTTGTTCAAGGGATTTAAGGTATTCTTCCTGTAATTGTGTCTGAATGTTTCCGGAGGCGCCCGCGGCGTTCGCTTCCGGCCCATTCTGCGGATTCGAATCCGCCTCCACTTCCATCTGGGCCATGTCCGATCCTTCAAGCTTTATTTTAGCCTCTAATTTGGCATAAACTTGTTCGATGGTCAAGAGCGATGTGTCCAAATACGCCACTCCGGGGGCGATTTGCAGGCTGCCCTCCGCCTTGTGCCGGTCTATCTCGTCCCGTTCCCTGATGGTCCTGAGAATCTCTTCCAGGCTGAGCCGGGACGTACCCTGGTCAAAGCGGCGGCGGGCCCGGGATTCCGCGGAGGCGTCCAGGTAAAAGCGGTATTCGGCCTGGGGAAAGACCACGGTGGTCATGTCCCGGCCCTCCACCACCGCGTCCATGTTCCGGGCCAGGGAGCGGACCAGATCGTTGACCACATGGCGGATGGGGACGATGGCGGAAAAGGGGGCGGCGTAACGGTCAATCTCGTCGCTGTGGAGCAAATCGCTCACGTCCTCGCCCTCCAGGAACGTGCGAGCGCCGGGGAGGTATTCGATGCGGGCGGTCTTGGCGTAATCCAGGGCTTCGGCGGTCTGGCCGGGGAAGATCCCCCGCCGCAGGCAGCCCAGGGTGACGGCCCGGTACAGGTTCCCCGAATTGATGTAGCTAAAGTTCCTGCCCGGAAGTTTGAGTTTTTCGGCAAGCAGGCGGGCGATGGTGCTTTTCCCCGAACCCGCGGGGCCGTCTATGGCGATGACCACGGGCTACCTCCCAGGAGCGCTTGAATTTCCGCGGCCTCAAGGGGCCGGGATTCACCGGGGGCCAGATCCCCCAGGGGCACCGGTCCGATACGGACCCGGTGGAGGCGGAGGGGATGGAGGTGGAAATGGGAAAAGACCCGCCTGATTTCCCGGTTCTTCCCCTCCACCAGGCAGACCCTCAGGGATTTGGGCCCCGTTTTCTCAATTTTCCGGGCCCGGTACCGCCGGCCCTCCACCACCAGGCCCCCGGCAAAGGCCGATACCACGGAATCCGGTATGGGGCCGGAGGCCTCCACCAGGTACTCCTTTTCAATGCCCGACGAGGGATGGCTGACCGCGGCCGCGAAATCCCCGTCGTTGGTAAAGAGGATGAGGCCGGAGGAAGCTAAATCCAGGCGGCCTATGCTGTAAAGCCGCTCCCCGATCTCCGGGGGCAGCAGTTTCAGGGCCAGGGGCCGACCCTGGGGATCGTAGGAACTGCAGATATAGCCGGGGGGCTTATGGAGGGCCAGGTAGCGGAACCGGCTTTCCGGCCTTACGGGCCGACCGTCCAGCAGGACCCGGTCGGCGGCGGTAACCTTTTCCCCCAGGACGCTGATCACTTCGCCGTTTACCTGCACCCGGCCGGCGCTGATGAGCTTTTCCGCTCCCCGCCGGGAGGCCAGCCCCGCGTGGGCAAGGTAGACCTGCAGCCTGACCCCCTGCGAAGCGGGCGCTTGGCCGTCATTTTTCTCCCTGGAGTTCAAACCGGTCGGCCTCCCGCTCATCCAATTTGGGGAGATCGGCGATGCTGTTCAGCCTGAAGAACCGCAGAAATTCCGCGGTGGTGCCGTACAGGACCGGTTTTCCCGGGACATCCTTTTTCCCCACCTCCCGGATAAACTGCTTTTCCGCCAGCAGGCGGATCATGTTATCCGCCTGGACCCCGCGGATAGCCTCTATTTCGCTCCGGGTGATGGGCTGGGAATAGGCGACGATGGAAAGGGTTTCCATGGCGGCCCGGGAAAGCCGGGATTCGTTGCGCTTTCCGTAACGCTCCCGCAGGCTTTCCCAATACTCCCGTTTCGGCGCCAGGGTAATGCCCCCGCCGATGCGGGAAAGCTCCAGCCCCGAACCGGGATGGGTGTGCCGTTCCGCCAGGACGCCCAGGGCCTTTTCCACCACCTCGCGGGAAAGGCCGGAGATCCGGGCCAGGGCCCCTTCGTCCAGAGCTTCGGACTCCAGGTAGAGGATGGCTTCCAGCAGGGCGGCCTCTTTATCCAAGGGATTCCTCCTTGAAGCGGAGCAGAATATCCCCGAACATGCGGTTCTGGAAAATCAGAACCAGCCTGGTCTTGACCGCCTCCAGAATGGCCAGGAAGGCGCAGACAATGTCCATGACCGACCCCTTGCGGACCAGGAGGTCGGTGAACCTGCATTCGCCCCGGTTTTCCAGCAATTCCATCATCAAGGTAATTTTCTCGTTTACCGTAACTTCTTCGTAGAGGTCTATGATCCGTTCGCCGGGAAGCCGGTCCGCCAGGAGCGCGGTAAAAGTTTTAAGGAGATCCCAGATATCAAGCTTCTCCCACAGGCCCTCGTCGTTGAAGGGCAGATCCCGCTGGAGCCGCTTGCGTTCTATGATCCACTCCGCCTCTTTCTCCTTTTCCTCCATGAGGCCGGAAAGCTTTTTGAATTTCTGGTATTCGATGAGCCGGTCCACCAGCTCCTGCCGGGGATCCAGGCCTCCGTCATCCAGGTCCGCCTCCACGGGAAGCAGGGTCCGGGACTTGATATGGAGCAAGGTTGCGGCCATGACATGAAATTCGGTGGCGTCCTCCAGGTCCAGGTCTTCGGCGCAGCTTAGATAATCCAGGTACTGTTCGGTTATCTGGGCGATGGGGATATCGTAGATGTTAACTTCATTTTTTTTGATGAGAAAGAGAAGCAAGTCCAGGGGACCTTCGAATTGGTCCAGCTTAAAACTGCGTCCCTGGCTCTTGAGGCTTGTCTCCATGGGACACCTAGTATACCGTTCCGGTTGAATACGATCCAGCCACCGCCTAGGCGGGGCTGTGCTGCCTGGACTGTTCCCTAAGCTGCATCTTCTTGTAAAACGTGGCCTGGCGGGTGATTTCCGAGGAATTGAGCACGTAGATTCGGTCGTTGACCACCTTGAAATTCCGGCTGTCCATGAGCTTTTTGATGATCGGCTTACCCTCCGCCGGGGAAAGGCCGATCATGTTTACCAGCTCGTCGGGGCCGAAGTCGAAGTAAAAGGAACCGTTGTACTTGAGGCCCATCCGGCTTTTCCCCATCTGCGTAAGCAGGGCGTCGTACATCCGTCCCAGGGGATCGCTTATCAGGGTGTTGGCGATCTGTTTGTAGATGAGCCATATCCGCTCGGAAAGCAGGGTGGTAAGCCGGGCGATCATCTGGGGTTCCCGGCCGATCATCTGCTCAAAGTTGGCCCGGTTCACCACCATGAGCCGGCAATCGTCGTAGGCCACCGCACAGGCGGCCCGGGGTTTGGATTCCAGCAGGGCCATTTCCCCAAAGATATCCCCGTTTTTCAGGACCGCCAGGAGTACCTCGTTGTCATCCACGATTTTGACGATCTTTACCGATCCCTTGTTGATGATGTAGAGTTCGTCCCCGCTTTCCCCTTCGGAAAAGATCATGCTGTCCTTGGGATAATCGCGGATAGCCTCGTCGCTTCTGAAACCGAGCTTAACCCCCTTGGCGTAGGGGGCGATCTTCAGCATCCGCATCCGGGCGGTACCCACATGGGTACCGGCGGGGTTGAACTTTACATACTGGTTATATGCGTAAAAGGCCTGGGGGTACTGGTTTTTCCTGGCGTAATACTCCCCCACCTTGAAGAGGGTGGAAGCGTCGCTGTCCGAGCTGTTCTTCAGGGTAAGGGTGGTCAGGGCCTCGTCCAGGTAGCGCATACGGCGGGAAAACTGGAGGATGATCTTCATGGCCACCGGGGCATTTTGCTGGATAAGCTGGGGATACTGGTCCCTTTGAACGGAAATGAGGGAAACATCGGTAAGGGCCTGGGCGGTTTCGATATGGCTGTGGGAGGACATGGTGGATACGACGCCGAAAAAGTCGCCGGGCCCCAAAATATTGCCCCCCTGCTCCTCCACTACCTCCAGTTCTTTGGAAATACCTACCTTTCCGGTCCGGATGATGAAAAAACGGTCGGCGTTTTCCTTGCCTTCGATGATTATATAGGATCCCTTGGGGAAATTTACGAATTTTAGCTGTAACTGATTAGCCATATCTTTCCTTCACTATAGGCAGCCCTTCAAAGTGATGTCAAATGGGTCATGCTGTTCCCAGTCCCCCGCCAGCAGAACTTCCCGTTCCAGGTCCAGTCCCCTTTCCGCCTTGACCCTGGCGGCCACCTGTTCCAAGACCGAACGGATATCCGCGGCCCGGGCCCCCCCGGTGTTGATGACCAGGTTTCCGTGCCAGGGCGCTACCTGGGCGCCCCCTACCCTGAAACCCTTAAGCCCGGCCTCGTCAATGATCTGCCCCGTAGGTTTACCGAAATCCCGGTTGTTCTTAAAGGCCGAACCGGCGGAGGGGAAGCGGTAGTGGCCCTTTTGCTCCCGGTCCCGGACGCAGGCCGCCATGTCCAGGCGGATTTTTTCCGTGTTTCCCGGGTCCAGGACCAGGGAGGCCCCCAGAATGAGTTCCCCCCGGTCCTGAAAGGGGCTGGCCTTGTAGCCAAAATCGCCAGGGTATCGCCGGATGCGGCGAATTTCCACGTTCCCGCCGTAGAGACCCAGGGTTTCCGTCTCCGCCAGTATATCGGATAGGGACCGTTCGTAGCACCGGGCGTTCATCCACACCGCCCCCCCCAGGGTTCCCGGCATGCCCGCCAGGAATTCCAGCCCCGAAAGGCCCGCATCCGCGGCATAGGCGGTCAGTTTTTCTACAGAGGTCCCGGATTTAACGTAGAGCCCCTCCCCTACCCTTTCGGCGCCGGTCCAGCCCCCCGTATCCAGGACGATGCCCCGGATACCCCGGTCGCTGACCAGCAGGTTGGCCCCGCCGCCCAGGATAAACAGGGGGATCCCCTCCTCCGCGGCCCGGCGGAGGAGCAGGCCCGCCAGGGCGGGAAAGGATTCCCCCCGGGGCCGGACCCAGAGGTCCGCGGGCCCCCCTACCCTAAAGGTGGTATGGGCGGCCATGGGCTCGTCAAAGCGGTACTCCAGTTCCTGCCCGGCGGAAGGGGGGAGCGCGGCCTCAAGTTCCAGGGTTCTCATAAAAGGACGCAGGTCCATCTCTCCGATTATCGGTTAGGCCCCCGGTCGGCTTGATTTACTCCCCGTTTTGGCGGTATCCTTGGGGCATTTATGGCCCTTACCCTCTACAATACCCTGGGGCGGAAGTTGGAGCCCTTTGAATCCCTGGTTCAAGGCCGGGTGGGATTCTACGGCTGCGGTCCCACGGTTTACAACTACGCCCATATCGGGAATCTCCGGGCCTATACCACCCACGACATTCTTACCAGAACCCTCCGGCGCCTGGGCTACGAGGTGACCCACGTGATGAATATCACCGATGTGGGACACCTTTCCGGCGACAACGACGACGGCGACGACAAGATGGTGAAAAGCGCCGAGGAACGGGGCAGGGGCATCCTGGAAATCGCCGACTTTTATACCAGGGCCTTTTTTAACGATACGGAGCGGTTGAATATCCTCCGGCCCACGGTGGTTTGCAAGGCCACCGACCATGTGGCGGAGATGATTGACCTGATCCGGCGCATAGAGGCCGGGGGCTACACCTACGCCGCAGGGGGGAACCTCTACTTTGACGTGGAAAAATTCCCCTCCTACGGGGACCTGGCC
Source organism: Treponema sp. (assembly GCA_031274285.1). GTDB lineage: Bacteria > Spirochaetota > Spirochaetia > Treponematales > Breznakiellaceae > JAISFT01. The sequence goes on along the minus strand of JAISQJ010000154.1, from coordinate 7,287 downwards.
CTGCTGCGGCAGGACGAGTTAAAGGCCGGCGCCCGGGTGGGGATGGATACGAACAAACGGAACCCCCAGGATTTTGTCCTCTGGTTTACCAAGAGTAAATTTGAAAACCAGGCCCTGGTCTGGGACAGTCCCTGGGGCCGGGGGTATCCGGGCTGGCATATCGAATGTTCCGCCATGAGCATGAAGTACCTGGGGGAGCAGTTCGATATTCACGCCGGGGGCATCGACCACATACCCATCCACCATACCAACGAGATTGCCCAGAGCGAGGCCGCCACGGGGAAACATCCCTGGGTGCGGTACTGGGTGCATAACGAATTCCTGGTCCTGGACCGGGGTAAGATGTCCAAATCCTCCGGCAGTTTCCTGACCCTGCAGAGTCTGATCGATGCGGGCTATGATCCCCTGGATTACCGCTACTTCCTCCTGGGCGGCCATTACCGCAGCCAGCTCCAGTTCTCCTGGGAAAGCCTGGAGACCGCCAGGTATGCCCGCCGTTCTCTGGGGGAGCGGATCCAAGCCCTGGCCCTTAAAGCAGGGCCGAAGCCCTCCGGCCCTGCGGCGGGCTCCCCTGGGGGGGGGCCGGGAAAGCCTGTGGCTCCGGAAAAGACCGGGCCCTACCTGGCGGCCTTTGACAGGGCCCTGGGGGACGATCTTTCCACACCACGGGCCCTGGCGGAACTCTGGGGCCTTATCCGGGACCCGGCGCTGGAGCCGGGGGAAGCCCTGCTGGGCGCCCTTAACATGGACCAGGTCCTGGGCCTGGGCCTGGCCGCCATGGCGGAGGGACGGGAAGGGGACGATCCCGAACTGGTCCGGGAGATTGAGGCCCTGATCGCCGAAAGGGCGGAGGCCAAAAAGCTTAAAGACTACGGGAAGGCGGACAGCATACGGACGGGCCTGAAAGAGCGGGGTATCGTGCTGGAAGACGGCCCCGGGGGTACCCGCTGGCGCAGGGCTTGATCCGGTCTGTAACAAATCTGGGAAATAGGTTGTTTTTTATATGAATGAGAAAGCCCCGGGACCGGACTTCCGCAAGCTTTATGATACGGTTTTTCCCATTCTGTTCAGGGTGGCTTACCGTATCGCCGCCAGTGAGGAAGCGGCGGAGGATCTCTGCCAGGAAGCTTTCTTTCGTCTTTATGAAAAGAATATGGTATTCCCCAACCCCGAGGAAGCGAAATATTGGCTTATCCGGGTAGTTAAAAACGCGTCACTAAATTATGCGAAACGTAAGGAACGGGAGCGGAAGGCCTATCAGCGGGCCTTTAGGGAAGATACCCGGATCAGCGAGAATGGGGAGGGGCTTCTCATCAAGAAAGAAGCCAGACAGGAAGTTAGAGAAGCCTTGAAAAAACTGCCGGAGAATCTCCGGATGGTACTGATATTAAAAGAGTATGGCGAAATGAATTATAAGGATATCGGCCGTACCCTGGGCATAAGTGAAGGGAACGTCAAGGTCCGGGTGTTTAGGGCCCGGGAACGGCTTTCCGCGATTTTGGAGCCCGAAGAAGGCCCGGGTGCGGGCGGGATTCCAGGGAAGGATGGTTGACATGTGTCCTGATCGTCAGATTCTTTCGGTGTACCTGGATGGGGAATTACCCTCACCCTGGAAAGAAAAAATGGAGAGCCACCTCTCCTCCTGTGCCCGCTGCCGGGAAACCATAGAAACATGGGAACGGATCTCAAGCGGACTGCGGGAGGGGGAAGGGCCGGGCCCAGGAGAACGGGTCTGGGAGCGTATTTGCGGCCGTATAGAGGCGGCGGATACCCTTGCGGGGTCCCCGGCCCTGTGGCGGCGCCGGGTAAGCCTGCCCCTCCCTGCGGCCGCGGCCCTGGGCGCGGCCGCGGCGGTCCTGCTGTTTGTCTCCAGTTCCCTGCTGCTTAAGCCCGCCGGGCCGGCCCTCATTCCCGATTCGGCCATAAGCGTCCTGGAAACCGCGGGAATCGACATGGAGCTTAAAAACATCGGCCCCTTCAGCGACGTTTCCGGGGTGTTGCAGTACCTGGAAAGTACGGATTCCAATGATATTGTGATTATCCGCCTGCCGGAAAGCAGAAGTTTCCAGACTTCGGGGGAACCCAAGATCATCAGGGCCGCGGATTACTCCTCAAGAAGGCCCGGCCCATGAGTTTTTCCCTCCGTCCCTGCAGTAAGTTCCTGGGGAGCATCCTGTTTGTTACCATCCTGGGCGCCGGATTTAGCCAGGAAACTTCCCTGGAAGAACTGCTGCCGGAACTCAAGGAACGGGCGGTGGTGTTGGATATTATTTCCCGGGTGGTGGAGGAAAACCAGCAGGTGGTTTGGAATTCGGTTAATTCCAAGGTGACCATTCCCGGAAGGCCGGTGGGGATAAAGATGGTTGGGGCCAACGTGGTGATGGCCCTTCAGTTTACCCCCTTCTTCAGGCCCGGCGGTAACAGCTTCCTGGTGGCCCAGGGCCAGATTTGGGTGGATGTGCCCGGCGAGGGGATGCACTACCAGACTACCCTGCAGACCATACCGATAGAATTCGGGGAGCCCATATTCTTTTTCCCCCTGGGTTCCCCCAATTCTCCCCAGGAAACCCGGATAGAATTGCAGTTGGAGATCCGGCCCTATACGCAGGGGGGGACGAACCGGCGCCCCCGCCCGGACTCCCCTGATGTTTCCGGCAGGCCTCCGGCGGAATCGCCGCCCGCCGCCCATGAATAGCCGTGTAAAAATTAGGAAACTGTTTTGGCTCCTGCTGGCGCTGCCGGTTTTTCCTTCCTGTAAAGAGGAAGGGCCCCTGATCCATGCCCTGGACCCTCCCATCGGTATGTTGGGGGAAACCCTGCATATTCGGGGTGAAAACTTCGGCCCCGAGCAGGGAGAATCCTATGTCAGCATCGCGGGAATCGCCCCCACCGGCTCATCCTACCTCCACTGGGACGACACCCTGATCTCCCTGCGGCTCAGCGAGTTCGGCGAATCCGGCGTGGTCCGGGTTCACGTGGGGGGCAAGCGGAGCAACGCCCTGCTCTTCTCCAACCGGGCCACCATGCCGGCCCCGGTAAGCGGGGAAGATTTCGGCATCGGTCCCCGGATTAGCGCCGTCAGCCCCTCCGCCGCCCAGGTGGGGTCCCTGGTATCCATCGAGGGAAGCGGCTTCGGCAGTTCCCGGGAACGGAGCGGGGTTTTCTTCTCCTGGGATGCGGAGAGCCTGCCGGGGACCCCCATAGAGACCCGGAGCCCCGGTTTTATCGAGGTTTTTGAGGCCGATTACGGCTACGAACTCTGGAGCGAGCGGGAAATCCGGGTCAGGGTTCCCGACGGGGCGGTAAGCGGCAATGTGGAGATTAGGACCCCCCGGGGCTCCTCCCGGCCCGTCTTTTTCGAGGTCGCCGGCAAGCCGGGAACCAAGACCTTCAGAAACAAGCGGAGCTACAGCTTTACCTATTCGGTGGACGTGCGGGTCCTGGAGGCCCTCTCCCCCAATATCCTGTACCTCTGGATACCCCGGCCCGCGGTCTCCGCCTCCCAGCGGAATCCCGAAGTCCTTTCCCGGAACACGGACAGCTTTGTGGAAAACTACCGGGGGACCGATCTTTTTCAACTGGTGAACCTGTCCCCCAATTCCTCGGCGGAGATACGCCAAACCTGGCTGGTGGAAGTCTACGCCCAGGAAACAAATCTGCGCTACCAGCAAATCAAACAGGACAGCTCCTCCCCGGTATACGGGGCCTATACCCAGGCCACGTCCCTGGTTCCCGCGGCCGATCCGCGGGTAAAAGCCCTGGCGGAAACGATATGCGGTCGGGAGCGGAATCCCTATCTCAAGGCCCGGCGGATCTACGAATGGCTCCTCATGGAGGGGAATATCGGCCCCTGGGACGGGGAGGCCGCCGGGGTCCTGGACGCCCTGGACAAGCAGCGCTGCGATCCCTATACCGGGGCCCTGCTGTTCTGTTCCCTGGCCCGGGCCGCGGGGGTGCCCGCCCTGCCGGTCTCCGGGGTCCTGGTCAGCCGGGGAGAGGCCCTGCGGCACTACTGGGCGGAGTTCTGGATCGACGGGTTCGGCTGGGTTCCCCTGGACCCTGCCCTGGGGGCCGGGGCCGCGCCCGAAGGTTTCAGCTTGCGGGACGATGCCACATCCTGGTATTTTGGAAACCTGGATAACCAGCGGATCGCCTTTTCCAGGGGGCAGACCATCCTGTCTCAGATGGACCCCCGGGGCCGGACCGTGTCGCGGAACCGGGACTACGCGTTGCAAAACCTTTGGGAAGAGGCGGTCGGAGGCTTGGAATCCTATTCATCCCTCTGGGGAGATATCAATATCACCGGCACCTATGCCCAGTGAGGCGCGGCCGGGCGGGGAGCATCATGTTTTTATGTAATCGAATGGGGGCATCATGATTTCCGTCATCTCATTAGGGGGTTCCGTCGTGGCCCCCGACAAGGTAGACGAAGCCTGTCTGGGGGATTTAACGGCCCTGGTGAACCGCCTGCTGCGGGAAGACGATAAACGGCGTCTTATCTTTGTGGTGGGGGGCGGCGGCCCGGCCCGTTCCTGGCAGGGGGCCTACCGGAACCTTTCCCCGGAGTTCCTCGACGAGGAGGCGGACTGGATCGGCATCATGGCCACCAGGCTCAACGCCCAGCTTATCAAGGCCCTGATGGGGGATTGGTGCCGGCAGCCGGTGGTCACCGACCCGTCCCAGGTCGGCCCCCTTACCGGCCGGGTCCTGGTGGCTGCGGGCTGGAAACCGGGCTTCTCCTCGGACTATGACGCGGTGCTGCTGGCCGAGCGTTTCCAGGCCTCCATGGTGATCAACCTCTCCAACATCGAGCAGGTGTACACCGACGATCCCCGGAAAAATCCCGGCGCCGTACCCATAGACCGGATCTCCTGGGACCGTTTCCGGGCCCTGGTGGGGGATGAATGGGCGCCCGGCAAGAACGTCCCCTTTGACCCGGTGGCAAGCCGCCACGCTGCCAAGATCGGCCTCAAGGTGATCTGCGCCTCGGGGATGGTCAATCTGGAAAAGATACTCCGGGGCGAACGTTTCCTGGGTACGGTCATAGGCTAATACCAATCAACGCTCATACCAATCAACAATGAAGGAGAAGATCATGGACATTTCCGTATTACAGAAGCTGCGCTATGGGTACCGCCCCAAGCTGCCGGCCGGTCTTTCCCGAAGCATCGGCGAAATCGGCCTTGAATACGGGGCCCCCACCGAAGCGGCGGCGGACCAGGAAGCCCTGCGGGGGCTTTTCAAACATACCTACGGCAAACCCCTGGTTACCTTTGGCCCCGGCAAGCAGGCGGATATGGGGGGCAAACTGGCGGTGGGAGTTATTCTTTCCGGCGGCCAGGCGCCGGGGGGGCACAACGTTATCGCCGGCCTCTTCGACGGCCTGAAAAAGGGGAATCCCGAATCGAAACTCTACGGCTTTTTAGGCGGCCCCTCGGGGCTTATCCATAACAGAACGGTGGAGATCACCGCCCCCATGATGGACAAGTACCGTAACACCGGGGGCTTCGACATGATCGGTTCGGGGAGGACCAAGATAGAAACGGCGGAACAGTTTGCTTCTTCCCTGGAAACGGCCAGGAAGCTGGGCCTTTCTGCGGTAGTTATCATCGGCGGCGACGACTCCAATACCAACGCCGCGCTGCTGGCGGAATATTTTGAAGCCCATGCCCGGGGTTTACAGGTAATAGGCTGCCCCAAGACCATTGACGGGGACCTGAAAAACGAATATATCGAAACCTCCTTCGGCTTTGATACGGCGGTTAAGACCTACAGCGAGCTTATCGGGAATATCGAACGGGACGCCAATTCGGCAAAAAAATACTGGCACTTTATCAAGCTTATGGGCCGTTCCGCCAGCCATATCGCCCTGGAATGCGCCCTGCAGACCCAGCCCAACATCTGCCTTATCTCCGAGGAAGTGGAGGCGAAAAAACAGTCCCTTAAACAGATCGTGGATCAGCTCTGCGATTCCATTTCCCGGCGGGCCGCCAACGGGGAAAATTTCGGGGTGATCCTTATTCCCGAAGGGCTGGTGGAATTTATCCCCGAGATGAAGGCCCTAATCGAAGAACTCAACGACCTTATGGCGGCCAACGAAAGCGAATTCGCGGAGGTGGAAAAAGAATCGTTCCGGGAGATCAGCGCCTGGCTTGCGCGGAAACTTACGGGCCCCTCAGAATCACTGTTCTTAAGCCTTCCGGAGGCCATAGCCAAGCAGCTCCTGGCTGACCGGGACCCCCACGGCAACGTGCAGGTTTCCCGGATCGAAACAGAAAAATTGCTTATCGGCATGGTGGAAAAGGAACTGGCGGACCGCAAGGCCGCGGGAACCTACGGGGGAAGCTTCAGCGCCCTGGGCCACTTTTTCGGCTACGAGGGGAGATGCGCCTTCCCTTCCAACTTCGACGCCGATTACTGCTACAGCCTGGGCTTTAGCGGTTTCGCCCTTATCGCGGCGGGGCTTACCGGCTATATCGCCAGTGTCCGCAACCTTACCGCGCCGGCGGATCAGTGGATCGCCGGAGGGGCCCCCCTGACCATGATGATGAACATGGAACGCCGCCACGGGGCCCAAAAACCGGTGATCAGGAAGGCCCTGGTGGAACTGGAGGGGGAACCCTTTAAGGCCTTTGCCAGGGACCGGGAATCCTGGGCCCTTACGACCAGCTACCTCTTTCCCGGGGCAATCCAGTACTTCGGGCCCCCCGAACTGGCGGACCTGCCCACCAGGACCCTCAGGCTGGAACATCCCCGGTAACCAGGGCGCCTTCCCAGGGAGGCTGCGCCCGCAGCTATTCTTTTTTTCGAGGGGGGCCTGCTACCACGGTAACCGCCCCGTAGCTAAACTCCGGTCTCCGGCCCCCCTCCGGCCGGGCTTCCCCCGCCTCGGCGGGTGATCCCGGCCTACCCCCCATCCAGAGATTTAACAGCAGCGTGTTTCGGGCAAAACCTGGCTTCACACCCTGTTCCGCAAGATTTGGCCCCGGTTCAGTATCGCTGTTGGTAATAGGGTATTATTGGTTCACCATGGTATCCTTTACGTTCGAAACAAAAAATGCTACAATTTGGCAGATTAAGGCTTGACAAACCGGAATTTTACTTAAAATGGTTCTATGGTAATAGTAAAACCTCGGTGCGGAGGTAACGGTATGCAATTTTTAGAACGTGGAGAAAAATATGAAGATTTATGAAAATTATAGCAAAAAGGGCATAGAAAAGCCGGAAATCCGTATGACCCCCCCCGTTCATAACCATTCCCTAAAGCGCGGCGTTCTCGCCTGTATC
>JAISQJ010000110.1 GCA_031274285.1 Treponema sp. | reverse complement strand
GGGCGTTGTAAAGCTTTAACTGGGGGGCTTTGCGGATGTGATCCTTCCACCGGACCGCGAATTGCCGTGCTTGGAGGTTAAAAGAATCAATCAAAACCACATCGATCATCGTTAAAAATAGTAAAGGCTTTCAAGGTAAACCGCAAGGTCTCTTTCGGAAGTCAACGCCGTTTCACAAAGAGTTTATGGCAAAGGAGGAGGAATTTGTAATAAAAATAGGGGAAAATTCGGAAGAATTTACGGGGATCCTGGAAGCAGTAGCCCACAAATTCCAGGCCCCGGTCAAAGGTGGTGCGGGAGGGGCGGCGGCGGCGCTCGGCGAACACGTCGTAGAGATCGCTGCACCAGAGCCGGAGTCCGGGGTTAAGCTTGCCGGAATGCCGGACAATCCAGTGCTCCGCCCCCCGGACCCCCTGGCCCACCAGGAGCAGGGAGGGGGCGGCCTTGCGGATGGCTTCCACCACCACCGGCTCCTCCTGCCGCTTAAAAGAACCGGGGAACCGGCCCACAATTTTGAGCCCCGGAAAGGTCTGCCGTATATTGCTTTCGGTTTTTCGCAGCACCCGCAATTTTCCGCCCAGCAGAAAGAGGGAAAATTCCCGCTCCTCCAGGATGGTGAGGAGGCTTACCACAAAATCGAAGGGCATGTACCGGACGGCCCGTTTCCCGGTGAGGAAGCGGATACCCCCCACGATGCTCTTGCTTATGGGGATCACCAGGGCGGCGTTTTGCACAAAGGTCCGGTACTCGCTGTTCCGCCGGGCCTTGAGCAGGTCCGCCAGGGAGAGGAGTACCACATTTTGAGCGCTTCCCCGGTTAAGCAGTTCGTAGATGGCCGGCCCTAACTGATCGTGGGGCACCAGGTCCACGGGAATTCTTAACAGATTGATCCGTTCCCTGGGAGCGCTCCCCCCGGAATTCCGGGAAGGATCGCCGTCTTCCGCGGCCTCCGGATGCGTTATCCGGGCATCCGGCCTTACCGCGGCCTTTGTATCCACGATTCGCCCTCCAAAAGAATGATCCTGGCTGCCGCAGCCCCGTACAGGGCGGCGGTTTCGACCCTCAAAACAGCAGCGCCCATCTTGTAGGGTCTAAATCCGGCCGAAATAAACCGGCCCACCTCGGCGGGGGAGAAGCCCCCTTCGGGACCCACCGCCAGGGCCAGGAGTTCCGGGCCAGTACTAAGATACCCGTGTAAATTTGACTGCACAAGGGGGACATCCTCCTGGTGAAAAAGGATGCCCAGGGCCCCCGGATGGGCGGCCTTAAGCTCCTCCCAGTAGGCAAAAAGCCCATCCCCGTCCAGGGGCCTGTGCAGGGCGGTGGGTACCGGGGAACCGCTCTGCTGCAGCGCCTCCCGGATGATTCGCTCCCAGCGCCGCACTTTCTCACCCCCGCCCTGCCCCCCCAGGGCGGGCACCGAGCGTTCCGCGGCAAAGGGAACCACTTCGCTCAGGGCCCCCTCCGCGGCCTGGCGGACAATAAGGTCCATCTTGGAGCCCTTGGGCAGGGCCTGGAACAGCAGGATGGGGGGCACGCCCCGGTCCCCCGCCAGACCGCGGCCTTCAGTCCCGCCTTCCGGCCCGGAACAGTCCCCCGCCTGACCGTCTGCCGCCCCGCCCATGACCGCCGCCGTAAGGATTCCGTCTTCCACGGAGCGCACTTCAACCTTAAGCGCCCCCTGGGGAAGCCGGGCCGTAAAACGGTCACCGGCCTTAAGCCGACGCACATGGACCAGATAGTGAAAATCCTCCCCGGAAATCCTGACCAGGCCGTCCCGGTCCGGCGGAGCCTTGAGCAGGAACTGTTTCACGGCCTGGAACTTACCGCGCGTTCCGCATAAGGCTAGGAGGCCTGGGCAAATTCGTCCTGGGCGGCCTCCTCCTGCAGGACCCTGAGGGTCTTGCTGGCCTTCATCAGGTTGGAATAGCTGCCGTTTCTAAAGATATTGATCGCCTCCTGAAGCTGAATATCGTATTCCAGATCGTAAACCGGGGCCACCACCGTACGGACCTGCTCGTTGCGGATAAGCCGGCGGAGAAGCTGGGTGTCCAGGTTGAAGTCCCGGTGCAGGGTTTCGGCAAAACCGGCTATATCCTGGGTACCGGCGTTGGGATTTCTTTTGATATAGTCCGCTATCCTTTCACTTTTAAGCAGGTTATTCAAATTTTCCGCATCCCCCTCGGTAAACTCCGGGTACTTCACCTCCCGGTCCGGGGGTATGCCTATCTTGTCGATGTTCACGTTGCTGGGCGTATAGTACCGGGCAATGGTAAGCTTAAAGCCCACATCCCCCAGGGGCAGAGAATAGACCTGCTGAACCGAACCCTTGCCGTAGGTTTTTTCCCCCACCAGGTAAGCCCGGCTCCGGTCCTTTAGGGCTCCGGCCACAATCTCCGAGGCGCTGGCGGAACCCCGGTTGATAAGCACGATCACCGGAATGCCCGCGGGCACCAGCGCGGGGCTCTTGGCGCTGAACACGCTGTTTTCCGAGGGAAGCCGCGACCTGGTGCTGACCACCACCCCGGAGTCCAGAAAGAGATCGCAGACATCCACCGCCGACTGAAGCAGGCCGCCATAGTTGTTCCGTAAATCCAGCACCAGGCTCTTGTAGTTCTTTGAGGAGAAATCCCGCAGGGCTTCCCTGGCCCTGGTCGCCGTAAAAGGGTTAAAGGTGAGGAGCTTGAGGTAGCCCGTGTCCCCAATCATGGCAAATTTGACGGCGGGAACTTCGATAACCGCCCGGATAATGGTTACCGGGAATTCAAGGTTTTCCCCCCGGCGAATCTGAACCCTTACCGGCTGTCCCGGAGTTCCCCGCAACAGGGCCAAAACCTCGTCCATGGTCAGGCCGTCGGTGGACTTGTCGTCTATCATCATGATCCGGTCCGCCGGGTTAATCCCCGCCCGCCAGCCGGGGGTATCTTCCATGGGGGCCGCCACTTCCACATACTTCATGGTGCCGTCGCTCTGCAGATCCCCGGCGACAATGTACAGGCCTACCCCCCCAAAACTGCCCTTGGTGGTGTCGTTCAGGTCCACCATGTCGCTTTCCGGCAGGAAATTTGAATAGGGATCCCCCAGGGCATTGAACATGCCGTTCATGGCCCCCTCAAAGATCGCCTTGGGATCAACCTCCTCAACATAACGGCGTTGAATGGAATCGAAGACATACTGGATGATTGAACTGTACCGCTGGGCCGAATCCCCGCTGCTCTGGGCCTGGGCCAAAGGCGTAGAAGCAAGGATCAGCGCGGCGCCAATGATAAGGGTCGCGCAGGTCCACAGGACCGCAACCCTGGAGGTTCCGTCCGGAGACGGCTTTTTAAGGAGGTTCATTACTTTATTGTAGATAAGCCCGGTCCTTTGTCAATGCGCCTGCTTTGCCCTTGACCGGGGTCTCTCATATCCTTAATTTTTATGCCATGGATATACAAGCCGCCGCAGGGACACACCCACCCCGGCCCCTGCAATGGGGGCTTTTGCTCTACGAGACCTGCCGTCTGGCGGCGCTCGTCCGAATCATGGGACCCGGAGAGGGGGTGTTCCCCAACCTGATCTTTGGGGCGGCCAACGCCCTGTTCCCCCTGATGACCCTGTTTCTGCTGGCGGATTTTAACTGCTATATCGCCTATACTTCGCTGTATACCGCGGGTAAGACTCTCTCGGCCCTGGCCCTGGTTAGCGCCGGTATTTTTCAGCGGGACCGGGTCATCCAGGCGGTGATGCTGAATGGCCCCGCCCTGCTCTATGCGGCGGGGGGCCTTGCGCTCATCGCCCTGGGGGATACGCTGACCGCGGCCTGCGGACTATGGATGGTCCGTTATGCAAGGCGGGCAAAGGCCGCGGCAAGCCCCGAAAAGCTTGAAGGGCCGGCAATCGACGACGGGGAAAACGGGGGTTTTTGATGCGTATCATTCCGATAGCAAGCGGAAAGGGCGGGGTGGGAAAATCCCTCCTGGCGGCGAACCTGGCGGTGGTCTTTGCCCAGGCGGGTCAGCGGGTGGTGCTGGCGGACCTGGACCTGGGGGCCTCCAACCTGCACCTGGTTTTGGGCCACCAGTCCCCCCAGATGGGGATCGGGGTCTGGCTAAACGACACCCGCAAAGATTTTGGCGAGGTCATCACCGACACCGATACCCGGGGCCTCCGCTTTATTCCCGGCGACCAGGAAATCCCCGGCACCGCAAACCTCAAACCTTCCCAGCGCAAGACCCTGGTTAAGCGGCTTTTGGCCCTTAAGGACGAGGCCGATTACCTTATCCTGGACCTGGGGGCGGGGACCCACCAATCCATCCTGGACTTCTTTCTTTTGTCGGGCCAGGGCATCGTAGTTACCGCGCCGGCGGTTACCGCAGTGCTTAACGCGTACGTGTTTCTCAAAAACACGGTGTTCAGAATGATGTACACCGTCTTTACCAAGGGCAGCGCGGCCCGGACCTACCTGGAGCAGGCCCGCAAGGAAGGTTCCGGCCCCCAGCGGCTCTACATCCCCAGGATGCTGCCGGAGATCAAGGCCCAGGACCCCGCCTCCTACGCCAATTTTGTGGGCCACCTGGAACATTTTCATCCTAAGCTTATTATGAACATGATCGACGATCCCAAGGACGCCGATGTGGCCATGAAGATCCGCCGCTCCTGCGAGGAATACCTGGATCTCAAGATTGAACACCTGGGGGTGCTCTACCGGGATAGTATTCAGGACACCGCCCTGTCCTCCCGGCTCCCGGTGGTGCTCTACAAACCCCAGTCCATCATTGCCCAGGGCATTTACCGCATCGCCGATAAAATTATGGCCGCCGGCGAGGAAGCGGCCCCCCTGGACGACCGGGAGATCGAAAACAGCTTCCAGGAAGCGGGGGCCGAGGCGGAACTGGATTTTGACAACAAGATGGAATACGTGGAGGACCTGCTCCATTCCGGGACCCTGAGCCAGGGGGACCTGATCGAAACCGTCAAGACCCAGCAGATCGAAATCTCCAAACTAAAAAAAGAGAACAACTTTCTTAAATTCAAACTGACCCGGGCCATGTCCCAGGGCTATAAACCATAGGGGGCGGCGTGGTGATCGATCTGCTTAAGGAGTCCGGCGCCCTAGAGGAGGGCCACTTCCTCCTCTCCTCGGGCCGCCATTCGGACAGGTATTTTCAGTGCGCCCGGCTGCTCCAATACCCGGACAAGGCGGCCAGGGCCCTGGGGCCGGTGGCGGAGCGGATAAGGGCCGATATGGACCGTCTCCGTATTGATGCGGTGGTAGGCCCCGCCATGGGGGGTATCATCGTAGCCTACGAACTGGGCCGCCAGTTGGGGCTCCCCGCGTTTTTTACCGAACGGGACGACCGGGGGATCATGTGCCTGCGCCGGGGCTTTGTCATAGAGCCGGGACAGCGGGTCCTCATTGCCGAGGACGTGGTGACCACCGCCAAATCCTCCGGGGAATGCGCCGGGGCGCTGGAAAGGCTGGGGGGCAAGATTGCCGGCCTGGCCTGCCTGGTGGACCGCAGGCTGGCGGGGCTGGACGTGCCCTGGCCCTTCTACGCCGCCGCCAGGGTAGAGGCGGCCAACTGGGACGAGGGGGACTGCGAACTCTGCAAGCGGGGCCTCCCCCTGGTCAAGCCGGGGTCCCGGAAGTTTTAGTGCCGCGTTACCGGGCGGTTATTTTCGATCTTTTTTATACCCTCATAAATCCCCTGGACCCTTCCTGCATGCAAAACAGCGA
>JAISQJ010000094.1 GCA_031274285.1 Treponema sp. | reverse complement strand
GAGGACAAATAATCCCGGACCGCCAAAAAACCCGCGGCCATGGATATGCCCAGGTCCCCGTCGCCGTTTTGCTGATCCAGTTCCACCAGGTAATCCCGGTTCCCGGCTACCAGTTCGCTCACGGCCTTCATGGCCGGGCGCAGTGTTTCTACGGTCATAGCTGCCCCCGAAAAAATTACCTGTTTAAGTTGGTGTAGAAAGGGGTAAGGGCCGGGGCCTTGAGCAGTTCCTTTAACTGGCTGTCCAGTTTTATTACCGAAACAGAAAGCCCCAGCATCTCCATAGAGGTGGCGAATTCCCCGATATGGGGCATAACGACCGTTACTCCCCTGTCTTTGAGAAGGGAAAAAACCTTGCGATACACAATAAACTGTTCCTCCAGGGGAGTCCCCCCCAGGCCGTTGATCAGGACCGAAACTTCATCCCCGCCGGAAATATCCATGTCCGCCGTGATACGGTCAAGGGCGATCTGGGCGACCTCATCGGCGCTGATCATCTTACGCACCTCAATTCCCTTTTCCCCGTGGATCCCCATGCCAATCTCGATCTCATCATCGTTAATGTTAAAGGTGGGCTTCCCGACCTCCGGTAAGATGCAGGGCGACAGGGCCACCCCCAGGCTGCGGGTATTGTCCAGGGCCTTTTGGGTAATGGCGGTTACCTCCTCCAGACTGAGCAGTTTATCCGCCGCGGCGCCGGCAATTTTATAGGCAAAAACGATCCCCGCCACCCCCCGGCGTTTATCGGCGTTTTCTTTGGGGGCGGAGGCCGCATCATCCCTGCCCAGGGCGGTGGTAGTTTTTATATCGTCAAATTCCACCAGCTCCCGGGCCATTTCAAAGTTCATCACATCCCCGCCGTAATTACCAAAAAGGCAAAGCACCCCCTTGCCGGCGTCACAGGCGCGGATCATATCCGCCATCTTTTGGGACGAGGGAGAGGCAAACACATTGCCCACGGCGCAGCCGTCCAGCATACCCTGCCCTACATACCCTAAAAACAGGGGCAAGTGCCCGCTCCCCCCGGCGGTAACAATACCCACCTTCCCCTCTTTTTTGGGATAGGCGCTGAGGATGATCCGGCGGTCGTTGTTGAGGAGCTTGAGCTTATCGCCATAGGCGGCGATAATCCCATCCACGGTCTCATCGACAAAGTCTTCGGGTTTGTTAATTATCTTTCTCATGGGGTCCTCCTGTTCATTCGCGAGCGGTCTTGTTCAGTCCGGCGCGGGCGGAACTAAGATCGTCAAGGGTCTTGGTATCGGCGGCAATCATGGCTTTGCGGTATGCGCCTGCCTGCTTTTCTTTCAGCTTATCCAGAACCTTCCGTTCGCGGGAAGCCTCCAGATAAAGAGACCGCGCCTCCTCCACCTTTAGCTGCGCCTTGGCCGCGGCTTCCAACAGTTCCTCTTTTTCACGGTCCAGTCTTTGGATATAGAATTCGTAGTTCCGGTAATAGCCGCCGGAAAGAGATGCGGCGCGCTCCCCTTCCAAAGCGCCGGAAGGGGGACACCGTTGATCCTGGGCATTAAGCCGCAGGAGAGCCAGTTCCCTCATCCGGCTTTCAAGGTCTGTAAGCTCGGCCACCGCGCGGCCCAGGGCAATCTCCGTCTCCCGCTGGCGGTACTCCCGCAGTTTAAGAACCTGTTCCAGGGGGAACTTGAAGGCCCTCATGATGCTTCCGAACCGGAGACCGGCGGCTCCGCGATCTCGGCCAGCCTTTGCAGGGTCTCCTCCAGGGGACAAGGCTCCTCCGTATCCTGGATAAGGAAGTCCCTGATGGAAGGACGCTTCGCTATGGCCGCATCAATATCCGGGTTGGAACCGGTATGGTAGGCCCCCACGTTGATAAGGTCCTCGGCCTCCCCGTAAACCGCCAGGTGGCGGCGGATGATCCCCGCGGCCCTGGAGTTTTCCTTTCCGGCCACCACGTCGGCCTTACGGGAGATGCTCTGCAAAACATCAATGGCCGGATAATGGTTAGCCTGGGCCAGCTCGCGGGACAGGAAGATATGGCCGTCCAGAATACCCCGCACCGTATCGGCCACCGGATCATCCATATCGTCGGCCTCCACCAGGATGGTATAGAAGCCCGTGATGGTTCCCTTGGCCGAGGTACCGCTGCGTTCCAGGAGCTTGGGCATGGATTCCGACATACTGGGCGGGTAGCCCCTGGTGGCGGGAGGTTCCCCGCCGGCGAGTCCTATCTCACGCTGGGCCCGGGCAACACGGGTTACCGAATCGAAGAGGAGCATCACATCCATGCCCTGATCCCGGAAATACTCCGCCACCGCGGTAGCCGTATACGCACCCCTCAGCCTGGCCAGGGGCGGGGAATCCGAAGTGCTGATGATCACCACCGAATGGGCAAGGCCCTGGGGGCCCAGAACGTTTTCGATAAATTCATTTGCTTCCCGTCCCCGCTCACCGATAAGGGCAACCACGTTTACATCGGCGTTGGTGTTCCGGGCAATCATTCCCAGAAGCGTGGACTTCCCCACCCCGGAGCCCGCGAAGATTCCCATCCGCTGTCCCCGGCCCACGGCCAAAAGCCCGTCGATGGCCCGGACCCCGGTGACGATCCGCTCGGTTACCTGCGGGCGGCTGAGGGGGTCCTGGGGTTTTGCCATGGCGGGGTAGTAGAGTCCCCCCCCAATTTCCCCCTTGCCGTCCAGCGGCCTCCCCGTGTAATCCAGAACCCGGCCCAACAGTTCCCCGGAGACAGGTACCTCCAAAGGAGACCCGGAGGCAATCACCCGGTCTCCAATCTCGATGCCCCTGGTCTCCCCATAAACCATGAGCTGGACAAACTGATCGCGCAGGCCCACCACCTCCGCGAGGATCACGGTCCGGCCCGCCATGATTCTGCAGAGTTCCCCTACCGTGGCCTGGGGGCCTCGGCTTTCCACCAGGATTCCCTGTACCTTGGAGATTCGGCCTACACATTTAATGGGATCGACTCGTTCCGCGGTCTTACGGTACTTGGCAAAGATGGTTTCCATCTCAAGCCTCTTCGGCAGGTTTCCCGGCCCCGGCGGAGGGAGGACCATTTTTTCCAGCGGCCTTGGGCCTGGCCCTGATGGGGGAAAGCTCCAGGATCTTGGATTCCAGTTCCGCCAGTTGACTGCTTATGCGGGCGTCGATCTCCCCAAAGTCGGTTTCGATGATACAGCCGCCGGGGTCTACGGTGGAATCTTCCTGCACCTGGATACCCTTTACCCCTTCCATCATTTGGATAAAGTTCTTGATATGTTCGGTGGTAAGTTTTAGATCGGCCATGTTCACCCGGATAATCACCGTCCCACGGGTCTTCACCTTGCGCAGGGCCTGTACCACATTTTGAAGAATCACATTCCGCTGGTTTTCGGTAATGGCCTTTACCACCTTGCGGGTAAGGAGGAGCACCAGATCGACGATCTCCTCTTCGGTCTCCGCCAGAATCTCTCCCCGCTTATCCTGGGCCCGCTCAAGGACCGTCTGGGTCCGCTGAATGAGCCGTTCAACTTCCCCCTTGCCCTGGGCAAATCCCTCTTCCCGTCCCGCATCCCGTCCGGCTTCCAGGACTTCCTTTTTCTCCTGCTCCAGGGAGCTTCGGGACTCCTCTTCCAATCTGACTATCTTTTCCTGGGCCTCCGCTATGATCCGGGCGGCTTCCCCTTCCGCCGCGGCCTTGGCGTCTTCCCCTTCCTTTACCTTTAGCTCCGCCTCCCCGGCGGCCTCGTCCCGGGCCGCGGCAATGATCTGCTCCGCCTCGACATGGGCGCCGCTGATCAGCGCCTCCTTTTCAATCTCCCACTGGGCCTTAAAGGCTTCCGCCTCCCGTCTTAGATCATCCGCGGTGGGACCGGAGTATTGCTCAAGGGGAGATAAGACCTCCTCCACTTCTTCGCTGGGGGCCAGGTGGGCCAGTTCCGAGAAAGAAGTGGGAGGAGCCAAAACTATCTGAGGACCGTTGGTGGTGATCTCGTTTGGCCTAAAAACCGTTTTTGCCAAAACCATGCCCCCTAAACAACCAGTTCGTCCTCACCGGCCCGGGCAACCACAATCTCGCCGGTATCTTCCAGATGCCTGATGATGGAGACAATCTTCTGCTGGGCCTCTTCAACGTCCTTCAGGCGGACGGGCCCCAGGTATTCCATGTCTTCTTTCAACATGCTGGCGGCGCGTTTACTCATGTTGCGGAAAATTTTATCCTGCACTTCCGTGTCTACCGATTTAAGGGCCTTGGAAAGTTCCTGGGAGTCCACTTCCCTAAGCACTTTCTGGATAGCCCGGTCGTCCAGCATCACAATATCTTCGAAGACGAACATCCGCTTCTTGATCTCCTCCGCCAGTTCCGGGTCCTCGTCTTCCAGGGCCTCGATGATCTGCTTCTCCGAAGCCCGGTCCACCAGGTTGAGGATCTCCACAATGCTGTCCACCCCGCCGGCGGTGGTGTAGTCTTCACTGGAAAGGGTGGAGAGCTTTTTCTCCAGCACCCGCTCAACTTCCCGCAAGACCTCCGGGCTGGTGCGGTCCATGGTTGCGATACGGCGGGACACGTCACTCTGCACATCGTTGGGAAGGTTCTGCAGAATCACCGACGCCTTATTGGGCTCCAGGTAGGCCAGGATAAGGGCGATGGTTTGGGGATGCTCCTGCTGGATAAAGTTAAGGAGATGGGCCGGATCGGTCCGGCGGATAAAATCAAAGGGCCTCACCTGCAGGCTGGAGGTGAGGCGGTTGATAATATCAATGGCCTTCTGACTGCCCAGGGATTTTTCCAGCAGTTCCCTGGCGTAATCGATACCCCCGGTGGTGATGAACTGATTGGCCATCATCAGTTCCTGGAATTCCTGGAGAATGGCGTCCTTCTGATCGGGTTCGATGGTTTCCATCCGGGCGATCTCGAAGGTCAGGGTTTCGATCTCATCCTCCCGCAGATATTTGAAAATCTCCGCGGAAATTTCCGAACCGATGGACACAAGAAATATGGCGGCCTTCTGCCGGCCGTTGAATTCCTTGCCGCCCTTCTTCTTTCCCCCGGCGGGACTTGCGCTTGCCGCCCCGCCTGCCGCGGTTGCTGCTTTCGCCATTTCTTATTCCTCCAAGAGCCAGGTTCTGATAAGCTGGGCCACGTCTTCGGGATGTTCCTTGGCCATATTGGCCGCATTTTCCTGCAGCTCCAGCCGCGCCCGCTCCTCCACGGAGATGGACACATCCACCCCTTCTTCTTCCGCCTGGGCAATGGCGCTTTCCCGGATTGCCTGTTCCCGTCTGGCCCGCTCGTCCTCCGCAAGCCTCCGCCGCCGTTCCAGTTCCCGGCTAATGGCACGGAAAACAATAAAGGAGATGAGCAGTATAACCACGCCGATAAGGAATATCAGCAGGGTGGTTTGGAATTGTTTTTGCCGGAAATAGGCGGTGTCCTCTGCCTTAAACTGGGCGGTCCGGTCAAAGGGGATGTTCT
Organism: Treponema sp.; assembly: GCA_031274285.1. Taxonomy (GTDB): domain Bacteria; phylum Spirochaetota; class Spirochaetia; order Treponematales; family Breznakiellaceae; genus JAISFT01. Next base: position 47,742 of record JAISQJ010000094.1, on the reverse strand, counting down.
GTACCGTTACCGAATCCCCCCTGCCCGCGTTGTAGCCCACCGCGTCCTGAACCAGGAGCTGGGCGGAGCGGAGCTGCTCGGGGGGTACGGGAATGTAGTCCCGCACGATGGAACCGTCGTCGGCGATGACCGGTTCCTTTTTTTCATCCCGCTTCCACTTCCACTGGCCGTCGATATTCACCGACACGGTAACCCGGTCAATCTGGGGGCTCCGTTCCTCCTGGGACTTCTCGCTGTTCACCACCTCGTTATGAACCCTGGTCTGCTGAGTCATCTCGCCGTAAAGATTCGACATGTCCTTAAAGGCCGGAGGGGTTTGGCCTTCCACCCCCGCGGGGCCTTCGGGGTTGTAGCCCGTTCCCCTCCAGGTGGTGTCGGAAACACTTTCCGCAAGGGTAAAGGACTCCACCATCTCGGAGTCGTCGTAGGGCAGTCCCGGAGTCCGGGGTTTTAACACGATGGGTGAATACCGTTCACGCTCAATGCTCCTCCGGGACATATCCATATCGATCTTGATGTTGAGGTCCCGGACCCGGTCGTCGCTGAAGGTTTGCTGCAGGGCCGCCAGGACTTGTGCCCGGTACTTGGCCTCCAGAGTCTGAATGTGTTTACTCTCCCGCTCGATAACATCGATCCGGTCCACGGCAGCCATATTCTCAAAATCGTTGAGCACATTCCCCGCATGATCGGTGATCACGATGTTTTGATCGGTAAGTCCTTCAATGGCAAAGCGGAGCAGTTTCTGAATCCCCTCGATCTTCTTGCGGTTGGCGGTAATGTCGCTTCCCGGCTTGGGGGTGATGATCACGCTGGCAGTGGTGGGGTTCTGTTCGGAGCGGAACAGAGTCCGTTCAGGAAAGACCACCGTCACGTTGGCGTCGTCCACTTCGTCCAGGGCTTTGATATGATCCGTGACCATCCGGGTCTGGGCCCGGCGGAAGTTGACATCCCGCTCAAAGTCCGTAATGGTCCAGCGGTCCTGATCGAAGATCGCCCAGGGATCCGCATTCGAGGGGATAAGATCCTCCCGGATAAGCAGGGACCGGAGCCGCCGGGCGGTGGGCTCATCGGCCACCTGGATTACCCCCGCGGCGGTAACTTCCACCCGCACCCCTTCCTCGTTGACCCTGGTGATGATCCGGTCCCGAACCGCCTCGTCCTGAATGGGCACGTCAATGATCGGCACCATGGTGGGCACCGAAGAAATTGAGAACAGGGCGATAACACCGCCAATCACTGCCAGAACGATGGCCCCCAGAATGACCCGTTGGATCAAAGACCACTTTCCCCAGAGCCCGCGAATTTGGGCAATCATTTTTTTTAACCAATCCATATCCCCCCCCTATGACTACAAACAATTTCCCGTTTCCGGCTACCTTGTATTGATGATGTCCCTCCAGCCCTGGACCAGCCGGCTTAAGATGTTCCGGGTAATGTCCAGGGACATACTTGCCTTGGCTTGGGCAATGGTTAGATCGTGAATGTCAACGGTGTCCGGTTCAGTGATAGCCTTCTGCGCCAGGGCTCCGGCGAATTGATCGGATGCCGATACCTGGTCCAGGGCTTGCAGCATGGATTCCTCGAAGGTTCCCGCCCTGGTCACCGCGCCGGCGCCGGTGATCTTTTCAAGGTTGATGATACTCTGCCCCGCGGGGCCGGTAAAACCGCCGGCCCTGGTATAGGAGTCCGCCTGCAAATGTTTCGGATGGGTCTGCCTCATGTTCAAAGTTCCGGAAGCGATGTCGTACCATCCATTCCCCGCTATGCTGTTCATTATTCCCTCCCCTTACCGTTGTTCACGGTCTATCACCGGGCATCGCCCGGTGGAAAGCTATCTGGCTCCAATGTCCAGGGCCCGCTGAAACATGGCCTTGGACCCGTCGATGATCGATGCGTTGGCCTCGTAAGCCCGGCTGGCGGCAATAAGATCCACCATCTCGGTGACAATATCTATGTTGGGCATCTCCACGTAACCTTCCCGGGGTCCCGACCTGATGGCGTCCTGATGGGTGGGATCGTAGACCAGTTTATTTTCCGCAGCAAAGTCCTTCTGTATCTCCAATACCCGCACCCCCTTCCCCTTGCCGTTGTCTAGGGAATCCGGCAGGAAGGGGGAACGCCAGTAGGGTCCTTCGGTAACCGGCCGCAGGATCACCCGGCTCCGGCGGAAAGGCCCTCCCTCGTTGGTACGGGTGGTGGACACGTTGGCGATATTGTCCGAGATCACATCGTGGCGGAGCCGCTCGGCGCTCATGCCGGTGGCGGCGATACTGATCGAACTAAAGATTCCCATTACGTCCTCCTACCTTATCGCAGGGCCCGGCTCACCTGGCCGAACTCAAAGGCCGCGGCCTGGGCCAGGAGCGTGTAGGTCATCTGGTTTTCCAGGGCCCCCATCAACTCCTGCTCAGGGTCTACGTTATTCCCGTTGTTGTTGTACGTGGTGGTATAGTCCAGAACACGCCGGGGCTTCACGTCCCGGTAATCCCGCTCCCGCCATGCGGGTAGATGCCGCTCATCGGTCCTGGTAAGTTCCAGGGCTGGCCGGTTCTTTTCCGTGTCCAGGGCCCGTTTCAGTTCGCTTTCAAAATTGACGATCTGGCGCTTGTAGTTGGGCACGCCCACATTGGTCATGTTGTGGGCAATCACGTCCCGGCGGATGAGGTTGGCATCCATGGCCCGGTGCAAGAGATCAACGGTCTTCTCAAAATTATTCGCTATCATGATGCCTCCCTTTACATCATCGGCCCTTTTCCTAAACAGATTTAGAGTATATACCGGCCCAAATCCTGATCCTTCACCACATCGGAGAGTTTTTCCTCCACATACTCCGGGCTTATGTTTATCACGGCAGGGGCAATATCCGGCGCCTCAAAAGAAAGCTCCTCCAACAGGGCTTCCATGATGGTGTGGAGCCTCCGGGCGCCGATATTCTCCAGCCGGGAGTTTACCTCCGCGGCCAGGGCGGCAAGGCGCTTTATGGCGTCCTGGGTAAAGTTTATCTCGATTCCCTCGGTGCCAAGGAGCCCGACGTACTGCTTGGTCAGGGCGTTCTTGGGTTCCGTAAGGATCCGCAGGAAGTCCTCTTCCCCCAGGGAATCAAGTTCCACCCGTAGGGGGAAGCGGCCCTGCAGTTCGGGGATCAGGTCCGAAGGCTTGCTCATGTTGAAAGCCCCGGCGGCGATAAAGAGGATGTGGTCGGTATTCACCGGCCCCCACTTAGTATTCACCGTAGCCCCCTCCACAATGGGAAGGATATCCCGCTGTACCCCTTCACGGCTGACATCGGGCCCGCCCCGCTGGCCCTTGACCGCTATCTTGTCTATCTCGTCGATAAAGACAATTCCCGTTTCCTCTACCCGCTGCCGGGCTTCCTCGCCTACCCGGTCCCAGTCGATAAGCTTCTCTGCTTCCTCGTTGATCAGAATCTCCCGGGCCCGCTTGATGGGGAGCACCTTGTTTTTCTGACTGCCTCCCAGGGCGCTCATGAATTCGGTCAGGCCGGTCCCGATTTCCCCCATGCCGGCCATCATGTCCATGCCGGGGAACTGGGGGGTTTGGCTTACCGAAAGCTCCACACTGCGATCCTCCAGTTTCCCCTCCCTGAGCATGGTCCGGAATTTTTCCCTGGTGGAGTTATCCTTCTCCGCCGCGGCCTCTTCGGCAGGTTCCTTAGCCTCCTGATCGGGTTCCCCCTGGGCGGGGATTTCCTTATTGCCCTGCTTAAAAATGGGGAAGCCCACCTGGATGGCGGCGCCCATGATTCCCGGTTCCCCGGGGTTGTTGAAGGAGAAGGGGCGTACCACGGGGGCGGGCTTCGGCTTAGCTTCCCTGGGCTTTTTTTTCCCGGTCCCCGGCAGCAGAAGATCCAGCAGCGCTTCCTCCGCCCGTCTTTCCGCTTCCTCTTTCACCTTCTCCTGCATTTCCTGTTTTACCATCTGGAAACCCATGGCCATGAGATCCCGAATCATGGACTCCACATCCCGGCCCACATAGCCGACTTCGGTGTACTTGGTGGCTTCCACCTTGATAAAGGGCGAACCGGCAAGCTTGGCCAGGCGGCGGGCGATCTCGGTTTTTCCCACCCCCGTGGGACCGATCATCAGGATGTTCTTGGGGGTAATATCCTCCCGAATCTCCGGGTCCAGCTTGAGCCGCCGCATCCGGTTTCGCAGGGCCACCGCCACCGCCCGCTTGGCCTTCTTCTGCCCCACAATGTACTTATCCAGCTCCGCCACAATCTCCCGGGGAGAAAAGGTTTCCCCCTTCAGAAGCGGCTTCTCCCCCCGGCCCATATCAACCTGGTTCATGATAATTCCTCCAGGGTGATTTGCCCGTTGGTATAGATACATATAGTGCCTGCGATACCAAGACTCTTCTTCGCTATTTCCGCGGCGGTATATTTGCTTCCTTCAAGGTAGGCTAGGGCCGCCGCATACGCGTAATTCCCCCCGGAGCCTATGGCCAGGGCATCCCCCTCCGGCTCGATCACATCCCCGGTCCCGGAGATGAGCAGGGTGGTACTAAGGTCCGCGGTCAGGAGCAGGGCTTCCAAACGCCGGAGGGCCCGATCGGTCCGCCAGTCCTTGGCAAGTTCCACCGCGGCCCGGCGCAGGTCCCCCGAGTATTCCTTGAGCTTTTCCTCAAAACGGTCAAAGAGGGTAAAGGCGTCGGCGGTGGCCCCGGCGAATCCGCAGAGCACCTTTCCGTCCATGAGGCGGCGGACCTTGTGAGCGTTGTTCTTCATCACCGTCTCTCCCAGGGTTACCTGTCCGTCCCCGGCCATGGCAACCTTGCCGTCGCGGCGCACCGCCAGTACCGTGGTGGATCGAATCTTGCCGTTCTCATTTTTTCTCACTTCTTATTCCTCCTCCGTCAGAGACGGTATCAATACTAAAGACCCCTTAACCATGGGGATGCGCCTTCACATACACCTTCCTAAGCCGGTCAATGTTAACATGGGTGTAACGCTGGGTCGTGGAAAGACTGGCGTGGCCCAGGAGTTCCTGTACCACCCGGACATCGCAGCCCGAATTCACCAGATGGGTGGCGAAGCTATGGCGCAGGCTATGGGGGTGGATGTGCTTTCCCAAACCTGAACGCTCCACATACTTAGCGATGATCCACCGCACTCCGGGGACCGAGATAGCCTTGCCGGTCCGGTTGATAAACACCTTGTCCGTGGGCTTCTTCCCGTCGGTCTTGATCCTCCCCCGCCGTTCCGGCAGGTAAGCCTTTAAGGCCTCCCTGGCCTCGTCGGAGAAAAACACAAAGCGCTCCTTGTCCCCCTTGCCGATAACGCGGCCTCCCCCCAGATCGGAATCGAGTCTGGGCAGGGACAGGGAGGCAAGCTCGGAGATTCTTAAGCCCGCGGAATACATGACCAGGATCAGGGCCTTGTCCCTGGCGGGCCAAAGGATCCCCGCCGTTTCAGGGAGCACGGCAAAGCTGGCCATCTCCGGTTCCCAGAGGAAACTGGGCAGGGTCTTGGGGCTCTTAAGGTTTCGCAGGGTGATACAGGGGTTATCCGGGCGGCGGCCAAAGCGGACCTGCCAGCGGTAGAATCCCCGGATAGACGAGAGGGCCCGGTTCACACTCACCGCCGCAGCCCCCTCGGCGCTCTGGTCGGCGATAAAATTCCGCACCTCATTGGCGTTTACCTCCCCAATCTTATAGTCATGATTGGCGCAGTAATTGGCAAAGTGGGCCAGGTCCTTGCCGTAGGCCTCAATGGTCCTGACCGAAACTCCGCGCACTGTCTGCAGGTAGGAGAGGTATTCGGAAATCTCCTCCACCTCCACCGCGGAATCCTTGCCCGGTATGCCGGGATTATTCTTCATCATCTTTCCCGCCTTCCCTTTGTCCGGAACCGGCCGGTTCCTCATCGTCACTGTGAAGGTAATCACAGCCGGGATTGATACAGGCCTTATGGTAGCCGTTCTTCTTGTCGTACTTCTCCACCAGGAACTGGCCGCACTTGGGGCAGTCTTGGTTGATGGGCTTATAGTGGCTGATGAAATCACAGGCGGGATAATTGGTACAGCCGTAGAATTCTTTCCCCCGGCCCCGGTTCTTCCGGGCCACAATATCGCCGCCGCATTTGGGACACTTGGCCAGGGGAATGGACTTGGTATTGCGGCATTCGGGGAACCCGGTACAGGCCAGGAAAAAACCAAAACGGCCCAGCTTCTTTACCATGGGTTTTCCGCACTTCTCGCATACGTAATCTGTCGGTTCATCCAGGGATCCCTTAAAGGATTCCAGAGTCTTCCCCACATCATCAAGCCGGTCCTTAAAAGGAGTCCAAAACTCCCGGATCATGTCCGGCCATTTAATGGCGCTGTCCTCCACCTCGTCCAGTTTGTTTTCCATGTCCGCAGTAAAGGCCGCGTCAATGTAATGGGGAAAATACTCCACCAGCATATCGTTGATGAGCTTTCCCAAAATGGTGGGCTCCAACTGCTTGTTGGATCGGGTTACATAGTAACGGTCCAACAGTACCGAGATGATGGGCGCATAAGTGGAAGGACGGCCTATCCCCTTCTCCTCCAGAACCCGCACGATAGACGCATCGGTGTAGCGGGGGGGGCCCTGGGTAAAATGCTGCTCGGGGTAGAACTTATCCACCGCCACCTTGTCGCCGGTCTTAAAGGGCGGATAGGGGCTGCCCTTTTCATCCTTGGCGGCCAGGAGCTTCATAACCTTATAGAATCCCCGCTCGATAAACTTGGTTCCCGCGATCCGGAACAGGCCCTCCCCCGCGGCAATATCGGCGCTTACGGTCCGGGTCTTGGCGTTTGTCATCTGGCTGGCGACAAAACGTTCCCAGATAATGGTGTAAAGCCGGAGCTGATCCCGGTTCAGGTAATCCTTGATGAAATCGGGGGTGTACTGCACAAAGGTGGGCCGGATCGCCTCGTGGGCATCCTGGGCCTTTTTTCCCACCGTATACTCAACGGGGTTTTCGGGAAGTTCCCCGGGATAGTTCTGGCCCAGCCATTCCCGCACCTCTTCCAAGGCGGTCTGGGAAATACGTACCGAGTCGGTACGCATGTAGGTGATAAGCCCGACTCTGGAAGCCCCTACATTGACCCCCTCGTACAACTGCTGGGCCACCTGCATGGTTTTACGGGCGGTAAAGCCCAGGCGGTTGGCCGAGGTCTGCTGCATCTGGCTGGTGGTAAAGGGGGGCCGGGGCCGCAGGGTCCGCTCGGTCTCCCGAATATCGGCCACCACGCAGTCCGCATCCTTCAGTTCCGCGATAATGGCGGTAACGGACTCTTCGTTTTTCAGTTCCGGCTTGGCCCCCCGCCAGCTTACGAGCTGGGCGGTATACGCGCTCTTCCCCACCCTAAAATCCACATCCAGGGTCCAGAATTCCTCCGGGGTAAAGGACTCCACCTCCTTCTCCCGCTCGCAGATGATCCGCAGGGCCACAGACTGTACCCGTCCGGCGGACAAACCGTTTTTCACCTTCTTCCAGAGCAGGGGGGAAAGGTTGTAACCCACCAGCCGGTCCAGGACCCGCCGGGCTTTTTGGGCATTCACCAGGTCCTCGTTGATGTCCTGGGGGTTAAGCACCGCGTCCTTTACCACCTGGGGGGTGATTTCATTGATACTGATCCGCCGGACCGGGACCTTGTCGGTCTTCGCGGCAATGGCGTTTCGTAAATGCCAGGCGATGGCCTCCCCTTCCCGATCGGGGTCGCTGGCCAGCAGCACCAGGCCGGATTTCTTGGCGTCCCCCTGGAGTTCCTTCAAAAGTTTGGACCGGCCCCTGACGGTGATGTACTCAGGCTCAAAGTTACGATCCACATCAATAGCGATTCGTGACTTGGGCAGGTCTATCAAATGACCAATGCAGGCCTTCACCGTATAGGCGGAGCCCAGTATTTTCTGGACCGTTTCCGCCTTATGGGGAGATTCCATGATGATAAGAGTTTTCTTCTCCGGCACTTTCGCGGAGGAGCCCTTGGCCTTCTCTGTTTTGGCTGCGGCCTTGGTCTTGGCTGCGGCCTTGCCTTCGACTGCGCCCTTGGCTTTGGTTGCGGCTTTAGCTTTGGTTGCGGCCTTGGCTTTGGTTGCAGCTTTAGCCTTAACCGCGGTCTTACTTGCGGCCTTAGCTTTAACCGCGGGCTTAGACTTGGTTTTCACCGCACCGGTATCGTTCGCTTCTTTTACTGCCATTACATCGTTCCTTTCGTTAAGGCTTTTAATTCACGGGTCATGCGAGGCCGCACCCGATGCTTAATTGCCGGGCCAGGGCATGGGCCAGGGTTTTACCGACATCCCCCGTCCCCCCTTCCTCCGCCGGCCCGTCGATACCCCACTCCCGAACTATATCAGATGCGGAATAGATGATCCCCGCCCCCTCCTCCGCCAAACGGGCCGTCCCTTCGGAGGCCAGACCCGCGGCCGAGACCCACAGGTCCCTGCCCTGCTCCAGGGCAAAGCCCGCGGTGATCAGGGCGCCGGACTTGGCCGGGGCCTCCACGATCAGGGTCCCCCGGGCCAGGGCGGAGATGATCCGGTTCCTGGCGGGGAAATGCCACTTCTGGGGGCCTGTCCCCGGAGGATACTCGGAAATGATCCCGCCCCCGGTTTCAAGTATACGCCGTGCCAGGGGGCGGTTGGAGGAGGGATAAATCTCATCCGCACCGGACCCCAGGACCGCGAAGGTCCTGCCCCCGCCTTCCAGATTCCCCCGGTGGGCCATGGCGTCGATCCCCAGGGCAAGGCCGGAGACCACGGAAATGCCGTACCTGCCAAGACCGCGGCCGATTTCAAAAGCCGCCCTCAGGGCATCGCCGTGAGGTCTCCGGGTCCCCACCAGAGCGGCCATGGGCTTATCCCCGCCGGGCAAGGCCCCCCGGTAGAAGATCAGGACCGGGGGATCGTAGATCTCCCGGAGCAGGGGGGGATAGTCGCCGGAAGCCAGCGACACCCAGCGAATACCCCGCAGGCGGGCGGCCTGGGCGTCCCGCTCCGCGGCGGCGCGAATCTCATCCATGGCGGTGAACCGTTTGAGCGGGCGGCCCAGCAGGGCTTCCAGGTCCCCCCTGGAGAGGGCCGCCAAATCCGCCTCGCTGTCGAATTTCCCGCAGAGTTTCCCCTGCTCCGCGGGCTTCAGGCCGGGGATATGAAGTATCATCAGGTCAAGCAGGCCCCGCGTCATTATCTCATCTGCCCCATGATGTAGTCCCGGTTGTTCCGGGCCTCGTCTTTTTTATCCGCATCCTTCGTGGATACGATGATACGGTCGTAAAGGTCTATAGCCTTTTCATAGGCCTCCGTCATGTAATAGGCCCGGGCCAGGGTGAACATGGCGTCCACATCCCGGCTCATAAGCTCCAAGTATTTTTCCAGATGGGGAACCGCCTCCGCGGGACGATCCATCTCAAAGGTATAGAGGATTCCCAAACCGTAGCGGGGCTTGGCGTAGGCGCCGTCAAGTTCGATGGCCCGCAAATAGGCCCGCTCCGACACGGCAAAGTAACGTTCCCTTTCCTCCGGCATGGTTTCCGGGGGACCGGTCCGGGAAAGCCCCAGCGCATTCTTCGCCACAATGGCCGCGGAAACGCCGGTCAGGTAAAAGAGGGTTGGATCCTCTCCGTTGTACCGGATACTCATCTCCAGAGCGTCCAGGGCGTCCAGGTGCATACCCCTGTCCGCCAGGCGGACCGCCAGAATCTTCCAGTAGGCACCGGTCTGGGCGGCGTCCCGTACATGCTCCTCAATAGCCTTTTCATAGATAGCTATGGCGGAACGGAGTCCCTCAATGGTGACGGGAACTCCCCCCCTGGGACTCAGCTCCGCGATACGCCGGGCCAGCACGTAACGGCTCTTCTGTCTTTCGGCCAAATAGACCCCCAGGATGACGCCGGCGAGTACGAGCACTATCACCAGACCCAGGACCGTTCCCCTTTGCTTGGACTTCATTTTCCCATGCCCCGTTGAACGGTCTCCTTCCCCAGCCTGGGTAAAAATTTCCGGTGGCTTTCCCTAAGCAGGGTAACATCCACATGGGTGTATATCTGGGTGGTGGTAAGATCGCTGTGGCCCAGCAGTTCCTGCACCGACCGGAGATCCGCGCCGCCGGAAAGCAGTTCCGTGGCAAAGCTGTGCCGCAGGGTATGAAGCCGGGAACTGGTCCCCGCCAGCGCGGTAAACCGGGCGTAGTTTTTCCATATCCCCTTTCGGGACAGCCGTTTCCCGGAGCGGCCGATGAAAAGGGCGGGGCTGTGGAGATGCCGCATAAGCTTGGGCCGGGAATCCTTCAGGTAACGGCGCAGCCAGAAAACCGCCACTTCCCCGAAAACCACCAGCCGTTCCTTGTTCCCCTTGCCCCGGACCCGGGCAATGCCCCCGCCGCCTTTCTCCGGGGAACCGGCGCCGGGCAGATCGAGGTCCCGCAGGTTAAGCGACACGGCCTCAGAAACCCTAAGACCCGCGGAGTAGATAAGCTCGAAGATGGTCCGGTCCCGCAGGCCCAGGGGAGTATCGCTGTCCACCGTGTCCAGAACCCGTTCCACCGCCTCCCGGGAAAGCACCTCCGGCAGATGGACGGATCTCCTGGGCACCTCCAGGATGGAAGCGGGATTATCCAGCCTGATGGACTCGTCCACCGCGAAACGGAAAAAAGATCGAAGGGCGGAAATTACCTTGGCGGTGGAACGGGAATCGATCCGGTCGGAATTCCGCCGCTTGTCCAGGTACCTGGCCAGGTCGGAAGAATCCGCCGTCCCCAGTTCCAGGCCTTCGGCGGCCAGCCATTCCAGAAAACGCCGGGCTTCCACCTGGTAGGTTTCCGCGGTTAGCGGGGAACGGCGTTCCTGGGCAATGAGTCTTGAGAAAAACAGGTCGTGTAAAGCTGTGGCGGCCACCTCTATTGGCCTTCCGCCGTATTCCCGGTCAAATCCAGGGGAAACTGTTTAGCGGACTTCCGGACAACTGTAGGAACATCCAGGTCCTCGTCGGAAAAAACTCCGCCCCTGCGGGAAAGAAATTCCGGCTGCTTCGGGGCATGGTCCCGGATTTTCTGCCACTCGTTGATGTCGATGAAGTCGGTTTCCCTGGGCTTCACCGGCTCGCCGGCGTTCACGCCCTCTTCCCCGGATTTTCTTGCGGCCTTAAAACCCGTAGCCACCACGGTTACCCGCAGCTTGTCCTCCAGTTCGCTGTCCAGGGTGAGGCCGCAGATAAGCGACACATTGGTATCCGCGTTGTTCCTTATAATGTTGACGGCCTCTTCCAGCTCCACCAGAGCCAGCTCCTCGCTGCCCGCCACATTGACGAGGATCTTGGTTGCCCCTTCGATGGACGTTTCTTCCAGCAGGGGGTTGTCGATGGCCCGTTTGGCCGCTTCCGCGGCCCGGTTTTCCCCGGAACCGAAACCGATGCCCATCAGGGCCTCCCCCTGGTTTTTCATGGTAGATTCCACATCGGCAAAGTCGATATTGATGAATCCGGTCTGGGTAATCAGGTCCGAGATTCCCTGCACCGCCTGGCGGAGCACATCGTCGGCGGTATGAAGGGACTGGAGAATCGTCATCTTCCGTTCCGCCGTGGCCAGGAGCTGCTGGTTGGGAATGGTGATCAGGGTATCCACCGCTTCCCCCATCTTCCGGATTCCGCCCAGGGCCACGTCCATCTTATGGGTCCCCTCAAAACCAAAGGGCTTGGTCACCACTCCGATAGTAAGGATCCCCTCTTCCCTGGCGGCCTTGGCGATAACCGGGGCGGCCCCCGTGCCCGTACCGCCGCCCATGCCGGCGGTAACAAAAACCATGTCCGCTCCCTTCACCTTCTCCCGGATCGCCTCAATGTCTTCATTGGCGGCCTTTTCCCCCTTTTCGGGAACACCCCCGGCCCCCCGGCCGCCGGTCAGCTTCTGACCGATCTGCAGCTTTACCGTAGCCCTGCTTTTCTTCGTCAGGTCCTGGATGTCGGTATTGATGGCGATGAATTCCACCCCCTGCAGACCGCAGTCAATCATCCAGTTCACCACATTGGTGCCGCCCCCTCCCACGCCGATTACCTTGATACGCGCCGGTACGGCATCAACCGCTTCGTCATCATTAACCACAATCTGCAACATCTTTGTCCTCCCAAATCTTTTTATTGCCCTAAACTCCTAGAAAAATTCTCTCTTTAACCAGTCAACAAACTTTCCAATGCCTAAGAAATTTCCTCCCCTGGCCCCCCCCGGTTTTTCTCCTCCCCGCTCCTCCATACCCCTGGTCTCCCGGTCATTTCCTTCCAGAGCCAGGCCTATGGCGGTGGCATAGAGGGGATTCCGGTATTCCTCCAAAAGCCCCGGCACGGGCAGGGGATTCCCCACCCGGACAGGCATCCTAAAGATATGGGAGGCCAGTTCCGCGGCCCCGGAAAGCATGGCCCCGCCGCCGGTAAGCACAATCCCCGCGCCCAGGGGATGGGAGAGGCTTAGCTTGTCCAGCCCTTCCTTCACCATACGGTAAATCTCTTCCATCCGGGGACGGACAATGCCCAGGATCTGTCCCCGAGGAATGGGAATGGTGGGCCGTCCGCCGATGCCGGGGATGATCACGTCTTCCCCTTCCAGCAGACTCTCCCAGCAGCACCCCGCGTCAATCTTAATTTTTTCCGCATTCTCAAAAGAAATACTCTTCATGATCGACAGGTCGCGGGTTACCAGGTCCGCGCCCACGGGGATGGTGGTGGTGGAATAGGGGGCGCCGTCGGAGTATACCATCATGTCGGTGGTCCCCCCTCCCAGATCGACCAGGGCCACCCCCATGTCCTTCTCCTCCTCGGTAAGCACCGAGCGGCCCGCGGCCAGGGATTGAAGTATCAGTTGCACATGGAATCCCGCGCGGTTTACGCAGTTGATAAGGTTCTGGGCGCTGGTGCTTGAGCAGGTAATGATATGCACCTCCGCCTCAAGCCGAATCCCCAGCATGTCCAGAGGATTACGGATTCCCCGCTGGTTATCCACGATGTAACTCTGGGGAATAACTTCCAGTACCTGCCGGTCCATGGGGATCACCACTTCCTGGGCTATCTGAAGCACCCGGTTCAGATCATCGGGCCCTATCTCCCGGGTTTCCCGGTTCTTCCCCGATACCGTCACTACCCCGCGGGAATTGATGCCGTCGATATGGCTCCCGCCGATACCGGTCCAGCAGTTATGCACTTCCCTGCCGCACATCATTTCCGCCGCCTCGATGGCGGTGGTGACAGAACGGAGGGTGGCCTCGATATTGACCACCACCCCTTTCTTCATGCCGGTGGAAGGACAGACACCCAGGCCGGTAATTTCGAGAATCCCCTTTTCATTTCGTTCGCCGATAACAACGCATACCTTGGTCGTACCAATGTCAAGGCCGACAACCATGTTTTCGTTAGCCAGAGGAAGCCTCCTTTAACTTATATGAAGCTGTCTCGGTTCGGAAATCAATTTCCTCGATTTCCTGATGCCTTTCCATAAAGACATCAAGCATCAGCATCACATACCGAAGGGTTTCTTCGTTTAGATTGGGTTCCAGCCGAATCCGTGTAGGGCTATGAACGGGATACAGGATCAGATCAAAACCGTCAAAGGGTTTTTTATTCACCCGGATTTCCGATACCGCCCGCAGGAGCTGAGGGTCCGCATAACGGATTCGATCCAGGCTGGCAAAGAGGGGCAGGTATATGGCCGGCAGCGGTTTATCCCCCTCCAGGGGCAGGCCGGAAATAACCGGCAGGCTAAGGGACGCCGAACCCCGGACCGGGGGGGGAAGACCGCCGGTCTTAAAAAGAATCCCGTGGCGGTCAAAATATACCGGCTGCTGCCGCCCCTCTACCCGGCTAAAGGCCATGGCCACCGCGGCCCGGGGCAGCACCAGAATGGTCACCGCATTGGGAAAACGCTTGGTCACCCGGGCGGATTCCACCTCCCTAAGGGCCTCCAGACCCCTTTCCGCGGTCCGGCTCTTAACGGAAATGTAGGAAGACTTCTCCCCGATGCCGGCGTGGAGCAGTACGTCCCTCCGGTCCAGACCCGGAAAACTGGTCACCTCGACCCGGGAAAGGGGCATGCAGGGGCTAATCACCAGAATCCACAGAAGCTCCAGGACCAGAACCGATGCGGCGGCAATGATAAGCGCCTTTACGCCCTTTTCAAGGCCCCCGGCCCTCCGGTCTCCCCCGGATTCGTCCTCTTCGGGACGGGGAAATTCAAGAACCCGGTCCTCCAGGTTCCGCTCCTTTCCCCGCGGGGGCGGGTAGGCCAATTCACCTGACATGGAGGCCTCCCCCGGCTTCAAGATAGGGAATATCCTGAAACTGATAATCTCCGCTCCGGCAGATGTTCACGATGAGACCCGTCATAAGCAGGGTACAGGCCAGGGATGAACCGCCGGCGGAAAAGAAGGGAAGCGGGAGCCCGGTGGCGGGAAGGGACCCGGACACCACCGCGATGTTCAGCATGGCCTGGGAGAGGATCATGGTTACCAGGCCGCAGGCCAGGAGTCTGCGGTACTGACTGGCTGACCGCATGGCGCCGCGGTAACTGAAAAAGGCAAAACCGCCGAAGAGGGCAAATATCAGGATAACCCCCAGAAAGCCCGTCTCCTCCGCAAAGGAGGTAAAGATAAAATCCGAATGTACCTCGGGGATGCTGGCAACTTTTCTGGTCCCCTGTCCCAGGCCCTTCCCCAGGAAACCCCCCGATATAATAGTTCTGACGCTGGATCCGACCTGGTAACCCGCGCCCTGGGGTTCCCATTCAGGCTTGATATAACTGATAAGGCGGCGCAGCCGGTGTTCCTTGGTCAGAATGAGCAGGCCGGACAGGGGCAGGAGCATGATAATGGCGGAAAAGAAATAACGCAGCCTAACCCCCGCCAGGAAAAAAATAAACAGGGCATTCACCGCGATAAACACGGCGGTAGAAAAGTTATTCTGCAGATAGATGATGATAAAAAAGAGGGCGGTGACAAGGACCGGCGGCAGTACCCCGGTGGAAAATTCATCAAGCCTTTCCTGCTTCTTGTCAAAGATATGGGCCAGGTACAGGGGGAGTATCAGCTTGACCAGTTCCGAAGGCTGGAAGGTAACGCCCAGTACCGGCAGCTTAATCCACCGGCTGGCCCCGTTCCTGGTATCCCCGATTCCGGGGATAAAGGTAAGGATACAGAAAATAACCGTAAAAATAACCAGGGGCTTTATCAGCTTCCGTAACACATCCAGGTTTACCCTGGAGGCAAGGAAGAACAACACGATGCCTAGGGCCCCCGCTTTTAGCTGCCTGGATATAAAGTACAGCCCCCCGTCCCGGTAAAGACGGCTGGCAAGGGCATAGGAAGAGGAGTACAGGGTGACCAGGCCTATGCCGGCGAGGAGAAGGATACAGGCCACCAGGAGATAGCTTCCCCCGGCGAAACGGGGCGAACGTTCTGCTTCAAACTGATACATGGCGGCCCCTATTGAATCTTCAAGGTCGAGAGGGCGATGATGGCGAAAAGCCCGCCCAGAATCCAAAAGCGGATCACCACCTTGGTCTCCGCCCAGCCGGCTAATTCAAAATGATGGTGTATAGGCGCCATCTTGAAGATCCTTTTCTTCCTCAATTTGTATGAGGCAACCTGGATCACCACGGAGGCGATTTCCAGTACAAACACGCCGCCGATGATGAGGACCAGGATCTCCTTCTTGATCATCAGGGAGATGACCGCCACCACCCCTCCCAGGGAAAGACTTCCCACATCTCCCATAAAAACTTCCGCGGGATGGGCGTTGAACCAGAGGAACCCGATGCAGGCCCCCACCGCGGCCAGACAAAACACGGTAAGCTCCCCGGCGTCGGGTATGTAGGGGATTCCCAAATAGGATGAATAGTCGGATCTGCCGGTGAGGTAGCAGAGGATTGCCAGGGCGATGAACACCAGAATCAAGAGACCCGCCAGCAGGCCGTCCAGGCCGTCGGAAAAATTCACCGCGTTGCTTTCCCCTACGATCAAAAGCACCCCAAAGGGAATCCAGAGGACTCCCATATCGGCCACAGGATTCTTAAAAAAGGGCAGATAAAGATCGGTAATCTCCTCCCCCCCGTTGATGTACAGAAATACTACCACCGCAATGGCCACGGTGAACTGGCCCACAAGTTTTGCCCAGGCGGGCAGGCCCTCGGAATTACGCCGCGTTACCTTGAGGTAATCATCCAGAAAACCGATAAGACCAAAGGCCACCAGGGTAACGATTGCCAGGGCAACCTTAACATTTTGAAAGTCCTGCCAGAACAGCATGGAGATCAGGATGAAAAGGATGATCATCACCCCGCCCATGGTGGGGGTCCCGGTTTTTACCAGGTGGGTGGCCGGACCATCGTTCCTTACCGCCTGGCCCACCTTGAGCTTTCGCAGGGCTTCGATGATCCGGGGGCCGCAGATGTAGAAAATGAGCAGGGTGGTAAGCGCCGCGTAGGCTCCCCGGAAGGTCAGGTACATAAAGACATTGAAGGGGGTAAAATATTTTGTCAGGGGATAAATAAATTCTAAAAGCACCCTGCCCCTCCTTCGCCGGTAAGGACCGGCATAAGCCGTTCCAGGGCGCAGCCCCGGGAACCCTTGAGCAGCACCAGATCCCCCTTCCCCACATAGGCCCCCAAGGAGGAGGCAAGAACCTCCATGCTGTTGGTGTGGAAGAAGGGAACCCTTCCCGGTTCCGGCCTTCCTGCTTCCGCCAAGCAGGCCGCGGCCTCTTCCATTTCTTCACCGTAGAGGAACACCATGTCTGCGCCGGAACGGGCCAGCGCCGATCCGATTTCACGGTGGGCCGCTTCCGCGGCCGCGCCCAGTTCCAGCATAGAGCCCAGGACATAAACCTTCCGTCCCGGAAATTCCAGATCGTCGCAAAAGGAAATAGCCGCGGCGGTGGATTCGGGATTCGCGTTGTAGCAGTCCCGAATCACCGTCATAGCCCCTTCCAGAATTTCACTGCGCCCGAAGAGGGGTTGTACCGACTCCAGGCCCTGCCGGATCGCCCCGTCCCGAATCCCCAGTTCCCGTGCAATGGCAAGGGCGGCCGCCGCGTCCTCCAGGTTGTGTTTCCCCGGCAGGCCGAAGCGGACCTTTTCCCCCGCCCAGGTAATCTCGCTGCCCAGGAGCCCGAGGTCCCGCACGGGTCCCCATTCCTCCAGGCTTTCCGGTCCGTAGAAGCGGACGATTCCCCCGAGATCCTCCGCCAGCAGGTCCCGGAATTCGCTTGAGGCGGGGATCAGGGCACGATCGTCCCGGTTAAGATACGAGAAGATCTGTTTTTTTTCCCAGGCTATCTCTGGACGGCTGCCGATCTTTCCGATATGGGAAAAGCCTACATTGGTAATCAGGGCGATATGGGGCCTTAGAACACGGGCCAGTTCGGCGATCTCCCCCTTCCGGTTCATCCCCAGTTCAAACACCCCGGCCCGGTGAAAGTCCCGGACCTCAAAGACGGCCAGGGGAAGGCCGGTCTCGGAATTCAGGTTCAGGGGATTCATCACCGTCTTCATTTCCCCGCCGATAATTGCCGCGGCGATCTCCTTGGTGGTGGTCTTCCCCGACGAGCCGGTGATCCCGATCCGAATCAGGGAAGGGAATCCCTCCAGGTAGGCCGCGGCCGCATCCTGCAGGGCCCGGAGGGTGTTTTCCACGGCTATGAGCACCGCGCCGTAGGAAGCGGCCATTTCCCGGAGTCCCAGGGCCTCCGCCTTCGCCGCTTCCACCAGGGCGCAGACCGCCCCCGCCCTAAAGGCGGATTCCACAAAGCGATGGCCGTCCTGGGTTTCCCCCTCCAGGGCAACAAAAAGGGCGCCGGGCCGGGCCTTCCGGGAATCGATACACACCGAGGCAAAGCCGCCCGCCGCCGGATCGCCGAGAAAGGACCCCCGGACCGCGGCACAGAGACAGTCAAAATCCATGAGTCCCGCCGGGGAACCGATCCCCGCCGGGAGGCGGCCCCTCCGGTCTATGCTCAAAGTCAAAGTTCCTCCCCGGTGATCCTGATCTGCAGCACATCCTCCGGCCGTATCCGGCTTAAACCAAGCTGGTTACGGGAGATATACTCAATTCTTTCGGAGGAGGAGAGTATGGCGATGGCCGCTATGAGCCGGTTATTGCTTTCCACCCATGCTTCCTGTTCCTTCTCCAGGGCGGCTATGGTCCGTTCCAGGTCCACGTAGCGGGTGGACTGCCAGGAAACCAGGGCCAGTACGACCGGTATGCTGAGGGCTACAAAATAAACAAACAGATACCGCTTCATCATGGCTCTCCATCCTCGTTCAAAAGTTTCTCCGCCACCCGCAGCCGGGCGCTCCTGGAGGGGGCATTGGCCCTTTTCTCCGCCTCCCCCGGGGCAATCCCCTTGGGAGTTAGGATACGAAGGGCAGGACAGCCCTCCGATTCAGTTATCGGTGCTTCCGGCGTGCCGGTACAGCCCCTATTTTTCAGCCGGAAAAAATCCTTGATCACCCGGTCTTCTAAACTATGGAAGCTTAACACTCCCAGCCTGCCCCCCGGCGCCAGCACCCGCAAGGCCCCTGCCAACAGCCCCCCGAGCCGGGAAAGCTCGCCGTTTACCGCTATCCGCAAGGCCTGGAAGGTCTTGGTGGCAGGGTGAAGGGGACCCCGCCGGTAAGCGGGAGGTACCGCCCGTTCCACCAGTTCCGCCAGGGCCCGGCTGGAACGGATGGCCCCCAGCTTTCGGCCTTCCACAATCGCCTTGGCAATGCGGCGGGAATACCGTTCACCGGCATTCCGGTACAGCAGATCCGCCAGTTCCCGCTCCCGCAGCCGGCTTATAAGATCCGCCGCGCTCCGGGGCGACGAAGGATCCAGGCGCATGTCCAGCTCTTCATCCTTACGGAAACTAAATCCCCGGCCCGATTGCTCGTAATGAAACCGGCTGATCCCCAGATCGATAAGGATGGTATCCGGCCGTCCGGACTCCGGGGGGTAGGAATCAAAGTAATCCTGGGCCCAGCCCAGATGAAAACTGATCCGTTCCTCAAAGGCTTTGAGTCGTTCTTTGGCAATATTCTGAATGGCGGGGTCGATATCTATACAGGTGATTCTTAAATCCCGGAAGCGAGAAAGAAAGGCCCAGGTATGACCCCCTTCCCCCGTGGTGGCATCCCACATCAGTTCCCCCTCTTTACGGGGGGCCAGATACAGGATCACCTCCTCCAGCATCACCGGAGTGTGTAAAGCTTCCATACCGGATAGTTCCCCTCCCAAGTCACCTGACCTGTAAAGCCGGTTTTACCAGCCCTTCCGGTCATGCATCCAGCTTGAATAGCTTCAAGGACCCCATTTTCCCTATGGCCTCCTTTATGGCGGACCGGTTTTCGTCCAGGTAGGCAAAGTATCTTTCCTCGTCCCAGACTTCCAGCCGGTTTTCCAAATTAAAGACCAGGCAGTTTTTGGTAAGCCCCGCGTGGCGCCGGATTACCGGCGGTATGGCGATACGGCCTGCCTGATCAACCTCTACCATCATCCTTGGAGCGATAAACTGATGCTCCACCAGCTCCTGTGCATCCTCGGTCAGTTCATTCGAATTCGTCAGCCGTTCATAGAGCTGTTCCCAAACCTCATTCCTCATGATCCAGGCGCATTTCTGCAGCCCTATGGTGATGACCAGCTCCCGGTTGTAGTTCTCCCTAAGGGGCTTGGGTATGTTCACCCGGTACTTGTCGTCCAGGACGCTTGGGTAGGAACCTCCCGGCATTAGCTTCACTGCATCATTCCCCAAGATTTAGGAGCCTTTACCCCTGATTTCATTCTAAATCCCCACCGTTTCCTCTTCATTATTACTATTCCCCTTTTCCTAGTCAATGTTTATTTCACGGAAAAAAAGGTAAAAACTTACGAAAAGAAGGTTTTCCCCTATACGGATGTATGTGAAACCGACGGAAAACCCCGGTTGGGGACCTAAGCTTGCTCAATGCACTCCAAAAGGGCTAATATTTGCCCGCCATGTTCATGAATGAGTACTATGTCGTCTTTCCCGAAGGGGATACCCAGGAGATTCCCGGTCGGCTCCCCCTAAACGGGATAGTGGACATCAACGGCAGGATCCTCGGCCTGCCCCTTCCCACCAACCGGATGATCGCCTTCCGGGTGGCCAAGATCCGGGTGAACGAAAACCGGGGAGGGAACGAAACTTTTCACCACCTGGAACTTCTGAGCGCCGAGGAACTCCTCCCCTATGCCGAACCCCGGCTCTGAGATTGGAACCCGGCGGGAAAGCGCGCTCCACCGGGCCTTAAAATTCCGCTACAGCGGGCAAAATGGCTGTACCGAGCAGATTTTGGGGGACTATGTCTGCGACGGCCTTACCGAAACCGGGGAAATCATTGAGGTACAAACCGGGAGCTTCGGTCCCCTACGGGAAAAGGCGGAAAAACTGGCCGCCCAGGCCCCGCTGCGGATTGTCCACCCCGTGATCATCACCAGGTATATCGAAACCTACGACAGCGAAGGCGTCCTGCTCCGGAGGCGCAAGAGTCCCCGCCGGGGCAGCCCCTGGGATCTTTTCAAAAACCTGCTCTACGCGCCGGAACTTCCCCTGCGGCGGGGGCTTTGTATTGAACTTGCCCTTGTTGATGTACTGGAAAAACGGGTAGAGGACGGCAAGGGCTCCTGGCGCCGGGGGGGGGTAAGCATCACCGGCAGGGAACTGGCCGGCTGGCACGATTCGATAATCCTTAAAAAACCCCGGGACTACCGCCGTTTCGTCCCCCTGGCCCAGGACTTTACCGTTAGTTCCCTGGCGGAGGAGGCGGGAATTTCCCCGAATCTGGCGCGGAAAACCCTCTATGTGCTGCATAAGATGGGCGTCGTGGAGCGGACGGGGAAAGCGGGAAGGGCCTTCACCTACCGGCTGAAGGGCCCCAAGGCCGCGAAGGCCCCCCCTGCTCCGGGACCCTCGCCGCCAACAGGGACACGGCTAACCGCCGGGGCAAAAAAAAAGCGGTGACCAAGCCACCGCCCTTCTTTACCGGCCCGGTTTACCAGGCGTCCACCATATCATCCTCATCCCGGTTATGTTCGGTAAACAGATCCGTCCATGCCCGCATATCGTCAAAGTATACATAGTAGCTGCCGTAGGCTTCCGAGGGATCAACCTTGATCTTCAGACCCGTAACCATGATCCCCATTTTGTTGAAATAGTGAAAATTCCGCTGGACAATGCCGTTCTTCCCGTCGTCCGCCTGGGGGGGGATTGCCACGGTCAGCTTCTTCCATCCGGGGAAGTTCAGCGTGCCCATGTAAAGCTCAAAATCGCGGCCGAAGTAATCCTTGAGGGTCAGGTACAGTTCGTGGTTAAAGTTCCGGCCCGCCACCCACAGAGAAACGGTCTTGGTAATGCCCTCTATGGGGATAGGCCGCTGGGGCTGGAAGACTATTTCCGTATGTCCCCGGCGCAGGAAATCTACCCGGGCGCCAAAGACATACTGTTCGGGTATCTCAAACTGCTCTTCTTCCTCCAGGGGCTCCTTCGCCAGGGGGCCGGCGGAGGCAAAGAGCCTGCTCACCGTATACCCGGTATCCGGCGAAATGCGCGAATTCCAGTACCCGTCCATTTCGAATTTATCGATGGAGACTTCCTTGAGGGCCTGCCCCTGGTTGGCGGCGCTGACGCCGATCTGCATAGGGTTCGGGTCCCCAAGTTCGCCCTGCTGGGCAAAGAGAAAGACGGCACAGAAAAGAACAAAGATAAATAGCAAGACGCGTTTCATTTACAGGGCCTCCTTAGTTACTTGCCGCGGACCAAAGTTCCTGTACATGATCGGGGTCCGCCAGATCATCACCGTCATAAAAGGACTCAAAGGTATCGGATAACACCTTAAAGTGGTCCAAGTAGATATAAAAATCACCGAGTATCTCGTTGGGGCGGGTCCAAATCCGGAATTTGACGAAGTCAAGTCCCGCGTAGTTCGGCAGAATCCGCTTGGCCTGCCTGATCCGGGAGGGAACCGCGACCCGCAGGTTCTTCCAGCCTTTATAGGACAGATCCCCCATTCTTAACACGTGGACAATGCCCTGATAATCCCGGACATACGCGTCCACATAAAAGTTATAATTGGAACCCCATATCCACATATCAAGGTTCTGGACCCGGCCGGGAAGGGGAATTTCAAAGGGCGCTTCCTCCCCGTCGGCGTTAGGGGCCACCGGATACACATCTATCCAGTTGTAGCCTTCACGTAAAAAATTCCCCAGGATACCAAGCACCCTATAGTCGTTTCCCTGGCGGTTAGCCCCGAACAGGGCCTGGGGCCATGCGGGCACGGTATTAAGCTTGGGGTACCCTTCGTTGGAAAACTTGCTGGGCATCACGCTCCAGGTAAACTCGTAGGAACTGGTCTTTCCGGCAATGGTCCATTCATGGGCGGCGCTCCCATCGAAGGATTCGATAACAAATGCCTCTGATGTGATGGTGAATTCATCGGAAAAGCCGGGAACAAGCACCGCGCCTAACAGAAGAATAAGACAAACGACCCTGAAACAGCCCTGTTTCATCCAATTACTCCTTTATTCAATCTGCCCCGTCCGCGAGGCCGGATTCCAAGCCGTCCAAATCCAAGGGACAGTGAAACCAAGATCGAAATCATTATAATTCTTATCGGTAACTTTGTCAAATTTACCAAGCTTACCGGGCGGGAATTTGACTATGAACCGCTTTTTTTAACCTTTTCCCCAGTTCCGCCCCGGTCCTGCCCCTAAGCACGGTAAATTCCGCGGGGACGATCCGGTATGCCTCCCCCCCGGAGGGGGGACGGAAGGCTTCCCGCGCCAGGGCCCAGGGGGAGTCGTCCCCCAGTACCTTCACCGTAGAAGGGCTCAGGGCGCCGTCCGTCCAGGTAAAGAGCAGGGCCGGGATCGTATCCTTCCGGTCAAAATAGGAATTTGCCGGCCCTCCCAGGACCACACAGAGGACCTGGTCCCATGCGTGGTAATCGATATCACCGTTCAGAAATACGGCGCTTAGGCTTTTATTTTCCTCCTGTAAACCCGCGGTAAAGGCCTCCCGGTTCACCGGATAATGCTGCCGGTCCTGAAAGACGAGGACCTGCCCCGGACTTTCTCCGGCCAGTATGGCCGCGCAGAGTCCGGCCCGCCAGGAATTGAGGCGGGTATCGGCAAAAACGGATTCCACCTCCCCCGGCTGGGCCTCCTGCCGAGGGCTTCCGTCGGACAGCGGGGGGGAATCCTCCCGGATAACGGTAACCCGGACCTCCGGGCGCCGGCGGGCGTAGAGTTCCAGGCCCCGCAGATAGCGGGAATGGCCCAGCACGGCCCAAGGGCGCCTGGACCCCTCCTCAATGGCGAATACCGCGGCCTCGGGGTTCGCATCTTCGGCGATGAGCACCCGCTTTACCCGTCTAAAGAAGCGCAACGAAAGGCCGGCCTGTTTGAGGAAGCTCCGCCGGGCGCCGTAGAGGGTGTCAAAGCCGGCGTCGCTGAGGATCAGCGCCGGGGAACGGTAGAAAAACAGGGCCGCCGCCAGGATCAAAAGAATAACCGGGACACAGCGGAAGAGCAGCCGGCCGCGGACCGGCCGCGGAGAGAGTTGCAACCCTTTCATGGCAGTAGTGTAGCCCTCCGGCAATTATTTCTCTATCATGCTCGGATGTTTGAAGGCGGTTATGGACGATAAAACCGAATCTCAGGCTGAAATGCTGGGAAACCGGCTGCGAAAGCGTCACCGGCACCTGTTACGGTGGGCCCGCCGGGGGGGAACCGGGGCCTTCCGCTTGTATGACCGGGATATTCCCGAAATTCCTCTGGTCCTCGATTATTACGAAAGCTCCCCCGGCGCGGCGGCCCTGGCCGGGGCCCTCTACCGGCGGCCCTATGAGAAAGATCCCGGCGAGGAGGAAGCCTGGCTTGCCAGGATGGAGGAAGAGACGGCCCTGGCCCTGCAGATCCCCCCTTCCCGGATCTTCATGAGGGAGCGCCGCCGCCTGCGCGGCCGCGCAGGCGGCGGGCAGGAGGGGGCGCAAGCGGCCGCGAAAGCCGCGGGCGGCCAGTACGAACGGCTGAATCCCCCGGCGGGCGGCTTTGAGATGGCGGTAGGGGAAGGGGGCCTGCGGTTTTGGGTGAACCTGTCGGCGTACCTGGACACGGGGCTTTTCCTTGACCGGCGGCTCCTGCGGGCCTTTGTCCGGGACCGGGCCGCGGGCAGACAGGTGCTGAACCTCTTTGCCTATACCTGCGCCTTTTCGGTCTATGCCGCGGCCGGGGGCGCCGCCTCGGTGGATTCGGTGGACATCTCCAGGACCTACCTCGACTGGGGCAGGCGGAATTTTGCCCTTAACGGCCTGGAGGCGGCGGGGGGAGGATTGCGGGCAGGGGCCCCCTTCCGCTTTATCCGGGCCGATGCGCTGCGTTTCCTGGGGGAGGCCGCCGGCGCGGGCCGGAAATGGGACCTTATCATCCTGGACCCCCCCAGCTTTTCCAATTCAAAAAAAATGGAGGGAACCCTGGACATCAAGCGGGATCACGGGCCCCTACTGAGGGGATGCCTGGACATCCTTAAGCCCGGGGGAATTCTCATATTCAGCGTCAACGCAAAGGGTTTTACCCCGGACCGGGGAATCCGGATCACCGATATGACAGAAAAACTGCGGGACGAGGATTTCAAGGGCCACAGGATTCCGCGGTGTTACCTGGCTGGCCGCGGGCATGCATGACGGGCCGATGAAAAGGCCGCCTATGTTTTTCCCGCCGCCGAAAGGGCCAACACCGACATATAGCTCTTTTCCTCGATCCGCACTTCGTTAATATGGACGTTCACCTCAAAGGCCCGGCGCATGTTTTCCTCGTTGATGATCTTCCACGCGGGGCCGAAACGGCTACCGCCCTCACGGGTAAGGAGCAGGGCATGGCTGGCGATTTTTAAGGCATGGGAAGGGTAATGGGTATTAAAGACGCAGGAAATATGCTGGTTCCGGGCCAGAGCTTCTATGGTTTCAAGAATGACAAGCTGATTCCTGAAATCGAGGTTTGACTCCGGCTCGTCCAGTACCAGCATGGAAGGCTGGGCCGCCAGGGCCCGGGCGATAAGCACCATTTGCAGTTCCCCGCCGCTCATTTCACTGCAGAGTTTTTCCCGCAGATGATAAATCCCCACGGTTTCCATGGCCCGCCGCGCGTGGCCGTAGTCGGCGGCCCCCGGCTGCCTGAAGGCCCCTATGTGGGCGCTCCTTCCCATGACCACCATATCCTCGGCGGTAAAAGAAAACACCGAATTTTTTGCCTGGGGCACATAGGCGATTTTTTGCCAGACTTCACGGTAATGGATCCGGCTTAGCGGGGTACCGTCTATCAGGCTCAGTCCCCGGTTCCAGTTCAAAAGGCCCATCATACATTTGAGCAGGGTGGTTTTTCCCGAACCGTTGGGCCCGAGCACCGCCAGCACCTGTCCCGGCTCTACGGTAAAGGAAATAGCATCAAGCACCCTGGCCCCGTGCCGGTATCCGAAGGAACCCTCTTCCACGGAGAAAATCACAGCCAGCCTCCCCCGGTTTTTCTGAGCAGCAGCATAAAGAAAGGCGCCCCGATGGTGGCGGTAAGAATGGATACGGGTATTTCGGCCGCGGTGGCCGCCCGGGCCGCCGTATCAATGATCAGCATAAATACGGCCCCCGCGCTGATGCTTGCCGGAACAAGGCGGCTGTTATTACTGCCAAAGATCATGCGGCAGATATGGGGAATCAAAAGTCCCACCCAACCCACCTGTCCGCACATGGCCACCGCTGACCCGGTAATCATGGTAGCCGCCACGATGATCCCCAGGCGCAGGAGTTTTACCTGGACGCCCATGGACCGGGCTTCGTCTTCGTTGAGGGAGAGGATGTTGAGTTTCCACCTCAGCGCGAAAATAAAGGCCGCTCCCGCCGCGATGAGGGGCGCCCCTATGGCCAGGCCCTCGTAGCTGACCCGGGCCAGGCTTCCCATGAGCCAGTAGGTAATGGCGGGAAGCTGGTCCTCGGGGTCGGCCACGTATTTAATGAGGGACACCAAGGCGTCAAACATGGAGGATATGATAATCCCCGACAGCACTATCATGATGATGGTGGTCTTTCCCCTGATTCTGCTGATTGAATAGCTTAACGACACCGCTAAAAGCCCGAAGACGAGGGCCACGAACTGTACCCCCAGGGCCGGAAGCTTAAGGAGCAGCGCCAGGGCCGCGCCGAAGCTGGTACCCGCGGCAACGCCCAGGGTATCCGGTGTTGCCAGGGGATTGGTAAAGAGGGCCTGAAACGCGGCCCCCGAGACGGCCAGGCCGCCGCCGCAGAGGATGGCCAGCAGGATTCTCGGAAGCCGTATCCGCATAATAACGCTGTAGGCCTGGGGGCTGACGCGGGCCGCGGCGCCGGTAAAGGTACTCCACAGCACCGTGAAGGATTCCCCGATGCTTATGGAGTAACGTCCGATGCCTATGCAGGCCAGCGCGGCGGCCAGGGGCAGGACCAGGAGCAGAATCTTACTGACCCGGTTATACGGCAGTTTCATCAAAGATCTTAGATACCGCCCGCGGCTTCCGACGAGGGGTGGTAAATCTGGTTAAGGTCCTCATCGCTGAGTTCAAGCTTATAGAAACGCCGGTAATAGGATTTTATTTCCCCGTCCACATCGATATCGGCAAAGAGACTTGGGTGGTTCTCCTTGGCCATCCACAGGAGGGTCAGGGGGGAATCGGCGTTGCAGACATACCAGCGGTACATGCCCAGGGGCATTTTCCTGACCTCCCGGCTTTTAACCGCGCTCACATTGCTCCAGTCGTAATTCCCGATAGTATTGTTGTACAGGTCCTCCGGCTGGCCGGGGTTAAAGTTGGTGATAAATATTTTTTCGGGATTCCACTGGTAGATCTGTTCCATGTTGGCCGACAGGGTGCCGTCGCCGGCCTGGGCGGCCACATTGATTCCGCCGCCGGCGGTGATCCAGTAGTGGGCCCAGCTTGCGCCGGCGGGTACAGCTATGCGGCTGGCATCGTAAAGATGTATGAACATGGCCTTAGGTCTTTCGCTGTCGGGCACATTTTGCAGCCGTCCGGCCACCATGGCTTCCAGGTCCTTGGAATACTTCATAAATTCGGTGGTGTCAAATTCCCGCTGCATGACCTGGCCCAAAAGTTCAATCCAACTGTTGATAGTATCAATGGCATTGTACTGTTTAATGCTCAGGCTGAAGCCCACGGCGGGAACGCCTATCTGTTTGCACACATCGTAATCCTCGGCGGCCCCTGACGAGTAAAGCACCACATCGGGCTTGAGCTTTAACAGTTCCTCCCCGTTTATCGCCCCGTTCTGCGAAAAATGGGAGGGAATGGTTACGATATCGGGAAACACCTTTATGAGGGCCGAATTTTCCGCGGCGCTTATGATGGCGGGATCAAGGCCCACAAGCTTTTCCGTGGAACCCATGTAGAGGCAGTATACCGAAGCCAGGGGCCAGACCGAGGCTATCA
This sequence comes from Treponema sp., assembly GCA_031274285.1. Lineage (GTDB taxonomy): Bacteria > Spirochaetota > Spirochaetia > Treponematales > Breznakiellaceae > JAISFT01. The sequence continues at coordinate 20,259 of JAISQJ010000094.1, read as the reverse complement.
CCACCCGTTCCACCTTGGCCGGGAGCACCACCTCATTGCCCATCTGATCGATAACCGTTCGGGTTTCCCCAACCGTCCGGGTTTCCGCAACCCCCCCGCCGCTTTCCTTCCGGCTGCAGCCGGGGCTGAGGAACAGGACACAGAGGCCCACTACAAGGGCCGCTCTTCTTTTCATCACGTACCTCCTCGATGTTTTTTGGTCCAAAAAGAGCGGCAGAGTTAGTTAAAACTAACAACAGACGCAACACCCTTCTCCCGCATCCTCCCCGCGGCATGGCAGGGCGTCCTATGCTCTTTTAAGGGACCTATTGTTAGCTAGTTCTAACATGGGGTTTTAATATTGTCAATACGGAAGGCGTACCGGGCCGAAACCGCCGGCCCTTCGTGTCCGGCCGCCCGGCGGCCTATTCTTTGATGTTGTACTTCCGGCGGAAGCGCTCGATACGGCCGGCGGTGTCCACCAGCTTTTGCTTGCCGGTAAAGAAGGGGTGGCAGGCGGAGCAGATCTCCACCTTCAGGTCCTTGACGGTGGAGCGGGTCTCGATCACGTTCCCGCAGGCGCAGGTAATCTTGGTAAGCTCGTACCGGGGGTGAATTTTCTCTCTCATGACGGTTCAATCCTCCAATGGCGTCCAACTCCCCGTCCCGCGGGGTTTAAGGACTCCTTCCGCCAATACCCTCGGGCAGGGCAAAAGGGTATGCCAGGATACTACAAAAAACGGCCCCGATCAACTATGGGACAAGGCTCCTGAACAATTCCCGGGCAGGCCCCCGCCCCTAATCTACCCCCGCGGTTCCCGTATTCATGGAACGGAGGAAGGCTTCGTTGTTTTTGGACTTCTTCATCCGTTCAACCAGCAGTTCGATGATCTCGATATCATCCATGGGGTTGATAACCTTGCGGAGAATCCATATTTTCTGGAGTTCCCCTTCGGTAAGGAGAAGTTCTTCCTTCCGGGTACCGGATTTTTTGATGTTGATGGCCGGGAAGAGGCGGCGGTCGGAGATGCGGCGATCCAGATTTATCTCCAGGTTGCCCGTCCCCTTGAACTCTTCAAAGATAACCTCGTCCATACGGCTGCCGGTTTCGATAAGGGCGGTGGAAATGATGGTAAGGCTCCCCCCCTCCTCGATATTCCGGGCGGCGCCGAAAAACCGCTTGGGTTTGTGGAGGGCGTTGCTGTCCACGCCGCCGGACAGGATCTTCCCGCTGGTGGGGACGGTCTGGTTGTAGGCCCGGGCCAGGCGGGTAATGGAATCCAAAAGAATGACCACGTCTTTCTTGTGCTCCACCAGGCGTTTGGCCTTTTCCAGCACCATTTCGGTGACCTGCACATGCCGGGTAGCCTGTTCGTCAAAGGTGGAGGAGATGACCTCCGCCCGGACGGTGCGCTCCATGTCGGTTACCTCCTCGGGGCGCTCGTCGATAAGGAGCACGATAAGGTAGACCTCGGGGTGGTTTTTGGTGATCGCATTGGCGATCTTCTGCATCATGATGGTTTTGCCGGTCCGGGGGGGCGCCACGATGAGGGCCCGCTGGCCTTTACCGATGGGGCAGAAAAGGTTGATGATCCGTTCGGAAATACCGTCGGTAGTGGTTTCCAGGTCCAGCTTCCGGTTCGGGTACAGGGGGGTAAGGTTATCAAAGGGAATCCGGTTCTGGGCCACCGTAGGATCGTCGTAGTTCACCGTTTCTACCCGCAGCATGGCGAAAAACCGTTCCTGCTCCTTGGGGCTGCGGATCTGGCCGTAGACCGTATCCCCGGTTTTAAGGGCAAAGAGCCGGATCTGGCTGGGGCTGATATAGATGTCGTCCGGTCCGGGCAGGTAGGAATTCTGCGGACTCCGCAGAAACCCGTAGCTGTCGGGGAGTATTTCCAGGGAGCCGTAGGCGTAGATGACCCCGCCCCGTTCCGTATGGGCCTTGAGCAGGGAGAAGATGATCTCCTGCTTCTTCATGTTCACCATGTCTTCGTGGGAGATATTATAACAGGCCGCCAGGTCCCGCAGGTCCATCATGTTGAGGCGGATCAGTTCGTTGATGCAGAGCCGGGGTTTTCCGTTATCCTGATCGCCCCGGGGTTCGGGCTTGCCGTAAATGTCCGGCATGGGGGGAAGGTTCTTGGGCAGACCCGAGGTATCCTGCGGGGACCGGGCCGAGGGCATGAATCCGCCTTCGGCTTCCGGCGGCCGGCCGGGGGCCCGTGCATAATCCCCGTAGGAACCGCCGTTGTCATCGCCGTTTAGCGGCCGGCCCCGGTTTTCCCGGTATTCCCGTGGGGGAACGGGCCGCTTGGGCCGGGCCCGGACCACCACCCTACCCCCCGAACGGTCTTCGGAGCCATCGTCCCCCGAGGGGTCCTCCAGGGAGGCCCCCGAAGGGGCCCAGCCTTCTTCGCCTGAGCCCGGGGAAGCCTGGCCTGAGTCTTCCCGGCCGTTGCCGGGGGAAGGGTAATCTTCCCTGGCCTGGCTTTCCGCCGGCATTCGCTTTCTCCGGCCTACCGTTACGGTCTCTTCCAAAGGAAGTTCCGCTGCTTTTGTTCTTGAGCTTCTCCGTGTAATTGCCATAGACAAACCATTCTCCTATTCGAATTTAAGCGGGAAGGGTATTTATTCCCCGCTTCCCGCGTGCTTTGATAAGGCCGATAAGACCTTTAAGGCTTCCAGCGCGGCTTCCGCCCGAATCTGATTCCGCGGACCCTTAAAGCAAAATACCGATACCCTGGGCATCCGGTCCCGGCCTACGGCGGCTATCCACACCGTACCCACCGGCACCGGCGTCCCGTCGCCGCCGGGGCCCGCGAGGCCCGTAACCGCCACCGCGTAATCGGCGCCGCTTTTTTCCAGGGCCCCCAGCGCCATGGCGCAGGCGGTCTCCCGGCTCACCGGGCCGTGGAGTTCCAGTTCCCGGCGATCCAGGCCCAGGAGCTTGACTTTCGCATCGGCCATATAGGTGACAAAGGAACCCCAAAACACCCGTGAAGCGCCGGGAATCCGGGCAAACAAATCCGCCACCAGGCCGGCGGTACAGGATTCGGCCGCAGCCGCCGTTTGGGACTGTCGGCTTAAATCCTCCACCACCTGCCCGGCCAGGGCCTCTCCCCGGATCAGGGTGTCTTCTGGGTTCCGCTGAATCAGGGTTTCCCCGGCGGGTTTTTTCATTCTCGTCCTGGACCGTGAAATCTCTGAAGTTCCGCCTTGATCTCCCCGGCGGGGCGGGAAAAAATTTCCACTTCCTTATCTGCCCTGGTCATGCTGCATTGACCTTCAAACAACACACCGTCGGCAATGCGGAGCCGGGCCGCGGTAACATCGCCCCGCACTTCCGCGCCGCTTAACATATCCACTTTATCGATTGCCTGTATTTCGCCGACCACCGTACCGTAGACCGTAAGGGAAGAAACGGAAATGTGATCCGCCTCTACCACCGCGCCCTTATCAACGATAAGAGCCCCGGTCGCCTCAATAGCGCCCTTAAATTTCCCCCGAATCCGCAGGGTCTCCCGAAAACGGAGAAGTCCGTTAAAACTGGTAGTTTCTCCCAACACCACTTCGGCAAGGGCGTCCTTTTTTTTACCTTCTGTCCTGGTCATACGATGAACTCTGTCATACGCTGAATTCTATTCCTGTCGATCGCTGCCCCGGTTCTGGTTTTCCAGTTCCGTTAGGCCGATTTCATTTTTCTTTAATTCGTCCCATTCCGCCATGGTCTTTTCAATCCGGGCATCCAGTTCCGCGATCTGCTTCCGCACGGCCTTGCTTTTTTCCAGCGCATCGGCGGATGACGAAACGAGGGCCAGGTCCAAATCGTCAAGCCCCGAAGCCAAGCTGAACAGCCCGCCCTTTATGTCCCCGTTCAGGGCCTCCGCCAGGGCCAGCCGCTCTTCCCGTACCGCAATCTGGGCAAAAAGTTCCCGGTTCCGCAGCACAACCCTGATGCGGGCCAGGACTTCGGAAAAATTAAAGGGCTTGGTGATGTAATCCTCCACCCCTAATTCATAGCCTTCCAGTTTGTCCTTTACGTCGTCCAGGGCGGAGAACATGACAATGGGGATATCCTGAAATTTAGGGTCCCCCTTGAGGGTCTTGGTCACTTCCCAGCCTGACATGCGGGGCATGATGTTGTCCAGCAGGATAAGATCCGGCAGGAAGCGTTTAACCTTTTCCAGGGCTTCCACCCCGTCGTTAGCCTTTTCAACGATAAATCCAAGTTTAGAGAGCATGACTTCGAAGAACTCAAGGTTAAGCTGTTCATCGTCAACTATGAGTATCTTCTTGCGGGTATTCATGGGCCCCTTCCTTGCTGCAACATCATTTTTTTATGCTCTTGAGTATACGGGATGCCAGGCCTAAAAGCAACAGGGCCGCCGAAGATACCGCAAAAAACCGGCCCAGGTAATCCCCGTACACGGTATAGAGGGTCTGGCCGGACAGGACCGGAACTTCAACGGTGATCCAGCTCTCCGTGAAGGGAGGGCTCAGGGCTATGACACGGCCGTCGGGACTGACCGCGCAGGTCTGGCCGGAGGCGGTGGAACGGACCATGGAACGGCGGTTCTCCACCGCCCGGAATACGGCCATGCTTAAATGCTGGTTCTGGGCGGGAAGGCTGCGGGACCAGGCATCGTTGGAGAGGTTCACGATAAGCTCCGCCCCGTTCCGCACAAAGTCCCGGCTAAGGTAGCCAAAGGTGTCCTCAAAACAGATGGGGGTGGAAAATTTTACGGTTTCCGGACCGTCCGGCCGGGGGACGGACACGGAAAAGACCGTGGCATCCTCCCCCTTTTCCCAAAAATGGGTGTCCGCACTGACCAGGGCCTTATAGAGACCGGGGAACTGCCGCCGGTAGGGGAAATGCTCCGTAAAGGGAACCAGCCGCAGCTTCCGGTAGAGCCCGCTGATCTCGCCCCCCTCAAAAAGCATGACCGCATTGTAGTCTACCCGGTCCCAGCCCCCCTTGCCATCCCCCTCCAGGCGGGCGTCATCGTTTCCGATGACAAAGGGAACGTCCTGCCTGGACAAGTAGGCCAGAAGCTCCCGGACCAGGTCCCAGGACTCCCGGTCGTCCCGGTAGGTACTGTGCCAGTAGATCCGGGGAACAAAGGCCGTTTCCGACCACACCATCATATCGGGCCTGGGGCTGGCAGCCAGGGCTTCGTCGGAAAGGCGGCTTAAAACCCGGAAATTCTGGCGGTATTCGTCCATATCCCCGCGCCAGGGGTCGGTGTTATGCTGGATCAGGGCCAGGCGGACCTGGGGGCCGTCGGAGTAATCCTCCCGGGAAACCAGGCCGTAGACCAGGGAAAGGCACAGGCAGAGGACCCAGAGGGCGGCCGGAAGCCATTCCCGCCTGAAGAAGGCCTTTACCGCGGCGGGGACGGCCCGGAGCCCGTCGATCCCCCGCAGGGCGGCCCCCAGCGCGGCGGAGGGGTAAAGCACCAGCGCGGACACGGCCCAGACCCCCCCCAGGCGGGCAACCTGAATCACGGGGATCAGGGTCCATTGGGAATAGCCGGAGATTCCGTAGGGGTAGCCCAGGAAGCCAAGGGTCCGCAGGTATTCGTAACCCAGCCACAGACACCACTGAACCAGGTAAAAGCGGCGGGGAAAACAAAGTTCCGCCAGTTTGAGCAGGGGAAAACAAAGGGCCATGTACACCACATAGATGCTATAGACAATGAGCCCCGCCATGGGATGAAAGACCCCCAGCCAGTAATTGAAAAGACTGTAGGCCCCATAACCGTAGAGGGCCCCCCAGAAGATCGAGGCGGGAAGGCTGACCCGGCTGATCAGCAGAAAAACAGGGGTCCAGGCCGCCCAGGCCAGGAGGGGAAGCCCCTTTTCTACCAGCAGATTGGGAAAGGAAAGGGCAAACAGGATCATCCCCAGGGCCGCCAGGGCCAGGTTGATCACAAGCTCCCTTACAAAGGATTTGGAAGTCATGGTTCTCCGGCGCCGGGGGGGGAATCCCCCTGTTCGCTCTCAAGGTCCCACACGGCCCGCCTCAGTTCCCGGCCCGCCCGGAAAAACGCCACGCCGTGGGAGCTGACCCTTACGGATTCCCCGGTCTTCGGATTCCGGGCCTTTGAACGGCCCTTGCGGGTTTTAATCTCGAAGGTGCCGAAACCCCTCAGTTCAATCACCTGATTTTGCACCAAGGCTTGTTTAACCTCTTCAATGAACAGATCAACAACGGTTCGAATTTCTTTCCGGCTGATGGATGTCTTTTCATACAGCAAATCAACGATATCCGCTTTGGTATACTTGGAAGCCGCCATTACAAAAAATTACGTTCGGTTTAGTGTTACGGCCCCGCGGCCTGGGGAGATAAGAATTTTCCCTCCCGCCATGCCGCGCCGGTACGGCCCGGGGCTAATTACTGGGCCTTTTTTAATGAATTAAAAAGCCGCTGCATGCGGGATTTTTTACGGGCCGCGGTATTTTTTTTGATAATGCCCTTGCCGGCCGCGCTGTCGAGCTTCTTGATCATGTCTTTAAGCGCGGCCTCCGCCTCTCCCAGTTCTTTTTTCTGGGTTAAAAGGACAAATTTCTTGGCGCTGGTCCTGACCGCGCTTTTTGCCGATTTGTTCCTAAGCCGACGCTCTTCGCTTTGCCGGTGGCGTTTTTCCGCGGAACTGCTCTTAACTGCCAAAGATAACCCCCCATACGATAAACACCGCTCTTAAGCGGGTGTCCATCAGAATCATATACGACTACCGCCCGGTCTACCTAAAATCCGAAGGACGGCGCTCAACCCGTTTGCACTTTTCACATTCGGCGATGTTCTTTACCTTGCCGTTTTCAAAAAGGGTCTTCATTTTTACTTCGCCCCCGCAGGAACAAAAAAACTTTTGGGTGGCGCTTGAGGTACGCGAGTTCTTACTGGCCTGGGCCATGTTCTTATCTCCTTGCCATACGGCGCTTGATATTTCGTAAAGGTTATACGGAAAGGGGCTCCGTGTCTAGGCCCCTAATCCGGAGCCGGCATGGCCTCAACCGAGGGTCTTTGAAGCTGGGCCAGGGCCCGGCCCTGCCATGAGCCAATCCGGTCCCGGCGGCTGAGGAAGGTCCACAGCTCCCGGGCGGCGGGTACCCGGTAGATGCCGTACAGGGCGCTTCCCAGGAAGTAGGTACAGCGGTAATATTCGGTCTTTTCGATGAAGGCCAGAAGATCGTCCCGCCGCTCCAGGGCGTCCAAAAGGGCTTCCAGGGACTCGAAGGTAAAATCGTAACGGCTCCGCTGTACTTCCTCGATGAGGATGGTGTTTTGAATGAGAAAGGCGAACATCAGGTGTTCCACCGCCCGGTCGTAGCGGTTGGAGGCGTAATAGTAGAGGCCCAGCAGGCGGTGGGCCTGTTCCACGGGCCCGTTGTTGTAGCGGTACATGACGAGAAAACGGGCGGGTCCCGAGTTTTCCAGGGTCCGGGCCATGGAATTCCTGGCGAATTGGCCGGAGGTCCCCGCATTCCCCGACCACAGGGGGTCCCAGGGTTCGCCCCGGACATTGTTACCCTCCACGATTTTCAGCAGAGTCTCCTCCATGAGCTTATGCTCCTGGCGGAGGCGGTGGATGTCCGCTATTTTGTAGAGCAGATCCAGTTCAAAGCCGGGGGCCTCCAGTTGGGCGCTCTGGGCCAGGGCCTTGGCGTACTGGCCCAAGGCCAGGTTCAGTTCCCCTTCAAGGCGGTAGGTCTCCCCTATCCAGTATTCCGCCTCGGGGTAGACCTTGAATTTCCCCAGTTCCTCCAGGGCCAGCAGGGCGGAATCGCGAAGGTTTTCCCGGGGAACGCGGTAGTACAGCTCCCGCAGCGCCACTTCCGCATCCAGGTGGCTCCGTTCCCGGATGTAGGACTCCAGGACCGTAAGGGAATCCCCCAGGCGGCGCACCTCGGGGATGGAAAGAAAATTGATAAGGTCCTTTTCCATCCCGGCGTACTGATCCTGCCGCTGCCGGCGGGCGTCCTCAAAGGCCAGGAGTGCGGCGCCGTATTCCCCCTGGCGGAAGAGCAACTTCCCCCGCTCCAGGGTGTACCACCAGGGCCGGTCTTGGGCGGACAGACTCAGGCAGCCCCAGAAAAACAATAACAGGAAGCAAAATCGGTGTAACCTCAAGCAGGTCCCTCCGGCGCCTTAGAACCAGACCCTCAGCCCCAGCTCGCCCCCCAGCGTAGTGTAGAAGGGCTCCGAATCGAAGCGGGCGCCGATGCCGGGAGTCACATCGAGGAAAAGTTCAAGGCTGTTACTGATATGCCAGGACAAGCCGATCGGCAGCCTGAAGCCCAGGGCAAGGGTAAAATCGCTGCCGAAGTAGAGATGGGTAAATCCGCCTACTCCCAGGAACCAGTCTAGATCGATGGAACCGTCCTTTACCAGGTCCCGGTCCAGGAGATAGTAATCCATCGAAACGCCGAGGCCGCTGGCCTTGCCGAAGGATGCGTTAAAACCCCAAAAAAAAGGCATGGTGGGCGCCTTGATGGTAACGCCGGGGTGAAACAGGCCCCCGCCCACACTGGCCCAGCCGCCGCCCATGAACAAGCCCACCCCCACCATGTCCTTGGGATGATCCGCGTAGACGCCGACGCTGATCAGGCCGGCCATGCATAACAGCAACAGTATTCGCCTTTTCAAGTTCCTCACCTCTTACACTAAAGTCTAGGGTCTATAGTTTTTCCAGTTCTTCCGCGAAGGCAGCGTCCGCTTCTTCCGCCGGAAGGGTGCGGATAACCTTTCCCCGACGGAAGAGCAGCGCCTTGTCCCCCGCCCCGGTGATCCCCAAGTCCGCTTCCCGCGCTTCCCCGGGGCCGTTCACCACGCAGCCCATGACGGCAACCGTCAGGTCCTTATGCAGGCTGTAGAGCCGGGGAAGCCATTTTTCGGTAAAGCCGTGGGTATCGAAGCTATTCCTGCCGCAGCGGGGACAGGATACCATTTTTACCCCCAGCCCCCGGACGCTCCCGCCCTGAATATCGGAAACCGCGCCCAGAATCTCCCGGCCCGCGATAACCTCGTTTTCCATGGTGTCCGAAAGGGACACCCGGATGGTATCGCCGATACCGTCGGCCAGCAGGGCTAAAAGGGCGGCGGCGTTCCTCACCACCCCCGCCACCAGGGGCCCCGCTTCGGTCACCCCCAGGTGGAGGGGAACTAAGGCTTCCCCCAGGCGGTAGGCCCTCTGGGCAAAAAGGCGGTTGGCACTTATAGTATCGGCGATTCCGGAGGCCTTCATAGAAACAATACCGTTCAAAAATCCAAAATCCCGGAAGATCTCCAGTTCCCGCTCCGCGGCCTTCACCAGGGCGGTGTGGCGGTCAATGCGGCCCTGTTCCAGGCTGTCCCGCAGATCCTGGGGCAGGCTCCCCGCGTTGACCCCGATGCGGATGGGCCGGTCCAGGTCTTTCGCCTTGCCCAGCACCGCTTCCACCTTGTCGCGGCCGCCGATGTTACCGGGGTTGATACGAATTTTGGCAATGGAAAAATCAAGGCAGCGGAGGGCAATCCGGTAATCGAAATGGATATCCGCCACCAGGGGCAGGCTCACCATGGCGGCAAGCCTGCCCAGGGTTTCGGCGGACTCAAGGTCCGGCACGGCGAAACGGAGCAGGGCGCAGCCCATGTCCTTGAGCCGGTTTATCCGGGCCAGGGTCGCCTTCCTCCGCTCCCCCTCAAGGTCGCCGGGGGCAAGGCGGTCCTTCCACATGGTCTGGATGGCCGCCGGGCGGCCGCCTCCAAGGTAGACGGGTTCGACATGATCAAACCCGCCGATCTTTATAACCTGCGTGCCGAGGATCTGATCAGGCACCTTTATCGTTACAGGCTGATCATCGAGAGGACCATGGCAAAGAGGGCAACCGTCTCGCAGACACCAACGATGGCGATGTACTGGGTAAACCCTTTGCCCGTTTCAGCCTGGGCATCGGCGCCCGCGGCCCCCGCCTGGCCCTGGGCAATGGCGGAAAAGGCCATGGCAAAACCGGAAGCGATACCAAAGCCCAGGTAGAGCCACTGGTTCTCCGTGTTTACCAGGGCCTGGGTCTTCATCTGCATCATCAGAATAAACCCGTAGAAGGTCTGGGTTAGGGGCGCGCCGCCGAAGGCAAGCAGAGTCATGGGCGCGGGCTTGTTGCCGATGTAACACTTTTTCCACGCCCCGATTACCGCCTGCCCGGCAATGCCGATACCAATTGCCGAACCCACCGCGGCAATACCCATCACAAGACCGGCGCCTAATAGTCCTAGATTCATAACCAACTCCTGTTAAAGCGGACCTTTCCGCTTATAAACTACAACCGAATATCAACACAACGTATTGATACTAAAAAACCGCTCCAGTTCCCGGTATCTCCGGTCTATCACGTATCCGCAAAGGGCTTATAGGCCGTACCCGACCAGGCAAGCCCCACATGGCTGGAAAACTCCAGGGTATTCAAACGGACCCCGTGGACCAGCACCGAAAGCACGTTAAGGGCCACATTGAGGCCGTGGCCGAAGACCAGGAGGATGATCCCCAGGAACACCAGGAAATTTCCCAGCAGGGGGCCGGCCAGGGTGTTTACCGTGGAAGAAATCGAAGCCCCCGCCAGTCCCACGGCCCAAAGGCGGATATAGGACATGATATCGGAAAAAACATTGGTGATCCCCAGGACCACGGAAATAATATTCTTGAGGCTTTCCATAATGGAAGCGCCAACGCTGCCCTCGTAATTGGCGAAGGCGAAATTCAGGGCAAAGCCGCCGGCGATCAGGTAGATGCTCAGGGGCAGGAGGGGTATCCGCCTTAGCTCGTTGCTGACCACCAGGAAGAGGACCACGTTGTACATACCCGCCAGCATGGCCGTGTTCCCCAGATCCGCCAGGAAACGCAGGGACCCGGCCTTGATATTCCGCAAAATCCCGATGATGTGGCCGATGGAGAGCTGGAGCAGGGCCAGGGAGAAGCAGAAGATCATGAGGTTCTGATCCACCAGGGACTTGGCCTCCGGCCCCCGGGCCGAAACCGCGCCGGAAATGAGGGGCAGGGAGATATTCTGGAGCAGGGCAGGGAGCTTGAGGGGATCGACGCCGAACCAGGTACAGGTAAGGACCCCCCAGAGGATGTTGGATACGCTGAGGAGGAGGAGCATCTTGATCGCCTGGGGTATCCCCTTTTTCACAGTTTTCAGGGCCGCGACCAGGCCGATGCCAAAGAGGAGGCAGCCGTATCCAGCGTCCCCAAAGATCATCCCGAAGAACACGCAAAAGAAGAGCAGGAACCAGCCGGAAATATCGGCCTCCCGGTAACCGGGGGTCACTTCCAGGAACTCCGTCAGGGGGTAGATAAGGCTGACCAGCTTCCCGTTCTTCAGCTTGGTGGGGACCGGATCGTCGGCGCCCGGATCGTCGGCCGCCAGGGCCCAGGCATGTTCCGCGGCCGCCCGTTTCAGATGCCCCAGGTCCTCCTGGGGAAGGTAGCCGGTAATCCAGGACACCCGCTGGTCCGGGGAAACGTCCTCCAGGCTTTCCATGCCCAGGCGGGCGCTTTCAAATTCGATTTGTTTGAGCAGGGTCCTGCCCTCCCCTTCAAGAATCGGCCTTCTATCGGCCAGGGAAAGGAGGCGCTGTTCAATATCCCCAAGCTGATCCCGGATCTGAGCCAGGCGGCCGTCAAGTTCCTCAAGCGAAAGTTCCGGCAGGGCAAAGGGGGTTTCCCCGGGTATCTCCCCGTCCGGAACCAGGACATAGACGGCATTTTTATCCCGCCCCGCTACCAGAAAGGGGATCTCCGGTCCCGCCGAATTCGGGGACCGGGCCCCGGAGGACAGGGCCTCAAAGGACTTGGCGGAAAGTTTATAGGGGGAAAGCTTAATCCCCCACTCCGCCAGAAAGGAAAAATCCTGGGGATTAAAATTCCCCCAGTCCTCCAGGCGGCTCCGTTCCTTGCTCAGAACCGCGGCCCGGTCCTGCAGGGACTTCCGTTCTTCCGCATAGTCCAGTATCAGGGCCGCCAGATCGGGCCGCTGAAAATCGTCAACCGCGTCCGCGGAATAGAGGGCGTCCTCGGGACGGGCCAGATCGCCGGCCCGCCGCAGGGGCGGCTGCGGACCCCGCGGGGAGGGGGGCTGCCCGGAACCGGCCTTTTTTGCCTCCCCCTCGTAGGGGCGCAGGATTCCCAGGGCGTTTTCGATCTTCCCCTTCCGGTCCAGAAGCTTTGAAAGGGCCTCGGAGGCAACGGGCTTCCGTTCCAGGTGGACAAGCCCCAGTTCCCGGAGCTTTTTAAGGGATTCGTCCCTGGTCTTGTCCATGACCACCAGGGAAACCTTTTTCATGGGCATGATCATTGGGCGGCCCTCTCTAATCCGGTCTTAGCAATTTTTCCCCGCACCACCGCGGAGGTCTGCTGATCCCCCAGGTAAACCTGAATCTTTTTGATATTCCCCTTGGTTTCGGGGATCTTAACCTTCTCGAACAGGTTCACCCGCTGGGTGGTAACCCGCAATTCATGGTCCAGCCTGCGGCGCTGCTCTTCCACCACGGAGGTTTCCAGGTCGATAAGAAAGGCCTGCTTCAACTTTTCCACCGCAAAATCCAGCCACAGGGGGGTCCGGGCCAGATCGTAGGGGGCGGTTTCAAAATCCGCCCCTTGAAAAAGGGGGATGGGAACGCCGGCGATGTTCCCCTGGGCGGTTTTTATCGCGGTGATCGTGAGAATCTCCGGCGTAAAGACCCCCTTTTCCCCAAAAACGGCGATCCAGGACTTGAAGAGTTGGTCCAGCCTTTCCTTTGCTTCCCTTAGCTCCCTGATGCGGATTTCACTGATCCGGATTTCCGCCTGTAACTGCTGCTTTTTCAGCATCAGGGTCGGCAGATACCGCTGATACATTTTGAGAGAGTCTTTCTGTTTTTTCAGCTCGTTCTTGGTCAGCTTTATCTTTGCCATGCTTAACCTTTTTTCGGCCAGAACTTTTCGATCAATTCCGTCCTTAGCCCCGTTTCCTCGGGACTGAAACAGTCCGCCAGGATTTCCCAGCCCAGGTCCAGGGCCCGTTCCAGGGGGATGTTCACCGAAAGGTCCATCATCTGGCGTTCAAAGGATTCCCCGTATTTAAGGAGCTTGTCGTCCCAGGCGGTCATGATAAAGCCCATGGCCTTCTTCTCCAGGGTGTCGCGGTATGCGGAGTAGAGCTTGATCATGCCGTCCATCAGGGCCCGGTGGTCCGCCCTGGTCTTGCCGTTCACCTGCTGCTTCAGCCGGGACAGGGAGCCGAAGGGCTCGATACGGCCGTTCTTGAGGTAGTACTGGCCTTCGGTGATGTAGCCCGTGTTGTCCGGTACTGGGTGGGTTACGTCATCGCCGGGCATGGTGGTTACCCCCAGGATGGTGATGGAACCGGCGGTGTCAAAGTCAACGGCCTTTTCGTAGCGGCTGGCCAACTGGCTGTACAGGTCTCCGGGGTAGCCCCGGTTGGAGGGGACCTGCTCCTGGATGATCGAAATTTCCTTCATGGCGTCGGCAAAGTTGGTCATGTCGGTAAGGAGGACCAGCACGTCCTTGTCCTGCAGGGCAAACTGCTCGGCCACCGCCAGGGACATGTCGGGGATCATGAGACATTCCACCGTGGGATCGCTGGCGGTATGGACAAACATCACCGTCCGGGAAAGGGCGCCCCCGTTTTCCAGGGTATCCTTGAAAAAGAGGTAGTCGTCGTACTTGAGCCCCATGCCCCCCAGGACGATGACGTCAACCTCGGCCTGCATGGCGATCCGGGCTAAGAGTTCGTTGTAGGGCTCCCCGGATACGGAGAAGATGGGCAGCTTTTGGGACACCACAAGGGTATTAAAAAGGTCGATCATGGGGATGCCGGTACGGATCATCCGCCGGGGGATGATGCGCTGGGCGGGGTTTACCGAGGGCCCCCCGATGGGGATAAGGTTCTCGTGGAGCGCGGGGCCCTTGTCCCGGGGTTTCCCGGAACCGGAAAAGACCCGGCCCATCAGGTTTTCCGAGAAGGACACCTGCATGGGGTAGCCCAGGAAACGGACCGTGTCTCCGGTGGAAACGCCCCGGCCCCCGGCAAAGACCTGGAGGGAAACCAGGCCCCCCTCCAAACGGTTTACCTCCGCCAGGGAGGTGCCGAACACCGTGTCCACCTCCGCCAGGTCCCCGTAACGGATACCCTCCGCCCGGACCGTGATAACGCTTCCGGTGATGGACTCAATCTTGCTGTATACCTTTTTCATGGCTTCCTCTGTCATGCGCGGCCCAGGGACCGCAAACAATCAAATCGAACATGCAGCATGTTCATATCCTAGGCTATGATCTTTTGGGCCGCCGGATCCTGGCCCTCGGCCTTGGCCCCCACTTCGTCGTGGATTTCCTTTTCCAGGGACTTGAAACGCTCGCTCTGCCATTCGGAGCCGTTGTAATCCAGGAAACGCTGCCTAAGCCGGTTGAACCAACTGCGGGCCTCGTTCTTGTCGGGAAAGCTGAAACGGGAAGCTATGATGCCCAAAAGGATGTTAAACACATGGCCCTGCCGCTCCGGGCTTACGGCCGCGTCTATGGCATCAAAGGAGTTCTGCTGGAAGTACACCGAATCGATAAGTTCCCCCTTAAGGTACACCACATAGTCTTCGGCGCTGGTTCCTTCCTCGCCCACCACCTTCATCATCTGCTCCACTTCGGAGCCCCGGCGCATAAACCCGTGGGCATAGGCGACCTTGGCCGCGGAGATGATCCCCGAATACTTGGACCAGGAATCCAGGGGGTGAATCGCAGGGAATTTGCGGGCGTCCGACCGTTCCCGTGAAAGGCCGTGGAAGGCCCCCACCACCTTGAGGGTGGCCTGGGTCACGGGCTCCTCAAAGTTGCCCCCCGCGGGGCTCACGGTGCCGCCGATGGTTACCGAGCCGATGGAGCCGTCCCGGAGCCGCACGATCCCCGCCCGCTCGTAGAAGCTGGCGATGGTGGATTCCAGGTACGCGGGGAAGGCCTCCTCCCCGGGTATCTCCTCCAGGCGGCCGGACATTTCCCGCATGGCCTGGGCCCAGCGGCTGGTGGAATCCGCCAGAAGCAGGACGTTAAGCCCCATCTGGCGGTAATACTCCGCCAGGGTGGCCGCGGTATACACCGAAGCCTCCCGGGCCGCCACGGGCATGGAGGAGGTGTTACAGATAATAACGGTCCGTTCCATCAGGGAGCGGCCGGTGCGGGGGTCCGTCAATTCGGGGAATTCCTTAAGGGTTTCCACCACCTCGCCGGCCCGTTCCCCGCAGGCCGCCAGGATCACGATGTCCACATCCGCGTGGCGGCTGGTGATCTGCTGCAACACGGTTTTTCCCGCGCCGAAGGGGCCGGGAATACAGTAGGTCCCCCCCCTGGCCACGGGGAAAAAGGTGTCGATAAGCCTGACCCTGGTTACCATGGGTTCCGCGGGCTTGAGCCGCTCCTCGAAGCAGTCCACCGGCCGCTTAACGGGCCAGTGGAAGCTCATGGCCACGGGAACAGTCTTACCCTTTTCGTCGGTAAGCTCGGCGATAACATCCCGAATCCGGTAGGTACCGGCGCCCTTGATCGAGGCCACCGTGTAGGCGCCGTAGAGGTTAAAGGGCACCATGATCCGGTGGGTAAAGGCCCCTTCCGGCACGGTTCCCAGGGTATCCGCCCGCTCCACCCGGTCCCCAACCTTTACCTTGGGGCTAAATTCCCAGGTCCGGTCCACCGGCAGGGCGTCCATGTAGACCCCCCGCTCCAGAAAATAACCGGCCGCCTCGGCAAGCTGGGGCAGGGGATTCTGGAGACCGTCGTAGACCTGCCCCAAAAGGCCGGGGCCCAGTTCCACCGCCAGCATGTCCCCGGTGTACTCCACTTCGTCGCCTATGGCGATACCCCTGGTTATTTCAAAGACCTGGAGCTGGGAGACATCCCCCCGGATACGGATAACTTCGCTTTTAAGCTGTTTATCTCCAACCTTAACGTAACCGACCTCGTTCATGGAAACGGCGCCGTCAAAACGGACGCTTACCATGTTGCCGTTTACGGCTACCACACTACCCTTTGTTCCCGTCATTTAGATTCTCCTGCGCCGGACTGCGCGCGTTCCAGAATTGAAGCGTATAGCGATTTATATTCTGCGAAACCGGTTTCCGCTTTGAATGAACCGTGTCTTTCCAGGATGAGCAGCTTGAGCAGGTAGGCGTAAACAGTGTTCCGGCTAAAGTACGGTATCCCCTGGAACTCCTCGATGGCGGCCCAGCGGGCCCGGTCCAGGAACAGCTCCGCCTCCAGGGGGGAATCCGGTATGGCCGCGGCCTGCTGGGCCGCTGAAGAGGCGGCCGCGGGGACCACGGGGGGATCGCCGGGGGCCTCCCGCTTGAGCCGCTGGGACCGGATTCTGGCCAGGTTGAGCCGGAGGGCCCGCTCCCAGTCCCGCCAGGCATCGATGAAATCACAGCCCGAGGGGGCCTGGCCGGGGTTTCCGGACAGGTCAAGGCCTTCAAGCAGCGCCCCGTCCTCCGCGCTCATCTGAGTCCGGGCCAGCTCCCGAAAGGCGGAGGAATCCATGGGCGGCTCCTGGCCGTAGACAAGAGCGGGAAGCTGGGCGACAAAGTAATAGTAGGAGCCCACCGTTTACAGTTCCTTGGCCTGGGTTTTTACCATGTCCCCCAGGCGGGGGTTGAGGTAGGCGGAAAGCAGATCCGCCACCGCTTCCGCGGAAAAGTCGTAGTAGGCGGAACCATCCCGGTTGGCGATGCGGAAACCGGCTCCCAGGTTCCGGTCGGACCGTAGCTCGGCCCCCTGTTTGAGTTCGGCGGCAAGTTTTTCCCGGAAAAAGGCTTCCAGAGACGCAAGCTGGCCCTCCGGCAGGAGTATATCCAGGGAATCGCTGCCCTTGACGGCCCAATTTTTAAGAATTTCCGGCAGCGCGGCCTTAAGAACATCGGCGTTATAGGCCGCCGAAGCCTCCCGCACCACGATTTTATCCAAAACAGCCTGAATTTCACCCTTAAAGGCTAAAATAAGGTTTCGGGAAGCCTGGCCAATGGCGGCGATCCCCGCCTTTTCAAGGCGATCCGCGTCTTCCCTGGCCTTAACAACGATGCCTTCCGCCTCCCGGCGGGCCGCTTCCACTATCCGCTTCGCCTCCCCCTCGGCCTGGGATTTTAGACGGGCCGCTTCCCCGGAGGCGGATTCTATACCGTCCTTTTTTATCTTATCGATAAGTTCCTGCAACTGAATTTCCATAACTTCCTCTTTAATTTCGCCAATCCGGGCAAAGGTATACTCCTAAATTATAGGTATTCCCCGGTTATTTCAAGCGCAAAACCGGATCAAATTGGGGAAACCGGCAAAAACCCGCCGGCACTGTCCGGCTTGCCGGTTTCGAAGCTCCTACTCCCCCGCCGCCACCCTTCGGTTCCGGGCCGCGCCGAGCAGCTGATTCAGAGCGTCCTTGGTCTCCCCGTCAATGAGCATGGACATGATAAACCGCTGAAGGGCAAAACGCTGCATCATCCGGCTGGCGGCAATGTAGCGGACGTAACACCGGTCCGTGCCGGGGAGAGTCTGGAAGTACCAGATTCCCCGCACGTCCTTTACCCTGCCGTCGCCCCGGACATAACTATAATCGATGAGGAGCCGGTCAGGTTCATCCGCCAACACGGTAACCTGCTGGCGGAACTGGACGGTGTAGGAGGTCCCGAATACCTCTATGCCCGCCGTCATGTCGTGGTACACCGCCCCGTCCTCCCGGATCACCTCCATAGCCTTGTTCCGCTTAAAGATCCCCGGATAGGACTCGTAATCCAGGATGGTTTCCCGCAGCACGGACAGGGGGATGTCGGTACAGGTGTGGAGGTCCGCATATGCGTCTATCCAGCGGCTTTTGTCGGCTTCGACTTCCCGGGACACCTCGGTTTTGATGATTTCGGCCCGGTTGTACAGTTTCCGCCAGGTGTTTTGCGGGGGCAGGGCGTAATCCTCTCCCCTGGCCGGGGGAACAAAGAGAAAAAGCAGTAAGCCCGCAGCTAAGAGGATGTTCCCGCCGGCCTTGCCCCGGCGGTCAAGTATTCCCGGCCCTGCCATGCTTATTCGAAGCTAACCGGGGCGCTCTCTTTTACCGACCTGAAAACGGCCTCCATGAGCAGCATGTTCCGCATCACCGAATCCAGGGGCACCACCAAGCTTTCTTTTCCCTCGATGGTGTTAAGGAAATTCCGGTAGAAGTCCCGTATGTCCGAATGGACCACCGGCAGGGCCTCCTCCTTGATGGTTTCCGTGGTTCGGGGGGCCATGGTCTTGGTAAGCCCCGCGGCGGTTTTAATGGGAACCGCATCGTTTTTGCTCCAGTCGGTGACCCGTACTATTTTTCCCTTGGGGGTAAAGTCTTCCATCAGGGCGGTTCCGTCCCGGCCCAGGATGTACCAGCGGGGAAGGTTGATAAAGTTGCTGGTCCCCACCTCCGCCAGGTACACCAGTCCGTTTTCAAAGGTCAGTTCCGCGTAAAAACCGTCGTCCACCAGTTCGTTGGTCACATGGGTAAAGGTGGCGTAGACCTTTTTCAGCTTGCCGGGGATCATCTGCAGGGCCTGGTCCAGGATATGAACGCCCCAGTCCAGCACCATGCCGCCGCCGTGCTCGGGAAGCCCCCGCCAGTCGCCGGGTATACCACGGGAACCGTGGACCCGGGACTCGATGCGGAACATGTCCCCCAGGATCTTTTCGCTGTAGATCTTCTTTGCCGTGAGGTAATCCTCGTCCCAGCGGCGGTTTTGATGGACCGCAAAGACCGTTCCCGCCTTGCGGGATGCGTCGATCATGTCCCGCAGTTCCCCCGCATTAAGGGCCGCCGGCTTTTCACAGACCACGTGCTTCCCCGCCGCCAGGGCCTTCAGTACCATGGGCTTGTGGAGTTCGTTGGGAACCGACACCAGAACCACGTCAACCGCCGGATCCCCCAGCAGTTCTTCCAGGGAGCCGTAGGCCCTTAAGCCGTGTTCCCCGGCAAAGCGCTGCCGTGCCTCGGCAATGTCATAGGATCCGCTTACCCTTAGATTCTCGAAGCTCTTGGCCGCGCCTTTTCCATCGCCGAACTTCTTGCCGTCGAACCAGGTCCCCTCGTTGATAAGCTCCCGGTGCCAGTTACCCATGCCGCCCAAACCGATAATAGCCAGATTGTAGTTTTTCATAAAACCCCTAAAATTTCACAAGGGATCCCTGCAAAACCTTCGTTTTGAAGGAACCCCCCTGTTGTTTCCCCGGACACGAAGCCCGGGAAAACCGTATTAAACCCAGTATACCGGATTGCCGGGGGAAATAATAGGGGGGCCAACTACCACGGCCAATTTGTCCGTAGCCCCACCTGCCCTTCCTGGCCCCCCTACGCCCGCACTTCGTTGCGGGCTACCCCCCTGGCGGGGCTCCCCCTAACGAGAAAGGCATAGGTACAAAAGTCCGTGGTTGCGAACTAAAGGTATTTAGTAGGAATTCTAAATTTGAAAAAACTATAGTAAACTCCCCTCATGGGCGGGGAAGTATTTAAGCGGCTGCTGGACAGCCTGGTCAAAAACGGGGAGGAACTGCCGGACAACCGGAAGGGGCCGAACCTGAAGTATACGCTGAACGACGCCATCAAGAGCGCATTCGGAGTATTCTTTTTTCAATTTCCATCGTTATTGCGGTATATGACCGAGATGGAAAACAAGCGGAAGCGGAACAACGCGAGAAGCCTGCTGGGAGTGGAACAGCTACCCAGCGACGCGCAGGTGAGGAATCTGCTGGACGGGATAGACCCGGCATCCCTCAGCCCGGTATTCAACGAAACGCTGAGAATAGCGGAAGAGCGGGGGGTACTGGAGGATTACCGGGTATTGGGATGCGGGGTGTTGCTGGCGCTGGACGGGGTATGGTATCACGCGTCGGAGAAGGTACATTGCGCGCATTGCCTGCACCAGGACAAAGACGGGGTGAGGACCTACTACCACAGCGCGGTAGCGGGGGCGATAGTACGGCCCGGCTGCGGCTCGGTATTACCGGTGATGGGGGAACTTATCACCAACGAGGACGGGCAGAAGAAGCAGGATTGCGAACTTTCAGCGGCGAAACGGTGGGTACAGAAGCACGGAGAGGAGTATAAATGGCTGAAACCGACGCTTTTAGGGGATGATTTATACGCCCATTACCCGTTTTGCAAGCAAATAGTAGAGAAAGGGATGAGTTTTATCTTTACCTGTAAGGATACGACGCACCCGTGGCTCAGTGAAACGATAGAAAACTCCTATTTGAC
>JAISQJ010000078.1 GCA_031274285.1 Treponema sp. | reverse complement strand
TAAGGGAAATCGGGCTGAGCTCCACTCAAATACAGGAAACCCTTGGGCTGCCGCCGGAGGAAATTGGACTTGTTCGATAACTGAGGTTTTTGAACAACTCTATTAAAAAACTATAACCGGTTGTCACGGCCAAAGGCGGGTCAAGTTTAGCGCCATGCCCGGAGTTGACCGGATTTGCCGGGAAGGCATACCATAGACTATGCGTAACCCAAAGAAGTCTGCGATCCTGGCCCTGCTCCTTCTGGTCTTAGGCGCTCTTTTCCTTTACGGGGAAGATGAATCCCGCTACTCCCTGGGGGCTATTCTCAACGAGGAAGCCTACGCGGCCCTGCCCCGGAAGGCGCCTCTGGCTACCAGGGCTTACGAGGGGATGCCCGCGGCCTACTCCCTGAAGCTCTACAGCCCCCTGCCCGGTGACCAGGCCGATTACGGTACCTGCGTAGCCTGGGCCGCGGCTTATGCGGCGCGGACCACCCTTGAGTCCGTGGCCCTGGACCGGCGGAACCAGGTTGAAACTACCCGGAACGCATTCTCCCCGGTCTATATCTACCGGAGTATCCAGCCCGATGACCCGGAGTGCCAGCGGGGGGCCCAGATTAGCTGGGCCCTTAATTTGATGAAGGATACGGGGGCCGTAAAGATGCTGGACATGGAGCGGACCTTGGATTTTCCTTCGGTGGATATTTCCCAGTACCGGAAAAGCAAAAAATATCCTATCGCCGACTACGTTACCCTTTTTAACCGGGAGGAAAAGAACAAGCCGGGTCTTATTACCAGGGCGGTGAAGAAGAGTCTGGTCGAGGGAAAGCCGGTGATCATCGGCATGAATACGCCGAACTCTTTTTTGGAGGCCGAGACTATCTGGCAGCCTTCGGAAAACCCGGAATCCTTTTACGGGGGCCATGCCCTCTGCGTCATAGGCTACGATGATGAGAAAAACGGCGGCGCCTTTGAGGTGATCAACAGTTGGGGGCGGAAGTGGGGAAACGGCGGTTTTATGTGGATTCCCTACCGGACCTTTGTGGATTTTGTGATGGAAGGCTACGAGATGATCGAAAACCTGGCAACCTACAGCGATACGGTGAAGTTCGCCGGCTTTGCCCGGATAGAAATTCTGGACGGCCCGGATTCAAGGCCCGCGGCCCTGGAATATACGGAGGAGGGTTTCTACAAAACAACGGAACTACTGCGGGGGGGAACGGAATTCCGTTTTATCGCGGGGTCCAGCGAAAGCGCCTACATGTACGCCTTTGCCGCCACCCAGGAGCCGCCTGCCGCCGGGGGTGGCTTTTACTCCCCCGTGCAGTTGTTTCCCCAGGCCGGCATTTCGCCGCTCCTCAATTACCGCGACAGCACGGTGAGCCTGCCCGGTGAAAACCGGAGCCTGGTGCTGGATGACTCGCCGGGCATGGAATACCTGGTCATTCTCTACGCGAAACAGGCCCTGGACATGAGGGGCGTGATGCGCCGCTTTGAGGCGGCCAGGGGGAATGTACAGGAGCGCCTGGCCGCGGCCGTGGGCAGCTACCTCCTGCCCGTGGGCCGGGCCGGGGGGGCATCCTTCGCCCTGGAGACCGCAGACAGCAGGTCGGTGGCCTCCCTGGTGCTGGCCATCGATCACCGTTAAATCATCGTTAATCGATCATCGTTAGTTGTTCCGGGCCAGGCGGAAGCCCAGGCTGCCCCCGGCGGTTTCGGGGTAGTCGGCGGAACGGGCCGCGGAACGGAGAAACTTGGCCGGGGACGCCCAGCCGCCGCCCCGGTTGATCCGGAGCGCCCCCGGCTCCGCGGAGTCCGGCCCGTCGGGGCTGGGCCCGTCGGGGCTGGGCCCGGCGGGGTCCGTGACCAGGGCCGGCTCTTCCCCCGCCTTGTAGTAGAGGCCGTAGGAATCCCAGCACCACTCCCAGACATTACCGTGCATATCGTAGAGCCCCCAGGGATTGGCGGGGAACGAGGCGGCCGCGGTGGTGCCCTTGCGGAAGAGTCCCCGGTTGCCGTTGTTGTAGGGGAAGTTCCCGTTGTAGTTTGCCTGGGCCGTGGACAGGCGCTGACCCGTGAAAAAGGGGGTGTCCGTGCCCGCCCGGCACGCGTATTCCCATTCGGCCTCCGTGGGCAGGCGGTAGCCCGGGGCGCTCCGGTCCCAGCGCACGTCTTCGCCGGAAATGGTGTAGGCGGCTTGGAGCCCCTCCTTGCCGGAAAGCCAGTTGCAGTACCGGACCGCGTCGAGCCAGCTTAGGTTTACCGCGGGGTGATCGCCGTCCTGGGCGAAACCGGGCCGCCGCCAGTCCGTATCGGGCCGGAAATCCCATTGGCCGGTACCTTCGTTGTAGGCAAAGGCCCCGCCGGCCTCCTCCGCGGCGGTGCGGTAGCCGGTTTCTTCAACAAAGCGGCGGAATTCGCCCACCGTAAGTTCTCTGACCCCCAGGAGAAAGGGGCTAATCTTTACCTGGTGCCGGAATTCCTGGAACGGCGCCCGGTCCGGTTCCATGCCGTCGCTGCCCATGGCAAAGGTTCCCCCGGGGATGGCGGCCATGGCGGGGTTTTCCCATGGATCTTCATGGGGTAATTCCGTAGGTAATTCCGCCGCCGCCCGCGCCGTCCCCGCAGCGGCAAGGGGGGCGGAAGCCTGGTCCGCCGGGGTCCGCCGGGCAGGGCCCAGGGTGTAGTACAGTTCGCTCACGATACTGCCGTTCTGATAGGGCCGCTGCCTGCCCCCGGTAAGGCGCATGGTTTCCCTGGTAACCAGGCCCGCCATGACCGGGAGGATCTCGGCGGAGTCGATGTAACGGAGGAAGGCCTCGGTAAAGGGGCTGTTCCGGCTCCCCGTCCCGTCCTGGGCCACGGCGCCGGGGGCGGTGGAAAACATGATAAAGATATCCTGGGGCGGGTGTTCCACGGTGACAAAGCCCCGTGAAAGACCCCGGCTGCCCCCGGAGAGGTTTTTAAAGGGATTGTCCCGGCACGCGTCCAGGATCACCAGGTTCAGTTTGTTTTTTGCCGTCTGTTCCAGGGAGAGGAGCAGCCGTCCCAGGGGGTAGGACCCGTAGACGATTGCCGCCTCGTCCTCGGCCTCGATGTCCACGGGCAGGAGGTAATTTTCCCCCCCGGCCTGGATTCCGTGTCCCGCATACCAGAAGAAGCCTTCGCTGTTCCGGTCCGCGGAAAGCCGCCGGACCCAGCCGCCGATAGCCCTGGTCATGGCGGGAAGATCGCTGTTAAGCCGGAGATCCACCTCGTAGCCCAGGGCCGCCAGGGCCCCCGCTATATCTTCCGCATCGTTGCCCGTGTTGGGCAGCCGTTCCGCATGGCGGTAATCGCTGTTGCCGATGACCAGGGCGAAACGGGGTCCGGGGGTCTGGGCATGGACGGCAAGGGCAAGCAGGGCCCAGAGGGGAACCAGGGCCCTTAGCGGAAAAGGCCGGAAATGCATGCCGCCCCTAGCGGTCCGATGGCTGCAGGCGCACGGTGATGGTGTACGGCTCTTCCGGTTCGTCATCCAGGCACCGAGTGCTGAGGTAGTAGGTCCCCGGCGCCAGGGTAAGGGTAAGCTTGGCATCCAGGTGATCCCCGCCGTCGTCGTTTTCATCAATAAGGTTGCGGCTGGAGTCGTAGAGCTCGATGTAGGTATCCAGTCCGCCGGAACGGTTGTTGATCCCCACCGCGGTAATCGTATAGCGGCCCGACTGGGTAACCTGGAATTTAACCCAGTCCACATCGTCCCCGCTGCTGAAGGTATGGCGCTGGCCTTCCCCCAGGGTGATGTCCTTGGCGGAGGAAAAATCATCATCGTTTTCGTACTCGTCGGGGGCAATTTGGACTTCCTCGACCAGGTAGGCCCGGAAACCGTAACTGCCAGTGACTTCACTGCTATAGCCCCGGACCTTGGCGATGTACCGGGTTCCCGAACTAACCCGGTGGCGGATTCTGGCGTTGCCCCCCGAACCGCCGTCGTCATCGGTAGCCACCCTGTTCCAGGAATCGGCTTCGTAGAATTCCAGGTAGGTATCGATGTCCCCGCTGGTTTCCATCACCAGGGAACCGTCCCGGTCGGGAACCAGGAGAAAAAAATCCTCGTCCCCCGAAGTGTGGAGGGTCCGGTTTATATAGGACCCCCCTTCCCCGGAGGCTATGGCCGTAGTATGGGGATTTTCCCGGCTGTCGGTTTCGTATGCGTCACGGGCGGTGGATGAAGAACTGCCGCCCCGGCCCCCGGCCAGCATTTCACTGAGATTCACATCCCGGACAAAGTCCGTATGGAAAACCGCCTCCACCGAAAGGCGGGCCTTGCCGAGCCGGGTGTAGACCCTGATGATCCCGGCAACCTCCACAATTTCCCCGCTGAGGGTCAGGTCCGCCCCTTCCTGGCCGCCGGGAAGCACGGTAAAGCTCCGGCCGGGGATATTAACCAGTTCCTCCATGAGCTGCGCGGCCCAATAGTCCCCCAGGGGAGGGGACGTATCCTGGAAGGTCCATCCTGTCAGGGCCAGCTTTTGACCCTGCGGCAGGGAAACTTTTTTATTGATCTCCGAGGCCAGGTTCTTCACCGCGCCGTCCAGGAGGGGCAGGAGATCGCTCTGCCCGGTTTGATTATCCTGGCCGTACAACACGGACAAGACAAGAAAAAAGAGAATCCCCGCAACACGCTTTACCATGATACCCCCCGGCCCGAGGGCCGGGGACATAGTAACCCATATCAGGGCGCCTGCCAACCGCCCGCGATACCGAAAGACCGGAGCCGCTCTCCCGGCCCTTAGCTTGCCACAGGCGCACCCTGGGGGGTACAGTAGGGGTATGTTAGAGCGATTTGTAAAGGCCATTTTCGGATCCCAGCACGAGCGGGACCTGAAAAAACTTTTGCCCATACTCCACGCGGTAAACGAAAAAGAAGCCTGGGCCGCGGCCCTGGACGCGGAAGCCTTCCCCAACATGACCTCAAGCTTCCGGGAGCGTTACCAGGGCGGGGAAAGCCTGGACAGCCTGCTGCCCGAGGCCTTTGCCCTGGCCAGGGAAGCGGCCCGCCGCTGTCTGGGAGAGCGGCCCTACGACGTGCAGGTCCTGGGGTCCATCGTGCTCCACCAGGGGAAGATCGTGGAGATGAAAACCGGGGAAGGCAAAACCCTGATGAGCGTGGCCGCGGTTTATTTGAACGCCATCCCCGGCCAGGGGATCCACGTGGTCACGGTGAACGATTACCTGGCGGGCCGGGACGCGGACTGGATGCGTCCTATTTTCAGCTACCTGGGCCTTACGGTGGGAACCATCCTTTCCGACATGGACAACGAGCGGCGCAAGGAAAACTACGGCCGCGACGTTACCTACGGCACCAACAATGAATTCGGCTTTGACTATTTACGGGACAATATGTGCCGGGACCTGGCAAGCCGGGTGCAGCGGGGCCATAACTTCTGCGTGGTGGACGAGATCGACTCCATCCTGATTGACGAGGCCCGGACTCCCCTGATTATTTCCGGCGCCGCGGAGGACGACACCTATAAATTCGCCGAGGTAGACCGGCTGCTTTCCTCCCTGGAGGAGGTAAAGAAAAAGGAGAACGGCGAATACCCCGACGAGACCCAGGGCGAGGAAGTGGTGGGGGATTACAAGCTTAACGAAAAAAATAAATCCGTGTCCTTCAGCAACACCGGTCTTGCCAGCATCGAGAAGATCCTCCAGAAGCGGGGGCTCATCAAGGGCGCCATCGTGGACGAGGGAAACTTTGAATTCCTCCACTACTTTACCCAGGCCCTGCGGGCCCACAAGCTTTTTCATGCGGATGTGGATTATGTGGTTCAGGACGGCCTGGTTCAGATTGTGGACGAGTTTACCGGCCGTATCCTCCACGGCCGCCGCTACTCCGACGGCCTCCACCAGGCCATTGAAGCCAAGGAACGAATCAAAATTGCCCAGCGAAACCGGACCCTGGCCACCATTACCTTTCAGAATTATTTTAGGCTCTATAAAAAAATATCCGGCATGACCGGAACCGCGGACACCGAGGCGGTGGAATTCGGGAAGATATACAACCTGGATGTCATGGTTATCCCCACCAACCTGCCGGTGGCCCGGTCCGATGAGGACGATGTGGTCTACCTGAACGAAAAGGAAAAATTCGACGCGCTCTGCGACGAGATCGCCGCGGCCTACAAGAAGGGCCAGCCCATGCTGGTGGGCACCGTATCCATCGAAAAGTCCGAAAAGGTTTCCCAGCTTCTCACCCGCCGGGGAGTCCGGCACGAGGTCCTTAACGCGAAAAACCACGCCAGGGAAGCCCTGATCATCTCGGAAGCCGGGGCCAAGGGTGCGGTGACCATCGCCACCAACATGGCGGGCCGGGGCACGGACATTAAGCTGGGGGGGAACCCCGAATACCGGGCCCGGAAGCGGGCGGGGACCGGGGCTGCGGAGGAGGAATACCAGGCGGTCTACCGGGAAGAATACGAAAAATGGCGGAAGGATTACGAGGAAGTAAAATCCCTGGGGGGCCTCTACGTGATCGGCACCGAGCGCCACGAAAGCCGCCGTATCGACAACCAGCTCCGGGGCCGTTCAGGCCGCCAGGGGGATCCGGGGAAGTCCAAATTTTTCATATCCATGGATGACGAGTTGATGCGCCTCTTTGGGGGGGAGCGGATCAAGGGGATCATGGCCAAGATCGGCATGCAGGGGGGGGAGCCTATCTACCATCCCCTGCTTAACCGCAGCATAGAAAACGCGCAAAAAAAGGTGGAGGAGCGGAACTTTGAAATCCGCAAGCACCTTCTTGAATACGACGACGTGCTGAACCAGCAGCGAAAATTTATTTACGAACAGCGGGACGCGATTCTGACCGATGATAATCTGAAAAGCCGCGTTAACGATGCTACCGCCGACATGGTAGAAGATATGATCGCCGTCTTCAGGGAAACCGCCCGCCGGGACCAGAACGCCGCGGCCAAGGACTTAGCCGAATCCCTGCGGATCAAATTTAACTATCAGCTAAAAGCCGGATCTGATCTTAAAAACCCCGAAGCCCTGGGGGAAGCGATCCGGACCGATCTGGAAAAGGACCTGGAAGAAAAGGGCGCCCTGATTGGCGAAAACTACCTTAACCTCTTTATCCGGGACCAGTACCTGGCCGCCATCGACCGTAAGTGGCTGGATCACCTGGAAAACATGGAGGCCCTGCGGGAGGCCGTGTACCTGCGGAGTTACGCCCAGAAGAATCCCCTGACCGAATACAAGGTTGAGGGCTTCCAGATTTTTGAATCCATGATCGCCGATATTAGGCAGGAGATCGCCGGCCGCTTACACCTGGTCCACGTCCGGGCTGCCGACGGCCGGGAGGCAGGGCCCCGGCCCGCCCAGACCCGGACGGCCCAAAACGCCATCCACGGCAGCGTGGGGGCCTTCGGCGGCATGAACGCCGGCCAGCGCCCCGCCGGGAACCGGCCCCAGGGGGAGGTGGCCACCGTGGTCCGCAGCGTCCCCAAGGTGGGCCGCAACGACCCCTGTCCCTGCGGCTCAGGAAAAAAGTACAAACACTGTCACGGCAGGTAAACCAGGGCAGCAGCCTATACCCCTATGGAGGATACACCTGATGAACCTCAACCGCGCCGATAATCTCCTCCAGGTGTATCCTCCCGAGCATTAGACAGGCTGTTGCCCTGGACTTTAATTGTAGGGAAGCGTACTGAAAGCCGCATAGCGGTTTTCAGTTTGCAATGGGGGCGGTACTGAAAGCCTGCCCAAAAGTAAATGCTTTCACCCCAGGGCAGCAGCCTATACGCCGCGGTACTGGAGGAGGCCCAGCTTATCCAGCCGCTTTTGGTGTTCCTCCAGGCGGCGGGGAAAATCTTCCGCGCCGGGCCCGGTCCACAGGGCCTCCGCCAGGGCGCAGATCCGGGGGAAGATCATGTACTCGGCGATCTTCCCCGCATAGATAAGCTCGGACCAGAGGTTTGCCTGGCCCCCCAGGATCAGGTGCCGGGCCTCCTCCGGTATGCCGGCCGCCGGGTCCAGGTTATGAAGCCGTGACATGGCGGAAACCCCCAACTGGCCCGGCTCCTCCGCATCGTCGCAGGGCTTGTAATCCAGGTAGCATCCTTCGGTGTTGGGGGACATGATCACCGCCCGCCCCCGGCGGGCCGCCTCCACGCCCCCCTTGACCCCCCGCCAGGACATGACCGCCGCGTTCTCCGGCAGGGGGTAGCGGGAACTGTCCTCCAGCACCTCGTCCCAGCCCACCGCGGTCTTGCCCCGGTCTTTGAGCATCTGCGCCAGCCTTACGGTGATCCAGCTCTGGAGTTCCCGGCCTTCGCTAAGGCCCGTTTCCTCCAGCCGCTTCCGGCACTTGGGGCAGCCGTTCCAGCGGTTAAAACGCACCTCGTCGCCGCCGATATGCACATATTTTGAGGGGAACAGCTCCCCCAGGGTATCGAACACCGAGGCGGCAAGATCGAAGATCCCGTCGTTCCCCGCGCAGAGCACGTCCTCGAAGATACCGAAGCGGTCTTCCACCCGGTAGGGGCCCCCGGTACAGCCCAGGCCGGGGTAGGCCGCAAGGATGGCGCTGGCGTGGCCCGGCAGATCGATCTCCGGTACCACTTCCAGATGCCGGGCCGCGGCGAAGGCAACCACCTCCCGGATTTCATCATGGCTGTAGAAACCTCCCAGGTACCTTCCCCGGCGGTTGTCAAAACGGCGGGACCCGATTTCCGTAAGCAGGGGGTACCGGGGGACGGGGATACGCCAGCCCTGGTCATCGGTCAGATGCCAGTGGAACACGCTGATATGGTGGAGGGCAAGGGCGTCGATGATCTTCTTGATAAAGGGGATCGAAAAGAAATTCCGGGAACAGTCCAGCATGAAGCCCCGCCAGGGAAAAGCCGGCCAGTCCTCAATTTCCCCGCAGGGGATTTCCCCCCCGCCGGAAAGGTAAAGCTGCCTAAGGGTCTGGAGCCCGTGAAAGATCCCCGCGCCCCCCGGCGCCCTGACCATAACCCCCTGCGGGCTTATGTCCAGGCGGTAGTATTCCCCGTCCGCTCCCGGAGCAGGGGAATCGAGGCGGAAGCAGCGGATCTTCCCCCCCGGCCCCCGGGCGCAAGCGTCCCCTTGGGCGCCGGCGCCCCCGGCGGGATTACGGAAGCCCTCCGCCGCGGCGTCCATCTCGGCCTTAAATTCCCCGTCCCCCTCGATAAGGGGCCCCTGGGAGCTTCCCCCCGCCGGGAAGATGAAGCTTCCCTCCCGGCGTCTAAAGGACCGGGGTTTTGGAACCAAGGCCCCCGCAAAACCGTTGTCCTCTCCCGCCATGCCGCCGCCCATAGATCGATCCCTCCGAATATCCCCCGGCCAGGCCGGAGGACGTATGCGGGCCGCCCACGGGGCCCTAGCAGCCTGTTGCGAAGCGCAACAAACTCCTGCGTTAAGTATACCGGTCCCCGGCCCCTCAAGACAGGTCCGGCGGGAAAAAATACAAAAAATGTTATCATGATGCTATACTAGAGTTGTTCAAAAACCTCGGTTTTTGAACAACTTCCGCTAAAAACAGCAAAATGCGAAGTATTTTGCGTGTCTTGTTCGATAACCCGAACCCGATAGGGTTCAGTAAAACAGGTTATCGAACAAGTCCACTGCGTACATCTGCAGATGCTGTTAAGAAAAAGGAGTTGTCATGCGGGAAAATTTGAAGTACGACGTGATTGTCATAGGCGGGGGTCCCGCGGGGGCCATGGCCGCCATAGCCGCCGGCCGTAACGGCGCAAAGACCCTGCTGGTAGAACAGTACGGGTATCTGGGGGGCATGCTTACCGCCGGCGGGGTCGGTCCCCAGATGACCTACCATGCGGGAACCACCCAGGTGGTGGACGGAATCCCCGGCGAATTTATCCGCCGCATGGTTAGGGAGGGGTTTTCGCCGGGCCACCTGGAAGACTTTGCGGGCTATACCTACTCGGTGACCCCCTTCGACGCGGAGGGGATGAAGCTGGTGCTGGAAAACATGGCGCTGGAAGCCGGTGCGGAGCTGCTCTACCACACGGTGTATACCGGCTGTGAGGTGGAAGGGGGGAACATCGTAAAGGTAAAACTCTATGCCAAGAACGGATTCTTCGAGGCCTCCGCCAGGGTCTTTGTGGACGCATCCGCGGATGCGGACCTGGCGGTCCATGCGGGGGTATCCGCGGTATACGGCCGGGAAGAGGACGGTCTGGCCCAGCCCATGACCATGAACATGAAGGTATACGGGGTGGACCGGGAAAAGGTTTTGGACTACGTCCTGACCAACCGGGAAGATATGCTGGCCACCATACCCTTTGACCATCTTAGGGAGATACCCCGCACCGGCATACAGGGCGGTTTTAAGCTTATCGGGAAGGCGAAAAAAGAAGGGAGGTTTACCGTAGACCGGGGCCATGTCCTCTGTTTCGAGACCAACAACCTGGGCGAGTTTATCGTCAACATGAGCAGGATCAGCAGGAAGAGCGCGGTGGATCCCTTTGATGTAAGCGCCGCGGAGATCGAAGGGCGGCGGCAATGCTTTGAACTCCTCAAGTTTTTACGGGACGATGTACCGGGTTTTGAACACTGCGCGCTGCTCTCCATAGGGCCGAATATCGGCATTCGGGAAAGCCGGAAGATCAACGGGGTCTATAAGCTAAGCGCCGCCGACCTGCTGGAAAATACCATGTTTGACGATGCGGTTGCCATGGCCGGGTATCCCATTGATGTGCATCCGCCCGACGGTATCTCTAAGCCCCACCGGAAATTCAAGGACGGCAGTTGGTATTCGGTTCCCTACCGCAGCCTGATAAGCGCCGAAATAAAAAACATGATCGTGGCGGGGCGCTGTATCAGCGTAAGCCACGAGGCCCTGGGAACCATCCGGGTTACTCCCCTGGTGATGGCCCTGGGACAGGCCGCGGGAACTGCGGCGGCCCTGGGGGCCAGGGGAAACGGTTCCCTCCGGGACCTGGATATTCCGTTGCTGCAAAAGACCCTGGTAAAAGACGGGGCCTTCCTGGAACCCTACCGGGGCTGATGAAGATAAAGCAAGGCGGGCTATTTATCCCTTCTCCCCGCCGGCGCCTTCCCGCAGCAGGCTAAGGAACTGTTCCTCGTCGAGGATGGGGACGCCGAGGCTGCGGGCCTTGGCGTTCTTGGCGGACCCCGATTCGGGATCGTTGGTGACCAGATAGGAAAGGTCTTTTACCACCGATGATTTAACGCTTCCCCCCAGGGCCTTAACCTTCTCCTCCGCCTGGCCGCGCTTCATGGTCTTTAGCTCCCCGGTAAAGCAGAAACTCTTGGCCCGCAGGGGCTGGGTTTCCGCGGCGGGGGGGGCGGCAATGCTGATGATCCCCGAGGCCAGGACCCCGTCAATCTCCGCTTCGCACTCCCGCAGCCCCTCGCGGATGGTCCGGGCGGTGATCTCCCCCCGGCCGTAGACCGCGGCAAGTTCCTCCGCCGAGGCGGAACGCAGTTTTTCCAGGGTATCGAAGCCGGCCTGGACCACCTTCTCCATGATAAGTTCCGCCACCCCCTCAAAATCGAAGCCCGCGATAAAGGCGGCCAGGGAAAGTTCCCGTTCCGTCCTGATGTGGCGGAGCACCTTGGACGCGGAAAGTTCCCCCATGCGTTCGTAGTCCGCCAGTTCCTCCGCGGTCAGGGTGTAGAGATCGCTGATGTGCCGGATGCGGCCGGAATCAAAAAGCTGGCGCAGGAGTTTCTCCCCCAGTTCCCGGATATCGAGGACGGAGATCCACTTCTCCAGCCGGTGGTGGAGCCGCTTGGGGCAGTCGGGGTTGGGGCAGAAAAGCCGGGTGCCACCATCCTCCAATCCGGTCCCGCAGCTTCCGCAGCGGGCGGGAAATTCGATCTCCTGTTCCTTGACGGTTTCCCCCTTTTCCCGGGACAGTTTTTCCCGCAGCAGGGCGGCCTGTTCCGGGGAGGCCAGGCTTTCTATCTTGGGAATTATCTCCCCCCGCTTTACCACGGTAACCACGGAACCGATCTTAAGGCCCAGAGCCCGGATCATGTCGGGGTTATTCAGGTTCGCCCGCTGTACCGTGGTCCCCGCCAGGCGCACGGGATCAACAATGCCGATGGGGGTGTAGGTGGCCCCGGACTCGCTCCATTCCACGGAGCGCAGTACCGTTACCGCCTCCTCAAGATCAAACTTAAAGGCGATTTGTTTTTCCGGCCTGGTCCGGCGGAGGTCGGCCATGTCGGTGGCCCGGTCTTTGACCACCAGCCCGTCGATGTCGTAGGGGAGTTTGGAGCGGCTGTTTGAAACCTGCTCCCGGTAGGCGATAATAGCTTCCGCATCGCTGAACTCCCGGCACTCGGTAACGGTAAAGCCCCGCCCCCTAAGCCAGGCGATCTTTTCCATCTCGTCGGTGAAGTAGGAATCCTCATCCGGGGCCGAGGCATCGTAGGTGATAAGGCTCAGATCCTCGCAGCCGGCCCCGTCCTTACGGCGCATGAGCCCGTTGGCGGCGTTCCTGCAGTTGGCCTTGTCCCGATATTTTTTTTGCCACCGCTCCCGGGTCATCACCACTTCCCCCCGGACCCCGCCGGAAAAGGGGAGATCCAGTTTGGGGATTACCCCCGCCATACGGAGGGCGTTGGCGGTGATGTTGTCCCCCACGGTTCCGTCCCCCCTGGTGACCGCCTGCTCCAGGACGCCGTTCCGGTATTGGAGTTCCAGGCTGGCCCCGTCCAGCTTGTACTGGACCACATAGGAGGAAAACTGCGCTTTTGCCGCCCATTCCCGGAACTCCGCCGGGTTGGCGGCCTTGTCCTGACTCCCCATGGGGATAAGATGCCTGGCCTTGGGGAAACCGTCGCTAAGATCGACGCCGATCTTTTTGAACAGGCTGTTGTTCCCGTCCAGGGCCTTGAGTTCATCCCACAGGCGGTCAAATTCCGCATCGGAAATTTCCGCCTCTCCGTTGTAGTAGGACTTCTGGTAACGTTTGATAAGGTTTTCCAGCCTGGTAATAGTGTCTTTGCCGTTTGCTTTGGCATTTTTGTTTTTTTCTTCGGCATTTTCCATCCGTGGTTTTTTCATCTGCCCTCCTTCCCCGGTTTCGGGACCGGGTCTTCGTTTTTGATGAAGTAGAGTTCCCATATCCGGTGATTCTGCGCCAGGCCCTTGGCTTCGAATTTCGTCAGGGGCCGCCAGGACTGGGGCGGGGCGAAGCCGCTGTCCACAAGCCCGGCCATATCTCCCGCCCCCGCCATGTCCCCGCCAGCGTCCCCGGCCCGGCCGTAGGGATTCCGCAGTCCCGGCGTGGCGGACAATTCGGCCAGGGCCCAGCGGGCGTAGTCCTCCGAATCGGTAACCAGGTAGATATAAGCGCCGCCCGTCAGTTTTTCCGCCAGCACCCCGGTAAAGGGCCGGGCGATAAGGCGGCGCTTGTGGTGTTTCTTTTTCGGCCAGGGATCGGGAAAGAAGATGTGGAAGGCCGCCGCCGTCCGGTCCCCTATAAGCCGCTCCAGCACTTCCACCGCGTCATGCTCAATGATTCTGATATTATCCAGTTTCCTCTTATCGATCTCCCAGAGGAGCCGCCCTATCCCCGGCTTGTGCACCTCTATGCCCAAATAATTACGGTCCGGGTTTTCCTGGGCAATCTGGGCGGTGGCGATCCCCATGCCGAAACCGATTTCAACGGTCACCGGATTGGGGCTGCCGAAAACCGCTTCCCAGTCCAGGGGCCGGTCCCATGCGCCGATGTTAAGGCAGTAGCGGGGGGACAGTTCCTCGTAGGCCCTTTTCTGGGCCGCGCTTGTCCTGCCGGAACGGAGGACATAGCTTTTGATGCCCCGGCGGGAAGCCGTTAGGGAAAGGCCGGGGCTGCCCAAATCCGCGGACGCCGGAACGGAGGGACCCATGATCTACCGCAGGGAAACCATGGAGCTGAGGGCGGCGGTGGAATATTCCCGGTCCTCCGCCCAGAGGGACACCGAGCGGGTCTGGGTGGGCAGGTTCAGGGAGGAAAGGTTCCCTGAGGGCTCCGGCACGGGAACTACCTGCAGGACGGCGCCCTGGCTGTCGTAGCAGATAAATTTGTTTTCCGGGTAACGGGATTCTATGCGGTAGCGGCCGCCGGTTATGTCCAGGGAGGGAAAGGGAAAGCGGCCCTCTGCGGGGGCGTCGAAGCTGAAGTTCCGCTCCGATTTTTCGCCCCCCTTGTTTACCAGCACCGCCCGGTACAGGCCCCGTGGCAGGGCTTCCCCCCCGGCCATGGCGATGCTCCGGCTGCCGATCCAACTGCGATTTTCCTCGTCGTAGCGGATCCAGTCGTCGCCGCGGAGGGTCCAGGCCAGCCCTTCAAAGTCATGGAAAAGCCGCAGTTCCTCCAGGTTTTCCACCCCGTCGTCGTCCTGGGGGATCACAAAAAAACTGAGCCGTTCCTCGGGTCCCGCCTCCCCCTGGTAGTACACAAGCTCCATGAAGCCGAATTCGATCACCGGCTCGGAGCGGGAACAAGAAGGAGAAAAAAAGAGCGTTAAAAAAAATCCGCAGACCGGAAGGAAAGCGGCTAATCTCAAGCGCCGCTTCCCCTGTTTCCGCATTACCCTGGGGGCCGTGTATCCTTTCATCCTATAAGCTTACTATATCCGTTGACGCAGGGCTGGGCAACCACTATGTTGAAGCCGTGGGCCCCTGCCGCCCCCGGCCCTGGGTTTCCTGGTCCTGGCCCTTGCGGGGGGCCTCCTCCTCTGCTCCCGGCCCGCGGTCAACTACGGCGGGAGGGGGCGGGGCGAAAGCTTCCCGACCGCGCTGCTCCTGTGCGTCCTGGGAACCGCGGCCACGGCCTTCTTCCGCATCAGCCTTTACCCCCTGGCGGCCCCCGCCATGATTCCCGCCTTTGCGGCCCATCGATCCCGAGGGCCCCTTCTCCGCCGGATCTGCGGGGGCCTTACGATCCTCTACCTGGCGGCGCTGCCCTTCATCCTGCGGGGCCGCTGAATTAGACCCTCTCCGAATAGCTCATCCATTCACGGGTGAAATTATCGGCGGCGCTCATGCCCTGGGAATGAACCAGGCTTATGCCGATCTTCCGGCAAAAATCTCCCAGCTCGACCTCGGCAAATTTATCCCGGACCATGACGGTCTTGGGCCGTCCGTGATTATTGATAAAATTAAAAAGCAGGTTGAGCAGCTCATGGGGCCCGTCTTCCTCGGGCTTCAAGAGCGCCTGATCGAGCACCAGGCCGCGGTCGTGGTCCATTAAAATATTTACCCGCATCAGTATGGGAACTCCCTCATCATTTATATCCACCGGCCCGGGGAAATACAGGGTATCCGCCTCGATGTTCAGTTTCGTCTGCTTTTTGAAGCGCAGGGGTTCCACCTGACTGGCTTCTACCTGCAATTCGCTGACCGTCATGGGAATGGCGGGCATCTCCCCGGCGGCGGCGATCCAGGTCTTGTCCTTTTCCGCATACCGGTAGATAAGTATTTCATCGTTGTCAAAATTAACCGTAACGCTGCCGGCCTCAAATAGGGCGTACACGTCAAAAAAACGGGCAAGGGTCTCAATCAGAATATCCGCATCTTTACTGTTGATATACCAGGGCATAAGGCCGGGCATGGCCTTTCTGAAAAATACCCAGTCGTATTTACCCCGGAACGTGATTCCCAGTTCCTTAAGGCGCTCCTTTTCATCGGCGAAGACTTCATCCCGGCCCCCAAGCCGGCACGAAAGCCAATTATGATACCCCAGGGACACGCAGGGATTGTCGTCTCCGCTTTCGGCCATTCTAAGAAACGTCAGGATGGAGGAAAAACCCGGATAAACCACGATACCATAGCCCTGCCCTCCCCTGCCCAGGACCGAGCAGATTACCGGCTCCCGGCCAGGAGCTTCGATGAGCAGGATATTGGTATCCCACAATTTTTCCCAGGGCTTAAGTTCCTTAAAACGGTTCATCAGGGCATAGAGTTTTTTCAGCTTTCCGTCGGGGGGACCGTTTTTTTTGCCGGATCGGGGTACCGCCGGTTTGGTATCCTTCACCTTGGCCTTGGGGGGGGATTCAGATTTTTTTCCCGGCTTTCTGCCGCCGGGTCTTTGGGCCGGGACCGGCGCAAAGACCCTCTTGAGGGTCTGGTTTACCTTATCGGGAACAAAGGCCAGGGGATCAACATCCCCGGCCCATTCAAGGGTCTCCTCGTATTCCTCATGGCGGGGATTTTTCAGAATCTCAAGCATTTCAGCATAACCCCATACCCCCCCGGAATCCTCCAGGGGGCCGGCGTTTTTCCCGTCCAGGCACAGGGGCTGGGCCTCTTCATCGGTATAGGGGAGCACTTTATTGACCGTGATCTTATGCTCCCAGGAATCCCCAAAGTCGTAGAGATAGCTAAAGCTCCCCTTTTCCCTGAGATTAAGATCATCCAGGCAATAGTCATCCTCGCAGAGGGCGTCCTCTTCATCATATACTTCCATGCCCACTTCAGGTTCCATCATGTATTCCGTCGATCCGACGGTGAAGGAATGGAGATGGGAATCCGTCCAGTCAAAGGCAATCTGTATGGCCTCGTGAAGATCCGCCAGGGTAAAATTCCCAGGGACCCGGAGCTTCCGCCATATACGGGGATTTGAACCCTCTATGCCGATACGAAAAACATAGATAAACCGCGCTTCCCTCGTGGGTTTCCGCTTTGCCATACACCCTCCAGACCGCTTCCGGTAAAGCCGCCGGGGGGATCATACACCATCCCCCTTGAGCTTGTCAGGGCCGGGCAGGTCTTAACGCCGGCAGGGCAGGTCCGCATTATCGTGGGAAACGTTTCTCAGGTAGACGCAGAGTTCGGCCAGTTCTTTCTTGAACTTGCCGTGGACCCCCGCGATGTGGTGGATGTAGGGGCCGTAGATAAACTTCTTTTCCCACTTCACCCAGTCACCGGTCTGGACCCAAAGGTAGTTCCCGTCGGTCCAGGGCCCGTCAACGCCCCGGCACTCATCGGCGAAAAGAAGGTATTCCCCCTTGATGGCGTCGAAACGGCCCAGGGTAAGGTCCCCGCCCCGTATTTCCCAGGCGCCGTGGCAGCTTATCACCTCTTTGCTGATCCCCTCCCGGGCCAGGGCCGCGGGGAAGGGGCCGCAGTGCCAGAGCAGCTCCCCGTTGTCGTTTTCCGGGTGGCGAATGGTAATATCGGCCAGGAATACCGGGCTCCGGCCCCGGGCGATGGCGCTGAGCAGTATCTGGGAAATACAACCGTGGATATCGTTTTCGCAGGCCACCGGCAGGCCCCGGTTGATAAGATCGCCCCAGAGGAAGCAGGAGCGGATACCGAAGTTGGAACTCAGGAGGGACCAACATTCGCCTGAAACCCCGCGGCAATCGTAACGCTCCGCCAGCCGCTCTATGCCGATTGCCGAAGCCGCCAGCTTGTCAATCACCTTTTCGCTGTTTTCATCAAATTGGTATATTTTTTTCCATTCGGCGATTCGTTCCTTTACCAGCGGCCCCTCGTTATTGAGCACCTCTTTAATGGCGCCCACGATCTCCGCGCTTTCAACGGGGATAACCTCGATGCGGAATTTTTCCAGCAATTCCGACTCGTTTACCTTTACGGTAAGGAACTGGCGGGGCCTGGTGGAAAGCTGCAATATACGCATCCCCCTGAAGGCCTTAACCGCGGCGGCCACCCGTACAAAAGATTCAAGGTCCCGCTCCAGGACCGGCGAATCCAGGCGGCAGTTTTCGATATAGGTAAAGGGCACATCGTAACGCTGCAGGGCCTTGCTGGTGGCTAAAAGGCCGCATTGTATGTCGGTCTGGCGGTGAGGCGCGGGCTTGGGCGGCGGCGCCTCGTCCCGTGGGCCCCAGAGCAGCACCGGGAGATTCATCTCCGCCGCCAGCTTGGCCACCGGCTCCTCCTGCCCGAAGTTCGCATGGGGAAAGAAAAGGGCGTCCACCCCCCGATCCAGGAAAAGCTTTTTAACGGCCGGGATATCGGCGTTGTCCGAAAGGAGCCCTTCGCCGTTAACGCTGTCGATGTCAACAACCTCAACGTTTAATTTGGCGAAAATCTCCCTGAGTACGGGCATCATCATTTTTTTGACTTCATAGGCCCCCTCCTTGGGGGGGAAAAAGTCACGCCTGGTCGGGGCGATGCCCACGGTAAGTTTTGAGAAATCGTACATGCGGTACCTCCATTCATGTTTATAGGGAATAGTGCAGTTTGCGGTAATACTCAAGCCGCTCTTCCAGGAAGCCCAGGTCCGAGCGGCCGGTTCTAAGAAATTCCTCCACCATCTCCGCGGTGGGCTGTGCCGCCCTGCCGCCTATGGCCTGGCATTTGATCGCCGAACTGGCGCTGGCCCAGCGGGCGCAGCCTTCCGCATCCAGGCCCCGCTCCATGGCTACAATGTAGGCGCCGTGGAAGGTATCGCCGCAGCCGGTGGTGTCCACCACCTTGGGCACCTCCAGGGCGGGCATCCTGAATTCCTTCCCGTCGGGACCGATGCCCGCGCAGCCTTCCTTACCCAGGGTAAAAATTACCGTGTGGGGGCCCCGCTTTTTCATATCCCGGCAGCAGTCAAAAATATCCCGGCCCTGGTAGCGTTCCTTCCAGTAGAATTCCGAGGTGATGTAGACGCTGGTGTAGGGGAGCATCTCCTCCTGCGTTTCCGAATAGGATGACGCGTCGAACATCACGTCCCCTCCCTTGTCCAGGATGACCCTGGCGGCTTTTCGGGACGCCGGGGTATTCCCGTCCAAAAGCAGGTAGCGGGCCTGGGAAAGGTAGTCCAGGTCCAGTTCCTCTTCGGCAAGGGGGAAATAGGGATTCTGCGCCCCCAGGATGGAGCGGCCGTTGGTTTCCTCGTCGGAAATACAGATGCAGTAGGGGGTGGACATACCCCGGCGGCTTATGAGGCGGGAAACATCCACGCCGTGGCGCTGAAAGTCCACCCGCTGGGCCTGGCCGTTAGGATCGTCCCCCACAACCCCCATGATCCCCGAGGGAAGGCCCTGCCGGGAAGCGGTGACAATAGCGGTGGCCGCATTGCCGCCGAACTGCCACGACTGCTCCAGAATCCGGGCAAAGGCGTTGGGCTTCGGAATACGATCCACATGAACCAGATAGTCGGAAACCGGTGCGCAAAGGGCAATGGCCTTTATCATGCTATCCTCCTTTTTACCGGCTACAGTATAGCTACATTATCAGGATTCAGCAACTTCATTTTTTCCGCGATAAAATCAACCACCGGCAAGTAGGCCGCATTGAGCAGGGCGCTGATTACCCGGGGAGGGGGAACGCCGGCCGCGGTCAACCGCTTCTTCACGGCCTACCATGCCCAATTCGCCTTCAACATCAATGCCCATGGCATGGGTTTTAACTTTTTCCGCCGCCTCAAACACCATTAAGATTTGTCAATACCGCGGCCCCGCCATACCGGCTACGGGGGCCGCCGCCTGAAGAGTTTAGTTAAATTTCTTAAATTGTGGAAGCCACTGCTGTTCCGCCTTGAACATCTTGTCTACCATCTCCTTAATCTCCCCCATGGAGCAAACAGCCGCGGTAAGGGGATCGTAAAGACAGGCATGGAAAATTTTGCGGGGATCTCCCTCCAGGCAGCCTTCCACGGCCAGCTCTTCACATCCGGCGCTGGTATTGATCAGGACCGCAAGCTGCGGCGGCAGGGCTCCTACGTGTACGGGATGCAGCCCGGCTTTATCGGCATAAACCGGAACTTCCACACAACAGCCCTTGGGTAGATTGTCAATAAGGCCGAAGTTGCGCACATTCCCGTTAAATTCATACACCGTCTTATCACCGAAGACGGCATTGAATATGTAGGAGGCGAATTCGTGGCCCCGCTTTAGATCAATATCGCCGGAGATCCATTTGTTAAACTCTTCCCGCCGGTGATCGTCCCCGGCACTGTCTTTTTGGTCATTCAAACGTTTCCACAGATCATGGCCGGGATTCCAGCCTGTACCATGGGTACAGTATTTTTCCAGCAGATCGGGACGTTTACGGAACCATGCATTGTATTCGCTGTTATGCCCCGAAGATTCGGTTACATAATAGTCCAGGTGAAGAAACATTTCATTGCGGACCTGTTCTTCGTTGTAAATCTCCGGTTTTTCCATCAGCTTTTTCAACGCCGGGTAGGCATCCACCCCTTTCCAGAGATATTTTAGATAGAAGGCCTGATGGTTAATTCCCGCGCACACATAATCAATGTCCGCCATATCGGCGCCCAGCCAGCCGGCCAGCATTTCGGCGGTACCCTGTACGCTGTGACAAAGGCCGGTTACCTGTACATCGGATACGGTTTGCATGGAACGGCAGAGCATGGCCATGGGGTTAGTGTAGTTAAGGAAAGTTGCCCTGGGACAATATTTCTCGATGTCCTTTAAGATTTCCAGCATCACGGGCCAAGTGCGCAAATACCGGAAAATCCCCGAGGGACCCCTGGTATCGCCGATGTTGATCGACAGATTATAGCTTGTGGGAATACCTATATCCGCTTTAACCGCTTCTATTCCCCCATAGGCAATAGTACAAACAACCCCGTCCGCCCCTTCCAGGGCTTCGGCCCGGTTAGTGTGGGTTGTCACCGTGGCAGGATATTTTCCCATTTCAATAATTTTCTCGACCGCCCTCTTTGCAAGGTCCAAATTGTCCCGGTCAATATCGACCAGCGCCAAGCGGGCATCCGACAACGCGGGGAATGTGAGAATGTCCCTGGTCAGGTTTCTTGTAAAAACCTGGCTCCCCGCACCAATAAAAACGATCTTTTTCCCGGCCATGATTTCTCCTTGAAAAAAATTTTTACCGAAAACCCGGTAATATTGGAAACACTAATAAGCAGCCCCGGTCATTGCGGACTTAGGCGCAGGACAAAACCCCCGTTCACGCTGAGGGGAAGACGGAAATCATCATCGAATTTCACGGTGAACTTTTCTGTTTTTACCGCATGGATATTATGCTGGTGGGCGCATTTCCGGGAAAAAGAAGCCATCAGCTCCGCACATTTTTTATCATCCGCATCGGGAAGGGCCCCGGCGGCCTGATCAAAGGGCAGATCCCCGGAAATATCATCGGTATACAGTTCGGCGGCATAGGTAAAGCGGGGGGAAAGAAAATCGAATTTCAATTCCGCCCACCGCGGCCTTCTGGCGCAAATACCGGCAACATACCATTCGTCACCCCTGCGCCGGGCCATGGTAACAAAGGCCGCGGGCATACCTTCCAAGAGCAGGGTATCATCCCAAACCGACGGCACCCGGGAAAGGAAAGGTCGGCAGGGATGCTGCAGTACAATTTCCGGTTTTTCTGAAATATGCATGGCATAACTGGTGAATATTACCGTCAGGGCGGTCTGATGGGCATCGGTGGTGCCGGTTAGGTAGGAATTATAAATAACCGGGGTATAATCCATGGGGCCCACGGCGTTCCTGGTAAAGGGAAGCGTACAATTATGGGCCGCGTCGGGACCGCCGGGAAGATAGGTGGAAAAATTCTGGAGGTATTCCCCGCCCATGACCCCCTCGTAGGAAAGAACATGGGGCCAAGTCCTGGAGGTGCCGGTCGGTTTTGAACAGCCGTGAAAATTCAGCATAAGCCGGTATTTATCCGCCAATATGGCCAGCATTTCGTATTGGGCTATCCGCTCCTGGCAGTCGGATTCAAAAAAGTCGATTTTTACTCCCGCTACGCCCCAGGACGCCCAGAGCTTGAGTTTCTCTTCCGCCTCGCTTTTATCCCGCACCGCAGCGCTGTGCTCCCAAATCCAAATCCCCACATTTTTTCCACGGGCATACGGTACCAATTCCGCTATATCAGTTTTCCCCGGCCAGCCGCCGTCCACCAGGGAATAGGGAAATCCCATTTCCGCGGCATAATCCACATATTCCCTCATTCTCTTGGGATTCGCCGCTCCGTCATTTTCGACCATCCAATGCCAGGCAAGTTTGCCCGGCTTGATATACGACGGGTCCTGGACTATCGACGGGGGGTTAAGATTTTCCAGGAGATTTGACACGACAATATCGTTAAGATCGCCGGTAACAACCGCCCGCCAGGGGGTCGAGAAGGGCAGATTGCCGGTTACCGGACCCCTCTGATCCGGCGAACGGTGCAGGACAAGTTTGGAAGGTTCTTCCCGGGAAGAACGGAGAACCCCTCCGCCGTAATTTCCCCCATAAACCGGCGCTTCGGCATACAAGGCCCAATATCCGCCTTCCAACCGGGCAAGAACCGGGAAGGCGTATACATTCTGCCAGAGTTCATCTTTTGTCACCGGGTGATAATGATCTTCGTAACTCCACAGATGCTTTTGGGCATAAACCTCTATGGCGGTACCGGGAACATTATAGGCGGTGGCTTCACTGAGGACCTGGGCCCCGCCGGCCCCCTTTATAGTTAACCGCACCGCGGCGCCGTCATCGTAGGCCCTGGCTTCGGCAGTCATGTCAATACCGTCCTTTTCAAATGTCAGGGTAAGGCAATTGGCGGTATCCCGGCATGACGCTTTTTTATAGGCGGGAATCTGATATTCATAGTCCAGACGGCGCCGTTCCTCCCCCTTTAGTTTTAGGGAAGAGGTGAAATCCGCGGCGGCGGAAACAAGCCCCAGGGGTGAAGGCGCAACCGCCTCCCGTCCGTCAACCAGAACCTGATAGGAAAGGGAACCGTCAAAAAAAAGATTAACCGTAACTTTTTTTTGGGGAGAAAATAATTTGAATACCGGCATTTTGATACCTCGAAGATTAAGATAAGCAGTGATTGGGAAAACCACGCTAGAGACATAATTCTATACCAATATAGAAGGGTCTGTCAAGAAAGTATTTATCAGTATTCCGGTATAATTATTCCCCTATTTAATAGCACCGTCCATGATACCTTTAATAAAATATTTCTGAAGGATCATATACAGGGCGGCTATGGGTATAACCACCATTAACGCCATGGCGGCGGCTACGTGCGGATCAGAACTTGTCAAGGAAAAGAACGAGGCTATTGCCAGGGTAACTACCTGCATGGCGGGTTTTTGCAGAAAGTAAAGAGAATACTGATAGTCATTCCACACGGGAACGGCCGTAAGAATTACTATGGATATGAATACCGGCTTCAACAGGGGAACAATAATACGGTAAAAAATCGCGTAAACGCTGCTGCCGTCAATAAGCGCAGCCTCATCAAGCTCCCGCGGAATAGTATTAATAAAATTAGAAATCATGTAAATCGCTAAAGGAAGGTTGAATGCGGTGTGAACCATCACGATACCTGAATATTTACTGACCATTTGCATGCGGATCAGCATTACATAGAGGGGGACCAGAAGACTCAATGCGGGTATCATCATTAAAGAGAGAATAAATGTTTTTACTTTTTTATTCAGAGGTGAAGGATTCCTCGCCAACGGATAAGCGGCCATTGAAGAGAGAAGCACAACGGCAAGGGTGGAAAGAGTTGTAATGACGGCGGTATTGAGAAAGGCCCGCGGCAGGTTGCTGCTTTGCACCGCATTGACATAGTTCTGCCAATAGGGTCTGGGGGACAGTTTCCAGTACGAACTTGTATCGCTTTGCGGTTTAAAACTTACCGTAACGGAAATATAAAGCGGTACCATCTGAATTGCACAGATAATTAGGGCAAGAATATATTTCAATAAGGGGAAAAATTTTTGTTTCATAAATATTCCACCTCATTCTTCCTAAAAACCATTTGCACGGCCAGGGTAATGACAAGGATTAACGCAAAAAGAGCAAAGCCAACCGCTGCGGCAAATCCCGCATTCTGTGAGGCAAAATAGGTTACATGTATAAAGGTCGCCAGAGAATGGGTTGTATATCCCGGCCCTCCTCCCGTCAGAGCTTTGATCACAT
This sequence comes from Treponema sp., assembly GCA_031274285.1. Classification (GTDB taxonomy): domain Bacteria; phylum Spirochaetota; class Spirochaetia; order Treponematales; family Breznakiellaceae; genus JAISFT01. Next base: position 6,740 of record JAISQJ010000078.1, on the reverse strand, counting down.
CAAAGAGCTTCAGCCCTCCTATCAGGTTGATCATCACGCTTGTCATAAAAGACGGGTAGAGAAGGGGCAGCGTAATCTTAAAAAATATGACCGGGGTTTCCGCTCCTTCTATGTTTGCCGCCTCGTAATAAATGCGGGGAATACCCTGAAGCCCCGCAAGGTAAATGATCATCGATATGCCGTAATACTGAAACGAATTGATGATAACCATTAACGGCACCGTTACTTCCGTTGAAGAAAGCCACAATACCGGATCTTTCCCAAAAAGCAAAACAATATCATTCAATGCGCCCTGGTATTCGGTAAGATAACGCCACATAAACCCCATGATAACTCCTGAAATCATGGCGGGAAGGTAAATAATAGTCCTGATCGCATCACGGCCCCTGAATGCGCCATTCAAAAGAAGCGCCGTCGAGAGGCCAAGAATTTGCTGCAGGAACGTACTTCCGAATCCGTAGAACAGGGTATTTTTCAGGGAGACAAAAAAGTTCTCGTCTTTAACTATGCGCAGAAAATTTCCCAATCCTATGTAACGGTAGTTCTGCGAAAATCCATTCCAATTGGTGAATGAAATGCGAAGCCCGTCCAAAAATGGATAGATGATAAACCAGACAAGCATAATCAGGGCCGGTACGTACAGTATGTTGGCTTTTCTGTAAACAGAATTCACGTTACATCTTCTCCTTATTAGCGAAAGAGGCGCTGCCCGGTAACGGTCTTAGGGCAGCACCTTTCAAAAATTACTGCTGCTGGGCTCTTAGATCATTATAATCGTTCCTGAGCCTGGATATGGCCTGATCTTTTGTCATGGTATTGGCAAGAAGTCCGCTCGCCGTTTTGCAGAGGGCGTCCCACATGCCGCTAGGAAGATAGGCGCGATCGAAATAGGGGAAGCCGCGTATATTTTGAAGATTGTCAAAGTAGGGCTTTAGATCGGAAAGATCGGCGGTATACTCCGGGCCGATAAGACCCGTTTCGCACTTGTCCAGTGTGGCAACCCGGTTGATGATCGCAGGCTGGGAACAGTACTCAAGAAACTTGAGCGCTTCCGCCTTAGCGCGTCCATCCTTGTAAGCACCAAGGGTCATCCTTTCACCGGATGTCAGGGTGGGAGGATCGCCGGGACTGTTGGAAGGAACGGCGATGAATCCTATACGCGCATTAGGATTCACAAGCTTTGCCCGGGTGATGGCGTTATTGGCCGACATGACAAAGGCAACTTCGCCGTTTCCAAGACGCCTGAACTGGTTTTCCTCGGTTCCCTGGGTGTAGTCGGGATTCAAATATCCCTTATCCCTCAATTCCAGAAGGAAGTCCTGAATAACTCCCCAATCCCTGCCCCAGTTAAAGGAACCGTCAAGCAGCGCATTCCGGCTGTTTTGCCTTTCATTGGTTACCAAAAAGCTCTGTCCTAAGGTATTGTAGATGGTTCCCACCGTCCAGTCTTCTGAGGCGTTACCCGCGATATCCAGCGGAATTTTTCCGGCGGCCTTAACCTTTGCACAGGCATTGCGGAAATCATCCCATGTTTTAATTGACCTGATATCGACGCCAACGGATTCAAGGACATCCTGATTTACAACAATACCCTGGGATTCCACATTGAAGGGCAAAACAAAGAACTGACCGCTCTTGTTTGTAATTACGGGAAGGATCTTAGGATTTACCTTTGATGCCCAACTCTGGCTGTTGAGCGGCTCAAGATATTCCGAATAGCGCGCCACAGACCAGCCGTGGGTAGCCCACAAATCGGGAAGATCCCTGGCTGCCATCTTGGTCTTCATGGTAACTTCGTAATCGGGGTAAAAACCCATCTCAACCTTGACACCTGGATTCGCAGCCTCATAGTCCTTTCCCACGGTCAGCATGTACTGATGCACCTGTTCCGCCGGCTGATAACTGAGAGCCACATTGAGTACCGTAGAACCCGGGCCGGCCCCTCCCTGCCGGCCGCCGGCAGCAAAAAGGGCGCCCGAGGCAAATCCTATGCCAAGCAAAAGAACCCCAATGATACGTTTACACATACAATTCCTCCAAATGAAGTAATTTATATTGCGGACAAAGTCCGCCTAACACGGCAAAGCAAGACCATGCCGTTATTACCAAAAGGGAAAAAAAGAGGGTGTATAAAAAAATTATTTGGCCCATACCTAAGTATTGCCCGGTTAATTGCGGAGGATAGTACATACTTCTGCTGGACCGTATTATTTTCTGCAAATTTCTTAGATCTGAACGGCATAAATTCACGTATGGGGGCATAGAAAAATTAATGAGCGAACAAATTGGTATGGGAAAGATAAATTGGGAATACCGATAATTTAGAAAACTACTATACAAACATGGGGGGGGGGGGGGTAGCTGACAAACGACAAAGATCAAACCAAACCTCCTTCCAGCAAACAGAACAGATCGTATTTTTCCGATACATCTAATGGTAAGCCCCCTAAAAAGGATCTGTCAAGAAAAATATTTGTATAAAAATTATTTGGCCCCTCCCCGTTGACCAAGTTCCGGCCTTTTGGTAGAGTCTTTTTATTACATCGTTCGGGGTGGCCGGGCCGGTTATCGAAGACGGAACAGGGAGCTGTTGCGTTGGGGATGGGGGCTCCGCCTGAGATTAGACCCGTTGAACCTGATCCGGATAATGCCGGCGTAGGGAGCACAGTTAAGCCAGGGGGCCCGGCCGGGTATCGTGCGGCGAAACCCCGGTTAAGCGCCTTAACCTTGCTTTTCTAAGCTATTCCTTCAGGTTCGTCCGGGGCGGCCCGGACTGGTGGAAGGAGTAGATCATGTGCAGAAAAACGGTTCCCCTTGTCCTCTTGGGCCTGGCCCTTGCGGTTTTTCCCCTCCCCGCGGGGGGAAAAAGAGAAAAACCCTCCCCCAAGGAAGTGGTGATCTGGACCTACGATTCCTTTAGCTCCGAATGGGGTCCCGGACCGGAGGCGGAGAAGCAGTTCCTGGAAAGGACCGGCATCGCCATCCGCTGGGTCAACCACGGAGACGCGGGGGAAGTCCTGGCCCGGCTCCTCCAGGAGGGGGCCGATGCCCAGGCCGACATCATCCTGGGGCTGGACCAGAACCTGGCCGGCAGGGCCCTTGATTCGGGGCTCCTGGAACCCTACAAGCCTGCCGGCGCCGAGGGAATTAGGCCGGAACTGCTGAACGTCCAGCAAAGCTGGACAGGCCGGCAGGAATGGACAGGCCGGCAAGGTTGGACACTTACCCCCTTTGACTACAGCTACTTTGCCTTTGTCTATGATTCGGAGGCCCTGCCCGGGCCCCCGGCCAATCTGGAGGAACTGACGGAAGCCCGCTATGCGGGGAAGATCATCCTCCTGGACCCCCGGACATCCTCTCCGGGGCTTGGCTTCTTCGGCTGGGTCCGGGAGGTCTACGGGGAGAAGTGGCAGGATTACTGGCGCCGGCTTTCCCCCTCGGTGCTCACCATTGCCGAGGGCTGGAGCAGCGGCTACGGTCTCTTTACCAACGGCGAGGCCCCCCTGGTGCTGTCCTACACCACCAGCCCCAGCTACCACCTGGAGTACGAGGATACGGAGCGGTATCAGGCGGCGATCTTTAGCGAGGGCCACCCCATACAGGTGGAACTGGCGGGGCTCCTCGGGGCCGCCAAAAACAAGGAAAACGCCAAGGCCTTTCTCGATTACATGCTGGGCCCGGAATTTCAGGCCCTTATCCCCCTGACCAACTGGATGTACCCGGTGATCGACATTCCCCTGCCCGATTCCTTCCGCATCGCCCCCAGGAGCCCCAAGGCCCTGCGGCCGGCCCCCGCCACGGAAGCGGAACTGAACGAATGGGCGGCCCTGATGAGGGGCCGTTAGCCGGGTGGGGCGGAAGGGCGCGGGCGGCCGGGAGGCCTGCCATGGATTATGGCAAGGGATCATGGCCCTGCCCCCCCTGGTCTTGACGGCCCTGGTCTTTATCCTCCCCTACGGGGCAAGCCTGGCCCTGGGCGTGGGGAGCCTGGCCGCCAGCCGGGATTACCTGGCCCTGGCGGTAACTATCCTGCCCACCCTGGGCTTTACGGTGCGGCAGGCCCTCCTCAGTACCCTGCTGGCCCTGGCCCTGGGGATCCCCGGCGCATACCTGCTTTCCTCGCCGGGGGCCGGGGACCGGGGGGCCCTGGGCCTGCTGCGGGCCCTTGCGGGGATACCCTTCGCCCTGCCCCCGATCCTGGTGGTCCTGGGCTTTGTGCTTTTCTTCGGGAACTCCGGCTGGCTCAACCGGATCATCGCGGCCCTGGGCCGGAACCCCCTGCAGGTCCTCTACAAGCCGGAGGCCATTATCCTGGCCCACGGCTTCTACAACTTTCCCCTGGCGCTGCGTCTGGCCGGGGACAGCATAGCAGGGGCCAGGCGGGCGTACCTCCCCGCCGCGGTCAGCCTGGGGGCCTCCCCCCTCAAAGCCGCGTTCACGGTCCTCCTCCCCCTCTCCCTTCCCGGCATCGCGGCCGCGGCGCTGCTGGTGTTCCTGTACTGCTTTACCAGCTTCGCGGTGGTCCTGGTCCTGGGGGGAGGCCCCGGCGCCAGTACCCTGGCGGTGGAAATCTACCGCTATGCGAGGATCTCCGCGGATTACGGGGCCGCGGGAATCCTGGCCCTCTTTGAGACCCTTGTCGCCGGCGCGGTATTTCTGCTCTACCTCTTTTTTGAGGCCCGGATCGGCCGGATAAACACGGCGGAAGACCGGGACCGGATGATGGGCCTCCGGCGGGGGCCCCCGTTTTTCGCGGCCCTGGGACTTTACGGCCTGGTCCTGGCCTTCCTGGTCCTGGGCCCCATCCTTTCGGTCCCCCTGGAATCCTTCCTGCAAAAGGCCTCCCGCGCCGGGGCGGCCCGGCTAAGTCTTGGCTGGTGGCTGACCATCGGGGAGCGGGCCCTCCCCGCCCTGGGCCGTTCCCTGATCCTGGCCTTTTCCTCCGCCGCCCTCTCCTGCCTCCTGGCCGTCCTGGCCGGGGGGGCCGTCCTCAAAAGGACTGCAGAGGGCCGCAGAGAAAAATCCCCCAGGCTCCTGGACACCCTGCTGAAAATGGCCGTCCTTTCGCCCCTGGCCTCATCGGGGATAGTCCTGGGCCTGGGCTGGCTTATCCTCTACGGCAGGGAGCAGTCCCGGTCCTTCCTTTCGGTGACCCTGGTCCATGCGGTTATCGCCCTGCCCTTCGCCTTTAATTCCATTTCCCAGGGCCTGAAAAATCTGCCCCCCAATCTGCTGAACGCCGGGGCTTCCCTGGGCGCGGGGCCCCTGGCCCAACTGTTCAGCCTGGCCCTGCCCGCCGCAGCTCCCCGGCTCCGCTCCGCCTGGGCCTTTGCCGCGGCCATCAGCCTGGGGGAACTCAACGCGGTAATGATGCTGGGGACGGAGGACTGGGAGACCCTGCCCCTGCTCATCTACCGGGCCGTGGGCGCCTACCGCTACGGCGCAGCCTGCGCCGCGGGAACCCTGCTCATCCTCTGCTGCGCCGCCCTCTTTCTGCTTGCCGATCTGGGGGCTTTTGGAAAACAGCGGCGGTGAATAGGCGCCGGGGAGGGGGGTAGGCCAAGACCGCCTGACCCTGAGCGAAGCGAAGGGCCGGCGGGCTGGGCCGAGGGGGGAGACTTACCCCCTATAAACGTTTACACGATTCGGGGGTCTGGCTATACTTGGGCCATGAGTGACGCGGTAAAAAAAGAGGGGGCCGATGGGTTTGCGGGATAGGGCTCCCATGTCCCTGGAAATCCGTAACCTGGAAAAATCCTTTGCCGGGGGATTCCGGCTTTGTATCGATAAGCTTGAGGTGGCCGCCGGGGAAACCCTGGCGCTGGCGGGGCCTTCGGGCTGCGGCAAGACCACGGCCCTTAGTATCATCGCGGGGCTTATGCGGGAAGACGGGGGGGAGATACTGCTGGACGGGGAGGACGCCGCGGCCCTGCCCCCCTGGAAGCGGGGAATCTCCCTAGTGTTCCAGGACCTGGCCCTGTTTCCCCACCTTTCCGCCGGCGGCAATGTGGCCTACGGTCCCCTGCTGCGGGGGCTCGGGGCGGCGGAACGGCGCCGCGCGGCCGCGGAAGCCCTGGCCGCGGTGCGGCTTGGGGGCTGGGAAAAGCGGCGGGTGGATACCCTTTCCGGCGGGGAGCGGCAGCGGGTGGCCATGGCCCGGGCCCTGGCAGCCCAGCCCCGGCTCCTCCTGCTGGACGAGCCCTTTTCCAGCCTGGACGCCCCGCTGCGCCGGGAGATTCAGGGGGAATTCGCCTCCATGCGGGCCAATTCCAAGGCCCCCTGCATCTTTGTGACCCATGACCGGGAGGAGGCCGCCCTGCTGGGGGACCGGATTGCCCTGATGGACCGGGGCCGGATCGTGGAAATCGGCGGCGGGCGGGAACTTTTCCTGGAACCCAAGACCGCCTTTGCCGGAAATTTTTTCGGCCGGGGCACGGTGCTTCCCGGCAAAAAGCTAGGCATCGACGGGGGGGGCCTGGTTTTTGTCCCCAGAGACGCGGTACGCCGGGTCCCGGAAGAGGCGGAAAGGCCCCCGGAGGGAAAGGCCCCGGCAGGGAAAACCCGCATCAAGGCCCTGTTCCGCCGGGCCGGTTTTGAGGGGGGCCTTACCAACCTGGAGCTGGAACTGGAGGACGGTCTCCGGCTCCTGGCGGAGCAGCCCCTCCGCGCGCCCCTGCCCCCCCGGGACCGCCCGGTCTCCTGGGAACTGGACACCGCGCTGGTAAGGTTTGTGGAGTAGC
>JAISQJ010000070.1 GCA_031274285.1 Treponema sp. | reverse complement strand
GATCAGGTTTAGAAAAAATGGCCCAGGCCGAAGAAGAATTCGGCCGAGGGGATAGAGTAGTCCCAGAAAAATTTATCCAGATCGAAACCCAGGCTAAGGCGGATATAGAGGCTCCGCATAATGTCGGGGAATATCAGGGCTTCAAGGCCGCCGGTATAGTAGGGGGTAAGGACCTTCTGGCCGTTCATGGGACTTGGGAGATGGGCCAGGCCGATATCCAGGGTGGGGGATAAGAAGAATTCAAAGTTGAAGATCCGCATCTTATCTTTTTTGAACCACCGGGAGGGGCGGGCGGACAGTACCCGGATGGGTAATTCGATGTTGATGGAGAACATCATATCGGCCCAGACATCGGCATCCAGGACTCCCCTCAGCACGTCCCCGCCGTCGTAATAGAGGCTGCGGGGGAAATTGAGGAACCAGTGGCGGAACTGCAGCCGGGAGGTAATGCCCAGGGAATCGCTGAAAAGGTAATGGCCCGCGGCATTGAGGGAGTAACTGTTGTTCCAGGTCCGGCGGGTATAGTTGTAGGTGTTCTCATTTTCAAAGGACGCCTCCAGGCCCCGGCGAAAATTGCCGATCCAGTCAACCCGGCCGAAGCCCAGGGTTTGATTGAAGCTGGTGGTATAGGACCGGCGGAGATCCCGCCATTCGTTCATGTCCCAGCTTCCGGGGTTATAGTTAAGGCTCTGCCGCAGCTTGGGGGTATAGGTAAGCTCGCCGAATTTATATACCTCTAATCCCGTGGGGATTTTCCAGTCCACGCCGAAGCCGATGGAGTTAATCAGGCCTTCAAAAAATTTCCCGTAACCCTGATCCCGTTCCCAGGCGCTGTTTTTATCGTACCAGCTAATCTGGTGGCTTATGTCAAAAATAAAGGTGCTGCGCCGCCAGGGAAGTTCCATGGAGATACCGGTGGTATTGGCGTAGCCCAGGGCTTCCCGCCAGGAATAGTCGAACTGGTTATCGAAGTTGATATTCCAGTTAAAACCCAGGGCGGTAAAGGGAATATCCGAATCGATAAGAAAATTAAAATTGCTTTCCTTGCGGGTGTTGAGCTGGTAGCCCAGGTCCAGCCGGAGGGGGCTCATGGTGCCGAAAAAGTTATAGTCCCGGCCCTTGAGGGTAAGATCAAAACCGTCGTTGCTGTCCCAGAGGGGTTTGGGAAATACCATGATATTCCAGGTATCGCTGACCGTGATCAGCAGATCCACCGGAATCCTGCCGTCCGCCTCCGGTTCCCCCAGGGTAGGGGTAATGGTGACGGTATCCTTGAGTACCCGCTGGTTCACCAGGAGCTGGGTGCGATCCCTGATATAAAAATCCAGGGCCGCCCGGCCGGTGAATGTTTCCCCCTCCTGAAGCCTGCCGTGGTTGCGGAGGGCGTAGGGGCGGGTGCGGCCGGTGATGTCGAAGTTAATGCCGCGGATCACATAGACCGTGGTATCGGCGGCCCCTGCCGCGGCTTCTGCCGCGGCTTCTGCCGAAGCCCCTACTGAAGCCTCTCCGGCTTCCTGGGATGCCAGGGGAAAGAGGGCGGCCAGGAAGAGGCAGAGGGAAAAAAAGCTTAGTGAAAGCGGTTTCAACCTGCCGGATTTTGAGAAAGCGGCCCCGAATTTCAGGGCTGGTAGGTTTCGCATACGTGTCCTTTTACGATTTGACTTTTACGATTTGGCGGAGCAGTTCCTCCGCCGGGGCTTCCCGCAGAATCTCCGCGCCCCCGGCGGCGGGGACGATGAAGACCCCCCTGCCGCCCCGGTTTTTTTTGTCCTTTTTCAGAGCTTCCATGAAGGAAGGTCCCATGAGGGGATGGGGGGCCGCGGTTTCGTAGCCCCTGGCTTTGAGGAGGGCGGTGATGCGGCCGGCCCGTTCCGCGCCGGTGATCCCCAGGGCCAGGCCGAGTTCGCAGGAACGGGCCAGTCCCCAGGCCACGGCTTCGCCGTGGGAGATCCGGCCCAGCCCCGCGGAGGATTCCAGGGCATGGGCGAAGCTGTGGCCCAGGTTAAGCAGGGCCCGCCGTCCTCCGGTTTCCCGGGGGTCTTCCTCCACGATCCGGCCCTTATACGCGGCGGCCCGGTAGACCGCTTCCTCCAGGGCCGGGCCCTCCGGGCCCTCAAGGGCTTCCGGGTCCTGGAGGGCTTCCGGGCCTCCAGGGATCGTTTCCAGCAGGCGGAAAAAGTCCTCCCCGTCCAGGACTGCGGTCTTGATAAGCTCGGCAAAACCGGACTTCCACTCCGCGGGGGGCAGGGTACGAAGACTTTCCACGGGGAGGTAGACCAGGCGGGCGGGGTAGAAGGTTCCGGCCAGGTTCTTAAGGCCCAAGAGGTCGAAACCGGTTTTGCCCCCCAGGGCGGCGTCCACCATGCCCAGGAGACTGGTGGAGACGTTGCACAGGCGGACCCCCCGCATGTAGACGGAGGCGGCAAAACCGGCCAGGTCGCTGACCACGCCGCCGCCGCACGCGATAAAGAGGGAATCCCGGCCCAGGCCGGCTTCCGCGGCCGCGGCGATGATCCGTTCCACCGCGGCCCAGTTTTTGTTGGCCTCCCCGGAGGCCAGAACGCAACAGGGCCCAAGGGGGCTTAGGGTCCGGGCCAGGGGCAGGGTGTGTTCGTCGCAGATGAGGAGGAATGTCGGCGGCCGGTCCCCGGAGAGGGCCTCGAATTCCTCCAGAATCAGGGCCAGGGGAGGGACGGGGCCGCGGATCCTGATGTCCTGGGGGAAGCCCCCGAAGTTAAATGCGAGGGATCGCCGGCTCATGGAGCCCCTGGCTGTTCCGCATGACCAGCCGTGAAAGGTGGAGGGTATTGGGGGTTTTCCCGGCCCCCCGGCCGTCCGGCTGTTCCGGAATGGTTTCCGCAAAAATCCCGAAGCTCTGGCTGTCCAGGGCCTGCCGGCCGGTGGCGGCATCCACGGTCTTAAGAAAGGTGAGGCCGTGGTTGTGGCAGCTATGTTCGATGATGAATTCCAAATCGCTTACCCCGATGAGGAGGATGACGGTGTAGTTTTTACGCTTCGCCTGGCCCACGACCCGGTCGATGGCGTCCTTGTAGGCCATGATATTTTTGATGGTCCGTTTGAAATACCGGTAGCTGCGGCGGAGTATCTCGTTGATCCCGTCTATGGTGACGGCGTACTGGATGTTCCGGCGGTTGAGCCGCTTGGCGGAGATCCAGCCCTTCTGGGCCAGCCGTTTGAGGATGGAATTGGTCATGCCCAGGGACGCGCCGGCCACCAGGGCCAGGTCCCGCTGCCGGAGGGGGGTATCCTGCCCCAGAGAGGCATAGATATTCTCCAGAATGAGAAATTCGGTATCGGCGGGATTGTTAACGGGATGAGGGCTATGATTCATCGTTCAAGAGCGCGGGGAAAATGGGACCATAGGGAATCCATATGCGGCCGAAACACGCTCTATGTAGCCGTATGTTTGTTCAAACATTGAACAACATAGCATGTTAGGCCCTAGTCTGCAAGGTTGTGAATCAGAGTTTCGACATAGTTGCGGATTTCCGCGCCGGTAAGGGGGCTGGTTTTCTCCATTTCCAGGAGGGTCTCCCGCCATTGGGCGGAAAAATCCTGGGCCTCCCGGCCGCTGAGGGGGAGGCGCTTGCCTACCAGGAAGGTTTCGCTGTTCTTGTCCCGGAGGATCCGGCGCCCCGCAAAGATGACCCGCAGGCCCGTGAGGATGTTCTTACGGTTTTTCATGATGAAGATGAGGACGCCCCCGTCGGCGCCGCTGTCCCGGCCGCCGAATTTCCGGTACGCGGTGAAATCCCACTGATCCAGGGGTATCCGGATCCGGGTGAGGAGTTCCTGCTTTCCCAGGGCCGGGCTGCCGGGGACCGACGAAAAGCGGGCCGCGGAGATCCAGCGGGAGCTTTGGGCGCCCCGGAGTTCGTAGATGGCGTCCAGGGCGATGAGGGGGGCCGCGCAGTCCAGCCTTCGGCCCGGACAGCAGAGGTTGCCGCCGATGGTGGCAAGGCTTCGGAGCTGCGGCCCGGCAATACCTTCCAGGGTGCGGGTGAGGGCCTCGGGGACGATTTTGCCCAGCCGGATGATGTCCCGCAGTTTGACCATGGCGCCGATTTCCAGGTAACGCTCGGTGCGGGTCACCCGCCCCAGTTCCTCGATGCGGCCCAGGGAGAGGATGGTTGCGGGGAGGCTGAGGCTGGAACTTCCCTGGCTGCGGATGAGTTCCGTACCCCCGGCAAAGGGGACCGCCTGGGGGAAGCGGGTCCACGCGTTGAACAGTTCGCCGAGCGCGGCGGGGAAAAAGACCTGGTTAAGCTGACCGGCCATAGATCCTCCTCCACCGGATCTCCGCCGCGGCCTGGAGGGCCGCCACCAGGGTGTCGGGGTCGGTACAGCGGCAGCGGATCCCCCGGTAGGCATTGAGGATATCCTGCCGTTCCGGCCGGGGGATCCGTTCCAGCAGGGCTTCCGCGGCCAGAATCTTCCCGTTCCGGCAGACCGCGCAGTTGTCCAGTGCGGTCCGGGAGAAGCCTTCCACGATGTCCTGGTATTCGTCGGTCTGGGAGAAGCCTTCGATGGTGATAACCTCGCTGCCCCGGATGCTGAAGGCGGGGATAAGGCAGGACTGGACGATGAGGCCGTTGAAGATCACCATGCAGGCCCCGCAGCATCCGGTGAGGCAGCTTTCCTTGGTCCCCTGAAGGGCGAAGGAATCCCGCAAAATATCGACGAGCCGGACTTCGGCGTCGGAGCGGACCACCACGTCTTCCCCGTTCAGGATAAAGTCGATGGTCATTCGGCCGCCTCCCCCTGGTCCTGGGGATTGAGGCTTTCCCAAATATCCTGGGGCCGGAGGGGGATTTTCATGAAGGGGCGGCCCGCGGCCTGGGAAACGGCCTGGACATAGGCGGCGGGGACGCAGCAGAAGGGGAGTTCCCCGATACCCTTGGGCACGCCGACGTCGTTCCAGAGGAAATCGATGTGGATGGGGGGTATGTCCCCCGGATTGGAGATGCCGTAGCCGGCCACGGAGTCCGGCGTCAGGGCCCCGCCCCGGTACTCCAGGTTTTCGCCGAAGGCCCAGCCCAGGGCCTGGATGCTTGCCAGTTTCAGGCTGCGCCGGGCCCGCTCTTCCGAAAGAATCCTGCCCCCGTCCACCCCAAGCCAGAGGCCCCGAACGAGGGGGCTGAAGGAGTAGGGTTCGATTTCAACTTCCACCACCGCGGCGGCCCAGCCCGGCCGTTCCAGGCTCCGGGGGTTGGGGACGCTGGGCAGGGACCGGGACCTCCGGGGGGGCTTTGCGTTAGGGGCCGCCTGTTCCCGCACCGTGATGGGCAGGGGGTCCCGAAAACGCTGGTTCCTGATGGTCTGGCAGCTCCGTTCCACCAGATCGCTGAGGACGGTGATGTTCCGGGACAGGCTTTCGGGGCCGGAATCGGGGCAAAGCGCGGTATTCCGGGAGATGACCCGGACCTTGTCCTCGTCCACCCCCAGGGTCTCACGGGCTATGGCCGACCATATCCTGATAAATTCCTCCCCGGCCCCTATGCTGGAGCGGATCTCCAGGGAGCCGTCTATGTTCAGGGTGACTTCCACGCCGAATTCCGATTCCCCGGTATGGAGAAAGCCGTTTCCCTGCCAGCCCAGGGCGATGCCGATACCCCGCAGGGCTTCGGGCCGGGCCGGGGGGCTGTCCTCCCGCCGCCGCCGGCGGAGCAGTTCGTAGCTGGCCCATTTGCGGTAGTAGTCGCTCATGGCCGCGGCGGTGTCCAGGAGCTGCTCCAGGGGAGGGGAGCCGGAAACCGGGGAGAGGGGAGGGCTCTTCCTGCCCGGCGAGTTTTCCTTCCGCCATTCCGCCGGGTCCAGGCCCAGGGTGTCGGCGATAAGGGAGCAGTGCCGCTCCATGGCGAAGATGCCCTGGGCCGCGCCGAAGCCCGCGAAGGGCCCCTGGGGGGGGATATTGGTCCTGACGGCCCTGGCGTTAAGGCTCCAGGCTCCCCGGCCCGCTATCCCTAAGACCCCCAGGCAGCTTTGGTCCAGAATTTCCTGGGTAAAAACCCCCCGGGCCCCCAGGTCCACGGTAAGGTCGATTTTGACGCCCAGCAGTTCCCCCTTTTCCCCCAGGGCGCTTTGAATCCTGATAAGCGAGGCGTTCCGCTTGGGGGAAAAGCGGAAATCCTCCTCCCGGTTGAGGAGGAGCCGCACGTTCCGCCGGGTGACGGAGGCCGCCAGGGCCGCCTGGCACGCGATGAGGGAGGGGTACCAGATCTTGCCGTCCATGGGGAGCCCCGTGTCGCTGGGTTCGGTAACGATGCGGCTGTCTTCTATGCCCAGGACCGCGGCCGCGGACCGGGATACATGGAAGGGCCACTGGGTGGCGGTGTGGATCACGAAGATGGACTGGACTTCGGTCTCTTTCCCGCCGCCCCCGCCGATGTACTCCACCAGGGCCCCTACGGCTTCGCTGTAGAGGTGCTCCTGGATGCCGGTACGGTACTCGGCGCTGATCACCTGCGCAGCCCCGGCAAAGGCCGCCTCCGGGTCGCCCCGGCTGAACTTGCGCTCGGCCAGGGATTCCGGTTCTCCCCCGCAGGTCTCCGCGGAGGCGGGGGCCGCGAATACGGGTTTCTCCTCCTGGACCATGACCCGGCACTGCTGGGCGTAGGATTCGAGTTTCCCCCGGTCCGGGCCGGTCAGCAGGGCCACGGGCTCCCCCAGGTAGGACAGGTCCCCGCTGGCCAGGATGGGGACGGGAAAGTCCGCCAGTTCATTTTTTCCCGGAATATCCCCGGCGGTGATGAGGGTGTAGGACCGTTCCAGCTTGGGGCAGTCCACGGACTGGAGGCGGCCCCTGGGCGCCGGGGAACGGATGGTGAGGGCATACAGGGTGGACCGGTAGGGGATGTCTTGGAGTAAGGGGGCGCGCTCCATCTTTCAGGCAGTATAGTAAGCGGCGGTGCTTTGCACCAGATCGATGACCCGCTGTACCATGGCCCGGTCCATGCCCGGCCAGATGGGGAGGGAAATTTCCCGCCTGAACGCGGCCATGGTCTGGGGCAGGTCTTCCGGCTCCAGGCCGCAGACCTTCCGGTAGTAGGGCATGGTGTGGAGGGGGATAAAGTGGACCGATATGCCCACCCCCCCTTCCTGGAGCCGGGAGGCGAATTCGTCCCGGTCTATGCGGAGGGTTTCCAGCCTGAGGCCCAGGGGGTACAGGTGCCGGGCGTCCCCCGGCCCCGTGGGGGCTATGATGAGATGGGGGTCCCCGGCAAAAGCCGCGTCGTAGGCCCCGGCGATTGCTTCCCGCATGGCCTGGAGCGCCCAGGCCCGGCCCAACTGGACCCGGCCTATACAGGCCAAGAGGTCCGGCAGGTTGTACTTAAAGCCCGCCTCCACCACCTGGTAGAACCAGGAGGCCTTGACATCGGTGTAGCGGTTCCAGACCCCCCGGTCGATGCCGTGGGACCGCATGCAGGAGATCCGTTCCGCCAGTTCCCCGCTGCCGCAGACCACCATGCCCCCTTCGCCGGTGCAGAGGGTCTTGGTGGCGTAAAACGAAAAGACCCCCGCATGGCCCAAGGTTCCGGCGTAGCCGGATACCTGGGTTCCGGCGTAGCCGGGGGGGGTCCAGGAGGGGAAGGAATGGGCCGCGTCTTCCACCACCTTGAGGCCGTAACGGCCGGCAATGTCCAGGATCGCGGCCATATCGCAGGGAAGGCCGCCGTAGTGGACCGGCATGACCGCGGCCGCCCGGCCCTGGGGGCCGAAGGCCCCCCGCGGGGAAACGTAGGGGGGGAGGCCCTGGGAAAGCCGTTTCAGGACCGCTTCCAGGGCCCGGCTGTCCAGATGGAAGCCGCCGGGGACCAGGTCCACAAAGACCGGCTGGGCCCCCAGGTAGCGGACCACCTCCGCCGAGGAACTGAAGGTGTACGCGGGGAGCAGCACCAGGTCCCCGGCCTTGACGCCGCAGGCTTCCAGGGCCAGGTGGAGGCCGGAGGTGGCGGAATTTACCGCCAGGCAGGGGAGGGACCTGGGGCTTTCCCCGGCCCGGCCCGGCGGGACCGCGGCCAGGAAGCGGGAGAATTCCGCCTCAAAGGCCAGGGCCTCCTTACCGGTGGTGAGCCAGCCGGAACGGAGGACCCGGAGTACCGCGGCCTCCTCCTCCTCCCCCATGAAGGGCCGGGCAAAGGGGATCCCCTCCATCAAATTCCTTCCGCCCGGCGGGCCGCGGGCCGGACCGCCCGGTCCGTGGAACTCCAGCTTAGGGAGCCCCGCCTTTCCCCTCCCGCGGCCGGCAGGGCCGGCTCGTCCGGGAAGCTGGGTACCGCTTCCCGGAGGATGCGCCGCAGCAGCTCGCTGTTCCGGTAACTGTCCCCCTGCGCGGGGTCGAATTTGCAGATGGGCCTTAATTTTTCCATGAGCCCGGCGAAACCGGTTTCAGAGCCCCCGGCCCGGCCGCGGAATTCCACCTTGAGAATCCGGCTGTAGGGGGTGGGCACCGGGTTTTCATCCCTGGCCCAGAGTTTTTCCCCCAGCCGTTCACCGGGGCGGAGCCCCACGTATTCGATCTTGATCTCCTCCTCCGGCTCAAAGCCGTAGAACCGGATCATCTGTTCCGCCATGTCCCGGATGCGGATGGGTTCGCCCATGTCCAGGAGGTAGAGGTTCCCGTTTTCCCCCAGGCCCCCGGCCTTGAGCACCAGGGAGCAGGCCTCCGGGATGGTCATAAACCAACGCCGCATCTCCGGATGGGTCACGGTCACGGGGCCGCCCTTCTCGATCTGCCGTTGAAAGAGGGGCATGATGGAGCCCCTGGACCCCAGCACGTTGCCGAAGCGGACCACCATGAAGGCCGCGCCCGTATTGCCGGACTGGTCTTGGGCCTCCTTAAGGACCATTTTTTCGCAGAGGTACTTGGAGATTCCGTAGATTGAAACCGGTTCCACCGCCTTGTCGGTGGTGATATGGACAAAGCGCCTGACTCCGTGCTTCCTGGCGGCCCTGATGAGGTTCTCCGTACCCAGGACATTGTTTTCAATGGCCGCCACGGGGTTCTCCTCGGTCATGGGTACGTGTTTGTAGGCTGCGGTGTGGAACACCACGTCGGCATGGAGCTTCCCCAGGATGTAGTCCATGTAATCCCCGTCTTTCAGGTCTCCGATGACGGGGACCAGGACCGCCTTTTCCCCCACTCCCTCCTCCTGGAGGAGCCGGAGTTCCCGGTCAATCTGGTAGATAGAATTTTCCCCGTGGCCGAAAAGGTAGAGCCGGGAAGCCCCGCCGGAGAGGAGCTGGCGGCATAGTTCGCTGCCGATGGAGCCCCCCGCGCCGGTAACCAGAACCCGCTTGCCCCGGAGGTAGGACAGGCTCTGCTTCAGGTTGATGGCCACCGGGGTACGGCCCAAGAGGTCCTGGGGATCGATGTTACGGGTCTGGATAAGGTGGGCGTCCCCCTGGACAATCTGGGAGATCCCCGGAAGGATTCTGATTTTTTCGAAGCCCGCACGCTTGAGAATCCAGTAGAGTTCCTTCAGGTATTCCCGGCTGGCGCTGGGGATGGCGATGATCGCCTGGTCCGCGGGATTCATCCGCAGGAGCCTGGCCACGTCCCGGATGGGCCCCAGCACCGGGACCCCCTCGACCTGACGGCCTATCTTCTCCGGATCATCGTCCAGGAAGGCGACCACCTCCCCGAAGATGGCCTTGGTCTTGAGCTCCCGGGCCAGGGTTTGGCCGGCAAAACCGGCCCCGATAATGTACAAACGTCCGGATTTTTTCGTGATCATTGATCTTACCGCGAAGATCCGCCCTATTCCCGGCGCTCAACTACCCCGATGGTCTCAAAGCCCAGGTCGATGGTGAAGGAGTCGTTATACAAATCCAGCTTGATCTTCGCTCTCCCTTTTCTCTTATCGACCTTAACTATCTTCCCCTCAAGCCCCATGAGGGGGCCCTCTACCACCACAATCCGGGAGTTTTCGTTGAAGTAGACCCGGGACTTGCCCGCCACGGGGCCCGCGTTCTTGATGAAGTGGAGGGCCACCTCCAGGTCCCGGTCGGCCATGGGGGTAATGTTCTGGTTGGACCGGAGGAAGCGGAAAAAGCCATCGGTACGGCGGAAGGCCCAATGGTAATGGCGAATATCCTCCCCGTCGGCCACTTCCACAAAGATATAACCGGGAAACACGGGGCTGGTAGACTGGGTGACCTGGCCCTTGCGCCGGATATCGATGCGCCGCTTGGGAAAGTAAATCGGAAAGGATATTTCAGGATGCAGGGCCCGCAGGAGTTTTATATATTTTTCTTCCGCCCGTGTTTTTACCTGCAGCGCATAATAATTCACCGATTCAGGATAACAGGAAAGAGGCCGATAGTAAATGTGTGGACCCGGTACAAACTGGAGGCATATCCTTGACGCCGATTTTCAAGACTTTATGGGGGGCCCTGTTTTTCACCCTGGCCCCGGGAACGCCGGTTTCCGCCGCCACCGTGGGTTTCCTGGTGCTGGAGACCGGGGAAAAGCCGGAAATTTCCGCGGAACTATCCCCGGAGGTCACCCCGGCGAATTCCCCGGAAGTTTCCCCCGGAAGCTTTGAATCGTCGGCCCTTTGGGAAACATGCCTCTTGGACGTGTTTTTTGAGGCCGGCCACGTGGTGAGCAATTCCCCCATCCTGCGCCTGGCCCGGATAAGCGGGGCGGATCTTCCCGGCAAGGCGGCGCCGGAGGGGGAATTCCCCAGGGAACTGGGGCCGGAACTGGAAGACGCGGCCCTGGGAGGGGTGGATTACCTGATCCTGGCCCTCCTGTCCTACCCGCAGGGGGAGACGGACCCCAAGGCAAAACCCAAAGAGGTGAGTCTGAGGGTCTACAGGTCCCTTCCCGGCGGCCGGACGGAAGGGCCCTACCGCTTTGTCTACGAGGGTTTCAGCCCCCTGGGCTATGCGGGCCCGCAGCCGGGAGCCTCTTCCCCCCAGGGGGAGGCGGATCAGGCCAAACGGCTTATTCGGGGACTGATTCCCCACATAAAGGACTAAGTATGAAACGATTTCCCATCAAGACAGCCGGCGCCTTGGCCCGGAAGACCCTGGCCCTGGGGGCCCTGCTGCTCAGCCTTTCCGGGGCTTCGGTCTGGGAAGGGGCGGCGGCCCTGGCGCCCAGGGGGGAACTCCCCGAGGACGGCTACTATGCGGCCACCAATTCCTTCCCCCAGAACACGGTGGTGGATATCACCAACCTTGAGACCGGGAAGTCTATCCGGGCCGTCGTGTCTGCGGGACTCAACACCCCCGGCCTTTTGGCGATCCTTTCCCCCGATGCGGCCAGCCGCATCGGCCTTTCCGCCAAGGCCATCGGCCGAATCCGCATGACCCAGCCCGAGGACCCCATCGCCTTTTCCCGCTTTACCGAAGGGCTGGTGGTCTCCGGGGACCCCGACTACGATCCCCAGGCCATGCTGGCCGCCGATACGTGGGAACCGGCGGAGGAAGAGCCCCCGGCACGGCCGAGCCCCCGGACCGCCGAACCCGAGGCCGGGGAAAGCCCCGCCTACGGCTACGAGATTCCCGGCGGGGTTGAGTATTCCGAGTACGCCGATTATTCCCACGGCAGCATTGTTGATTTGGGGAAGACACCCCCCCGCCAGGATGCGCCGGCCGGCGGCTGGGAAGAGGACTGGGACGAGCATGCGTACGGGGAATACCTGCCGGAGGAAGGGGACAGCGTGGAGGGGACCAGCTACCGGGTGTGGGAACAGGGGGGCGCCGTGGGAAGGGTGGAAGCGCCCCCCCCGGCCCCGAATCCCCCGGCCGCAAGCGCCCAAACGAGGGCCCCGGCGGCGAATCCCCCGGCCGCGGTGAATACCTCCGATCCCTGGGCCGATGCCTGGCAGAACAGCGATACTTCCCAGGGCCGGATTCAGGCGGAAGCCCTGTCCAGCGCCGGGGGCCCCGAGAACGAGAGCCGGGCCAGCGCCCGGCTCCTGATACAACCGTCGCCCCCTCAACCGCCTCCGCCCCAGCCGGCCCCCGGCACGGTGGAGTACAGCCTGATCCCCGCAGAGGAACGGCCCCCCGTAGGACAGCGGCCTGAAATTTCCGCCCCCCCGCCGGAAGCCGCCGAAGGCCGGAAAACGCCCGCGCTTACGCTGGACGAATCCCTCTTCATCGACCCCATTGAAAACCGGCGGGCCGTAGATGCAGCGGAAGCCGCCAGGGCAGCGGAGGCCGCCAGGACAGCAGAGGCCGCCAGGGCCGCGGAAGCCGCCAGAGCTGCGGAAGCGGCAAGGGCCGCGGAGGCCGCCAGGGCAGCGGAGGCCGCCAGGGCAGCGGAAGCCGCCCGCCTGGCCGCGGAAAGCCCCCCCCTAAGGGAAGAAGATGTAACAGTCCTCCTCCCCGAAGAGCGGGGAAGGCCCCAGGGTCCCTGGGTCGATCCCATAGCGCCCCCGGTTCAGGCCGAAGCCCCGCCCCCGAAGGTCCTAATCGAGGCCCCCGGAGAACCCCAGGGACCCTGGGTGGATCCCATAGCGCCCCCCGTTCAGGCCGAAGCCCCGCCCCCAAAGGTCCTGGTCGAGACCCCCGTGGAGCGGGAACCCCGGGGTCCCTGGATTGATCCCATAGCAGTCCCCGTTCAACCCGAAGCGCCGCCCCCGGAAGTCGTGGTCAAGGTCCCGGCAGAGCGGGAAGCCCAGGGGCCCTGGGCCGATCCCATAGCCTCCCAGCCCGAAGCTCCGCCCCAAAGACCGCCGTCCCAAAGCACACCGCCCCAAAACCAAGACGCCCCCGCACCCGCGGCGCCGAATCTCGGACCCTTCTCGGTCCCCGTCAAGGTTATCAGCGAACTGGAAAGGGGAAGGTACTATGTCCAACTGGGAGCCTACCGGAACATCGCCTCGATTGAATCGGCCCTGCTCAAAATCGATCCCGGCTACCCCCTGAACGTACAAAACGCGGGGACCGCGGACAGCCCCATGTACCGCCTCCTGGTAGGCCCCCTCAACCTGGGCGAGTCGGGGGCCCTGGTCCAGCGTTTCAAAGGCTCCGGCTACCGGGACGCCTACGTGCGGAGGAATTAATGAACCGCTGACCTCATAACTTCATCAAAAAGTTAAACACCAGATCGCCGGCATCGGGAAGATTTTCGTGGTCAAAGTCGGGGTACAGCTTCACGTCCTTCCTGGCCGTAATCTTGTTGTACATGGCAAACTGGCTGGAAGGCGGGCAGGTAGTATCCATAAGCCCCGTGAGCAGCAGCACATCCGCCTTGATCCGGGGGGCCAGAAACTGCAGGTCCACGTAGCCCAGGGTGGTAAAGATAAGGTCCTCCCGCTCGTGGCGGGGATCAAAGTGCCGGAAGTAATCCCGCAGTTCCTGGTACGCGCCCTTGGCCAGGTCCATCTCCCAGACCCTCCGGTAATCGCAGAGAAAGGGGTGGATAGCCGCGGCCCGCTTCAGACCGGGGTACAGCGCCGCGCAGGCCGCCGTAAGCCCCCCGCCCTGGGAACCGCCAAAGGCCCCCATCCGGCTGCCGTCAATATCCTTAAAACCCGCCAGAACCTTGGCCAGAGCCGCGGTATCAAGAAAGATGTTGCGGAACAGCAGCTTATCCGGCCCGTCGTCCAAACCGCGGATGATATGGCCGTGCAGCGTGTTCCCCTTAACCCCGCCCAGGTCCTCGCTCAAGCCCCCCTGACCCCGGACATCCATGGCCGCAATAGCCATCCCCGCGGCCGCGTAGGGAAGCAGGCCGAACCAGTCCCCCGCGCTCCCCGAATAGCCGTGGAATTTGAGCACCGCGGGAATCTTCCCCGTCAGGTTCCTGGGCCGCACGTACCTCGCGTGGATCCGGACCCCTCCCACCCCGGTAAACCAGAGGTCAAAGCACTGGGCAAAGGCCGGACTAAATTCCGCCGGGATCAGCTCCGGCCGCAGGTCCAGGGCGTCCAGCTCGCCCATGGCCCGGTCCCAGTACGCATCGTGATCCGCGGGCCGGGGATTGCGGCCCCCGTAGGTAAAAAGTTCAGGAATTGGCAAATCGATAAGCATAGCCCAGTATAGCCCTTTCCCCGGATCGTGAACAAGCAGCCCCATCTAAGGAATTTGGGCGCATTTTTTCGGGCGCCGCCCGAAAAAACCGGGCTATCCGGGGCTGCCCTTCGGGCACCCCTCCTATCCCTTGCGCGAAGACTCGCAAAAATGGTCTGTCACCCCCCGTCCTGCTTACATCTGAAGAATCCTACACTTTTTTTTGAAGATTCTTTAAACTTTCTTGAAAAAAAAACCTGAAACATTGAAAAATCCAAGCTAACGCGGTATGATAGCCCATAAATCCCCAGGAGGTTTTCCTGAAATCCCCGGGGTTTGTTCGTAATAAGCGGCCCCCGGCCGCCTGTTAGCAAGGAGCGCAGTATGAAAAAACACGCAATTTCCGCCATCGCAGCCATCATCGGCGCCGGAATCCTCGTATTCCTGGCCTCCTGTATCAACCCCATAGGGTTTGCCGACGGCCCCATCGAGCTCAGTCTGGAATTATCCGGCGAAGTAGGCCTTACCGGCACGGTCGATACCAAGGATGTCACCGCCGCGTCAACCTACATCGTAAACATGTCCAAGACCCTCGACTTTCTGGATGTCACCATCACCCAAAAAGAGAACCCCAAGCTGGCCAGCGAGGTTCCTCCGTATCTCATTTCCAAGTTCGACAACACCAAGGACTCGGGGGGTAACTGGAAGATCGTCAAGACCAAGTACGTCCAGGCTTCGGACATCGAGTACGAAGTGGAGCTTTCTATCCAGTCAAGGCCCGCGGGCGCATCCAGCTTTAAACTAGCCACGGACGTGTTCGCCACCCAGTCCAGGGGTATCTACTACGTCTGGATCTACCGCACCACGGATCAGACGTATATTAATAAGCAGAAGGAGGCCGGTGTTCCCGACGATCTTGCCGATGTGGTCGTGGTATCCCCCAACGATCCGAACGCTGCCCGGCCCTTCCCGCCCCCCAGTCCCGGTGATACGAACACCACCATCAATATCGATGTCGGCGGCTCCGACCACACGGCCATCGTAGCCGCCCTGCAGAGCATCTCCAATGCGCTGGTCAACCTTTCCGGCGCCAACACCACCGAAAAAACAGCGGAAGAGGAAAACGGATCGGTCCCCCCCATTATTTCACCCCAAAACCGGACCGTCATGGGGACCTTCGTTGTGGTTAATCTTTCACGGTCAAGAAATGTTGACTGGGTGCAGTTTGTCGATGAGGGAAGAACCTTCGGCGCTCCCGCGCAGAACCTTACGCACACTCTCAATAGCGTGACCGTAACTACGACCGGAGGGGCCGTAGCGTATCCTGCGGTAGCGGTCCAGGACCGGAGGGGCATCGGCCTGCTCCAGGGTAATTACAAGATAACAGCCGGCCACAATGTAACTGAAAAAACTTCGGTGAAGACCGGGGTAATAATGCCGTCCAACGATCCCCAGTCCATCAGGGAGCACTACCTCTACTTCTATAAAGACAAAAGCGGGAACTATGTCATCAATGTGGAAAGGCCCGCGGATAACGATTTGGATCCCACCGATGTCCTGCCCCCAGCACAGGGCTCCGGTGTCGGGCGGATCACCCTGGTCAACAGGACGACCAAGGCGGTGCTTCAGTCGGTTACGCTGGAAGCCCGGGACAACCCTCAGCGGGGCGACAAGACCTGGCTTTATAGCGATTTTGTCAGGCATGCGCCTATAAACGCCGGCTCCGACGACTACGTGGACGTGCTTGGCACCGCCGAATTCCCCATAGACGGCTTCTTCCTGGCCACCGTTAACGCGGTAACCGCGGAAGGTAATACCGCTATTACCCGGCTCATCTACCTCAACAACACGATTGCAGAGATCATCGTTACGGACAACGACCTGGGTACCTTTGTTCCGGGCGCCAGAATCACCGTGAATAACAGATCGACCACGACCTCCCTGGTCAGCAGCGTCAAAATTTCCGATGCGAACACTTCAAGCAATTACCAGGTGTACACAACCAACGTGGGCAACGGACAAACGACGACCTTCGATGTCCTCAACTCTGTCGGTATGCCGATCGCCGCGGACCGGAACTACACGGCGCAGGCCGCGGTCACGGTGACAAAACAGTTCGAAGGAACCTTTGTTATAGACGGTGAGAATGTTGTGAACCCGGTAATACAGAATACCGGAACTATCCCCGTAACGATCACTCCGAATGGGCAGCTCTACGGCGACACGGGGCCTGCTTCCTGCCTCAGGACCATCACGATTAACGAATCGGACATCACCGGCCTCATTCCGTCTACACCGACCATCCCGGCGACTCCGTTTATCCCCGTCACCGACGTACTAATCCTCAATGGCGACTATACGGCAAACGGCGTACAGTTCTTCGCCAAGGACGGGGTTAGCCGGACCCTCCAGTGGAAGGTCATCCCGGAAAACGCCACGAACCCTACCGGGTATTGGAAGCTGGGCTACCTTGACGCGACAAACAACTCGGCTCATGTTACCCTTTCGACGACAGGAGTTCTCAACGTTAAATCGACCTGGGGTCTGGAGTACGTGTACGTCGCCTTCGTGGTAGAAAACGGGATCGCCCAGGGAGTAAGAAACCCGGTTACTACTACTGTAGGCACGCTCCTCGTGGCCGGCATAGATTTGAGCAAAGACTTTGTAACGGTCATCAAACTCTGCACTCCTCCTCCGGGTCAGCCGCAAGGTGGGGGTGTACTGCTTAACTACGTGGGGAAAGGCGCGGGCGGTAACAACAGCTATCCCGGCGGCGAGTGGTCGGTGAATCTGATCGAAGTGTACAAACGCCCCGCATTCCTGACGAAAAAGGATGGAACCCAGGGCAATGCCGTAACTGATAGCGGCGGCGGCGTTCTTACCTACGGGAATTTGCTGACCGGAAAGACCGGGGTCCATTGGCAGGCAAACCCCAATGACGAAAATAACATATACTTCGGCGGCACCTCGGAGGGCTGGATCACGGGTAACTGGGGCAGCATAAACACAAGTAACGGAGTGGCAAGCGTCACGGGCGGGACCCCGAACGCTTTGAAAGCCTTGAGTTATCCGGCTCTCGGCGCGCCGTTAAATACCGCCATCGCATCCAAAGATCGGCAAAACATGGCCTTCGCCTACTACGATGGCGGTACCTATAAGGCGTACAAAGACAACTTCAACGGGGAGACCAGGCCCTACTTCCTGGGCTCTATCAACCTGACGCAGGGTACGACCAGAGGCGCCGGGGTGTCCGGTGAGTGGGTGAAGCAAACATCATCCGACAACAAATTAAACGCATCCGGCGAACAGTACCGCCTCAACCTGCCCACGGATCAAGGCAAGCTCTGGATCCGCATGCGCATGGACTACAGCGACGGTACCGTGGGCTACTGGTGGAAGGCCGTGTACCTCCAGGAATGGTTCGTCTTCGATCCCAGCAATGCTGCCACCTACAAAGGGTCCAAAGACAATATCGTCATCGACGTTGACCTGTACAACACGCCCTACATGACCTACCGGAAGTAGCCTTTCCGGAGCGCAATCGGGGCCCCCTCGGGGGCCCCTTTTTTGTGCCGGCTTTAGCGGTTGACCAGGGATGAACCCCGCTATATCCTTTATATAGAAAAGGCGAGGTTTCAAATGAACTATAGGTCCTTAAAAATAACTAATTTTCGTGCTATCAACAGCCTGGAAGCTGACGATTTCAAGCGGGTAAACCTCATAACCGGTAAAAACAACTGTGGAAAAACCACCTTCCTGGAGGCCCTATTTCTCATTTCGGGGATGTCTAATCCCCAACTTCCGATCGTTATTAATAATTTTCGGGATCTGATACTTAATGGGGATGATAATTTTAGTTTTCTTTTTAATAAACTGGATTTTTCCCGTGTCCCCGAAATATCTGCGGGTATCAATAGCCATATCCGGACAATTACCATAAAGCCAAGATACGGCTACGATATCGCCAGCAACTTAATAACTGATGATAAAAAACTCTTAATTACCGAATCGGGGAAATCAATAATCACCACCAGTAAGGAAGTTTCAATCAACGGCCTAATCGTTGAATTTTCCGACTCAAACGTAAAAGGCGCATTTAAGAATGAGATTTCATTACGGGAAAATAAATTATCTACCCCCTCCGGATATAAAGAAACCTTGGTTTGTGTTTTCTATAATACCCAATTCGGCCTTGTGCAACTGGACAGAAAAATTGAATTACTCCTGGTAAATAAACAACTTGGCAATATTATTACGATATTACAAGAAATTGATACTAGAATAAGTGATTTAAGGCTGGGCGCAAACGGTATGATTTATGCCGATGTTGGGTATGATAAACTTGTCCCCATAAACATTATGGGTGATGGCATTAGACGCATATTGTCAATAATTGCCAATATTTCTGGTTGCCAGAACGGAATACTGTTGATAGATGAAATCGAAAACGGTTTTCATTATTCATCTCTTGAAATCCTGTGGCGGGCAATATTGAAAACTGCCGCACTGTACAATGTTCAACTTTTTATTACCACCCATTCCCAGGAATGTATAGCCGCTCTATCTTCTGTTTACTCAAAAAATCAGGATGATAATATCAGGCTTTACAGAATAGAAAAAAGCGAAAATTCCCATAGTGTATTCAAATATTCCCCGGAAATGATTGCTACGGGAATGGAATCCAATTACGAGGTTCGCTAAAATGGCAAAGAATCGCAAAGCAGAAAAGCCAAATATCCTCGCGGTTGAAGGAAAGGACGAATGCAATTTTTTTACGGCATTGATAGAGCATATGCATTTAGCCAACATACAGATTGAAGACATGGGAGGGAAAGAAAAATTTAGGTCTGAATTTCCCCTGTTGGCTCAATCAGAAAAATTTTATGATATAGTTAAAAACATTGGATTTGTTCGTGATGCGGAAGAAAAAGAGGCAACAGCGGCATTTCAGAGTATATGCGGAATCCTTAACGCCTATAAGTTACCGGTTCCCCAAGAGCCAAATGCTTTAATCGGCCAAGACGGTAGGAAGGTAGCCATATTCATTATGCCTAACAATAAAGACAGCGGTATGCTGGAAGACCTCTGTATTGAATCCCGAAAGGCCGATCCTGTCTGGTATTGTGTTGAGGCCTTTGTTAAATGCTATAATCCGTTAATCGAAAAAGATAAGTATAATATCTCAAAGGCAAAAATGGCCGCCTTTTTATCAACAAGGGTTCCCATCGTGAATTCTCTGGGTATTGCCGCACAAGATCATGTCTGGGACTTTGATAACCCCTGCTTTAATTCCGTTAAAGATTTTCTCACAAACCTATTTGGCTGAAGCGCTTATAAACTATCGTCAAGCCGCCCAACATGACATTAGGTATTAGGCAATCTCATCTTGAATTGTAGGCCAGTCTCAGCCCTTAATACGTATGTTCATCCATAGCCTGAAACCGTTCCCTGACCTGCTGCAGTAACGCTAATTCCCGGCCGATGGTTTTTTCATAGTCCAGGTCCCCCTCCTCGATGCGGAGGGCCTCGTCTTCCCAGAACTGGACCCGCTGAAGGTTGATGTAGCGGAAGCGGCGGTCCCGGGATTTGGCGGCCCATTCGACGGCGTCGTTCCAGTAGGAGAGGGCGGCGCGGAAACAGGTTTCCGCGGTTTCCAGGCTTTCCAGATTCTGTTCCTTCCAGGGCGCGTTGTAAAAATACGCGTTCCGTTTGTTCCACTTGTTCCCCAGGTAGAGATACTGTTCGATAAGCTTCAGGTAGAGGTGCATGGTAAAAAGGTAGCGGTACTTTTCCCATTCGGTTTCATTTTCGATCAGGGCCAGGGCGTAAAGGGGGTTGGCAAAATCCGCCTTCAGGGCCTTTTCAAGCCAGTAGATGTTCTCCATGCTGTCATCGGGGTACTGGATATAGTGGAGGTGGTAGAGCCGGTAATACTGTTCCTTGTACTGCACGTAGTAGGAGGGCAGGGCAGGGGGGAAGATGAAGCTTAAGGCGATCAGCGCCAGGAGCGGCAAGCGGAACGGCACACGGGGCGCCGAGCGGAACAACGAGCGGGGACAAAATTTTTTACCGGCCCTCATAGCTCCATTATCGGCAGCTTTTCCAGCGCGGCCCAGACCTCTTCCGCCACCTCTTCCGGCCGCCGGGCGGCGTTTATTTCCACTACCCGGGAGCCCTGGGCGCGGAAAACCGGGAGGAGTTTGAGGTAGCGGTCGTGGACTTTGATCTGGAAGTCCAGGTATTCGTAGATTTCTTTTTCCGGCCGGTTTTGGATCCGCTCCGCCGCCCTTTGGGGATCCAGGTCGAAAAAGAGGATCAGCTCCGGCACGGGGAAGGATTCGTTGAGGCGGCGGGGCAGTTCCTCCCCGCATTCCAGGCCCTGGTACACCATGGACGAGGGGGTGTAGCGGTCGGAAACCACCAGTTCCCCCCGGCCCGTCCGCTCCAGGACGCCCCCCCGGCCGTAAAGGTGCTCCCCCCGGTCGGCAGCGAAAAGCCGGGCCAAGGTTTCGGGGAGCAGGGGGACCTGGCCCTTGAGGGCCAAGCGGATAAGGCGGCCCACCTCGCCGCCGGTGGGTTCCGCGGTGGGGTGGAAAACCGGCAGGCCCGGTCCCGGAAAACGCCGCCCCAGGAGTTCAAGCTGGGTGCTGGTGCCGCTGCCGTCGGCCCCTTCCAGGACCACAAAATTCCGTATCACATCCATAGGCCCATCATACCGAAATCCTGTGACAACGGTTATAGTTTTTTAATAGAGTTGTTCAAAAACCTCAGTTATCGAACAAGTCCAATTTCCTCCGGCGGCAGCCCAAGGGTTTCCTGTATTTGAGTGGAGCTCAGCCCGATTTCCCTTA
>JAISQJ010000002.1 GCA_031274285.1 Treponema sp. | reverse complement strand
GCGACGATACTGGACATGCTGCTGAAGCTGCGGGACGAGATAGACATGACGATCGTGTTTATCACCCACGACATAGGGCTGGCGTATTACATATCGGACACGGTGTACATCATGGAGCATGGGATCATCGTGGAGCAGGGGACCGCCGACCAGGCGATACTGCACCCTCAGTCTAACTACACCAAGCGGCTCCTGGGGGACGTGCCCAAGATCTACGAGCCCTGGGATCTACGCACCCTGAGATTGTAAGGGGGGGCTGCCCCATCCCCTCTTACAAAGATCCTGTCACGCGTCGCTGCCGAAGTCGCTCTTAAAGCTCATGTTCTCTTCGACGAATTTTGCCGCGGTTTTGGCGGCCTTTTTCGCATCGATCTGGGGCACCGCCCCGTCCTTGTTGAAGGACTTTTCGAAAAAGATTTCCAGAGTTTGGTAGATGTCCGGAGCGTTGTAAAAGACAAAGGAAATGTTAAGTCCCGATGGCTTCATAATGGTGAAGGAAGACAGAGACTCGATAGGCTTGCGGGCCAGCATGGTTTTGATCTGGTTCCTGGAGGTGAGGATTTCGAGTTCGCTGAACCGGAGGGGGATCTTTTCCCCGGTGTCCCGCAGGTAGGGTTCGATGCCCTTGTGGGGATAGGAAGCAGGTTCCAAAAGGATGTGCATTTTTTTCCCCTGGGATTGGAAGGTAAGGCCGTTTCCCTCCAGATAAATTGCCTTAACCCCGGAATAGGAAACCACTTCGTAGATAACATAGCCGGTATTAATATTGACGAACGAAGAAACTACATAGGCATTATCCTTGGGTAGTTTATTCTGGGCGTAGGCTTCAAAAAGGTCCATCGCTTTGACTGCCGTTTTTGCCATCTTATCCTCCTGAATCTCAAGGTTTCCGGCTGATCCTGCCGCAGTTTTTTTGTCATCCGCCGTACTTTTTCATTATACCGGTATCTCTTAAATCCGCAATACGGCGGTAAAACCTCCGGCTATTTTGCCCGGGAAAGGGTTACTGCGGCGGTGGTAACGATGTCGGCCACCGAGGCGCCGCGGGAAAGATCGCTGGTGGGTTTGGCGAAGCCCTGGAGGAAGGGACCGTAGGCTTCGGCCTTGCCCAGGCGCTGGACCAGTTTGTAGCCGATATTTCCCGATCCCAGATCCGGGAAGACCAGGGTATTCACCTTGCCCCTTACCGGGCTGCCGGGGGCCTTTTTATCGGTTACTCCGGGGACCAGGGCCGCATCGGCCTGGAGTTCCCCGTCAAAGACAAAACCGGCGTTCCGGCTTTTGAGGATTTCCACGGCTTTCTGTACCTTGGCCACGTCATCGTGCTTGGCCGAGCCCTTGGTGGAGAAGGAGAGCAGGGCGGCCACCGGTTCGACTCCCAGGAATTCCCGGCAGGACAGGGCCGCGCTCTGGGCGATGTCCGCCAACTGTTCCGCGGTCGGGTCCGGCACTACCGCGCAGTCGCTAAAGATAAGGGCCCCCCCGCAGCCCCACTGGGGGTCCAGGCCGGCTATGACAAAGCAGCTTGATGCGGTCTTGAGGCCCGGCAAGGTTCCGATGATGCTGAGGCCGGCCCGCAGCACGTCGCCGGTGGTATTTTCCGCCCCCGCCACGGTGGCGTCCGCGTCCCCCAGATGGACCATCATGGCCCCCCAGCGCAGGGGCTCGGCAATTTCGATCCGGGCCTTTTCCAGGGTCATGGGCTCCAGAATCACGGCGCCCTTTGCCTTTTTTGCCTCTTCCTTGGCGTGGACCAGATCGTAGTAGGCCTGGGCATAGACGTCCCGGCGGGGGGAGAGTTCGGGATTCGTGACCCCAACCCCCGTCAGGTCCACCCCTTCCCTGGCGGCGATGGTATCGATCTCCGACTGCTTCCCGATAAGGCTTACCGATGCGGCAAGCCCCTCGTCCATGATTATCCGGGCCGCCTTGACGGTCCGGGGATCGGTTCCTTCGGGAAGAACCAACTTCTTCTGGGCCGATTTGGCCTTGGCCTTCATTTCCTTTACAAAGTCCATATAACCTCCTAAAACCGTTCCCGTAGAGAGGAAAAACGGTTGTTCTACCCTGTATCTTAGCCTTTGCCCCGGAAGGGGGCAAGGGTAAGGGGCCCTTGACGGTCCTCTACGGTGGGGCTAAATTTGTCCAAAGGGTGGGTCATGGCTGATTTGCAGAACGATATGCTGGAGGATGAGGACTTTGATACGATTCTTTCCCCGGATATCGAATTTTCCGGGACCCTGACGTTTGAAAAACCCTTTCTTATCCGGGGAAAGCTTTCCGGGGAGATTGATGCCCGGGGGCTGCTGGTGATTGATGAAGGGGCGGTGGTGGAGGCCGACGTTAATGCCTCCCGGGTGGTGGTCCGGGGTCTCGTGAAGGGGAACGTGACGGCGGCGGAGAAGGTGGAGATCGCGGTGACGGGAAAACTGCTGGGAAATGTGACTGCCCCGGAAATTCTGATGGAAACCGGTTGTGTATTCAATGGGTTGTGTACGATGACCGAAAAAACGCTTGTGGTATGAAAATTATTCGCCCTCTTGTTTTTTGTTTTCTGTATAGTATCTCCCTGTTGACTCCGGATTTGTGGGCCCAAACCCGGCCCGACGCCCTGGTTGAATACCGGAACGGGAACTACGAGCGGGCGGTGGAGATCTGCAAGAATGAGATTGCCCTGAATCCCAACAACCTGGATTCCCACGTGGTGATCTGCTGGAGTCTTCTGCGGATGAACCGCTTTGAAGAAGCGGCGGGCTACGCCCGGGCGGGGCGGATTATCAACCGCTACGATGTGCGGATCACCGAAATTCTGGGGGAGATTAACTACCACGAGGGCCGCAACAGCGAGGCCCTGCAGTATTTTCAGGAATACATTACCCTGGCCCCCGAGGGCCAGCGGATCGATACGGTCTACTACTTCCTGGGGGAGATATACATCCGTCTGGGCCGCTACCGCCATGCGGATATTGCCCTTTCTACCGCGGTACACTGGATGCCGGGGAATGCGGTCTGGTGGACCCGGCTGGCCTATGCCAGGGAAAATGCGGGGGACCTGGCGGAGGCGGTGGCGGCCTACGAGCGGGCCCTGGCCCTGGACGCCCAGCTTCCCGACGCCCGCCGGGGACTTGAACGGAGCCTCCAGGCCCTCCGGCCCCGCTGAGGCTTTTGACAGGGCATGTTTTTTTTCTCCATCCATACCATCGGCTGCAAGCTGAATCAGCTGGAGAGCGAGGCGGTGGCCGATGCCTTTCGCCGGGAGGGCTTTACGCCGGTTCCCTGGGAAAGGCCGGAGGGGGATTCCCGGCTTCTGATTCTTAACACCTGTACGGTTACCTCCATGGCGGAACAAAAGGCCCGGCGGCTTATCCGCAAAGCCCTGCGGGAAGATTCCGGGGCCTGCGTCCTGGTCACCGGATGCTACGCCCAGCTTAACGGGGCCGAACTGGAAGCCCTGGGCGCGGAATTTCCCGGCCGCTTCTTTGTTATTTCCGGGGACAGGAAAAGCGCCTTGCTGGATCTGCCCCGTTATCTTAGCTCCCTTTTGCCGGCCCAAGGGCTTGCCGCCCTTGTCAAAGGCTGGCTCCAGGGGGCCGGGGACAGCCTTCCTTCCCCGGACCGGCGCTTCCGCTTTGCCCCCGCTGAGTTTACCGTTCATTCCCGGGCTTTCCTGAAGATTCAGGACGGCTGTGACCGGCGCTGCGCCTATTGCCGGGTAACTCTGGCCCGGGGGGCAAGCGTAAGCCTGGCCCCGGAGGAGGTTCTTAGGCGGCTGCGGGCCCTGGAAGCCCAGGGCTGTGCGGAGGCGGTGCTTACGGGGGTGAACATCTGCCGGTACCGGGGGGATTTCGGCGGGTCTTCTCCCCTGGGCCTGGGGGCCCTGCTGGGGTACCTCCTGGGGAGGACCGAAAGGATCAGGCTGCGGCTTTCCTCCCTGGAACCGGAGGACATAGACCGGGAACTGCTGGAATCCCTTAAGGACGGTCGGCTGCGGCCCCACTTTCACCTTTCGGTCCAGTCCGGCAGCCGGAGGGTCCTGGAAAAGATGGGCCGGCGCTACGGGCCGGAGCAGGTGGAACAGGCGGCCTCCCGGCTGCGGGAGCTCAAGGGAGACCCCTTTCTGGCCTGCGATATCATCGCCGGCTTTCCGGGGGAAGAGGAGGCGGATTTTCAGGAGACCCTGGAACTCTGCGGGAGGATTGGTTTTGCCTGGATCCACTGCTTCCCCTATTCCCCCCGGCCGGGAACCCCGGCCTGGGCGCTTGGACCCGCGGGCCGGGAGGCCGGGGCCAGGGCCGCAGAGCTTCTGGAACTGGCCCGCCGGGGACGGCGGGCCTATGCGGGCCGCTGGATTGGAAGGGAAGTGGAACTGGTGCTGGAGGGCAAGGGGGTGAAATCGGTTTCCCGGTGTCCCGGAGCGGCCCCCGTTACCGGGACCAGCGAGAACTACCTAAAGCTCCTGATTCCCCGGCTGCCGGCGGACCTTAGGCCCGGCGACATGCTGCGCTGCCGTCTCCGGGCTCTGCCGGAGGTCCGGGCGTTGCCGGAGGTCCGGGCTTTGCCGGAGGTCCGGGCTTTGCCCGAGGCCCTGCCGGGCGGGGCCGGCCCTGAAACCCTGCCCCAGGGTGATTTTGACGCGGCCGCGGAACCCGAGGTATTCCTCCACGGCGGCGCCCACCTTGACGCCGGGCCTTTTGCTTGGGTACAGTGTCAATGTCCGGGCCGCTAGCTCAGTAGGTAGAGCAACGCCCTTTTAAGGCGTGGGTCACGTGTTCGAATCCCGTGCGGCTCATTGTATAATTCCTTGCCATATTCAAGAAAGGGTTTAAGCCATTTTGACAGCCGGGGCAGCGCGGTTATGGTGGATGTGTCCGCCAAGGCCGTGACGGAACGGACCGCCCTGGCGGGGGGAACCATCTCCATGGCCGGGGAAACCCTCCGGGCGGTCCGGGAGGGAAGCGCCGGGAAGGGGGATGTCCTGGGGACGGCCCGGCTTGCGGGCATCATGGCCGCCAAACGGACCGCGGAGCTGATACCCCTTTGCCACCCCCTCAATTTTGATACCTGTACCATTGACTTTGAAATGTGCCAGGAGCCCTGCCGGATAGAGGCCCGGTGCCGGGTAAAGCTCTCCGCCAGGACCGGGGCGGAGATGGAAGCCCTAACCGGCGTTTCGGTGGCCCTGCTCACCATTTATGATATGTGCAAGGCCATGGACCGGGGGATGCTGATCGGGAACATCCGGCTTCTTGAAAAATCCGGGGGCCGGAGCGGGCATTTTGTCCGGAACGAGGCCGGCGGCGGGGGGCATGATGGTTGAGGACCCGCCTGCGGGGACCCTCGGAGATTCCCAGGGCAGGGTGCTGGACTACCTGCGGGTTTCGGTAACCGGCCGCTGTAACCTGCGCTGTGTCTATTGCATGCCCGGCTCAGGGGCGGGAGGGAAAAGCCGGGGGGACCCGCTTTCCTTTGGGGAACTGCTCCGCTGCTGCCGGGCCGCGGCCTCGCTGGGGATTCAAACGATCAAGGTAACCGGGGGCGAACCCCTGGCGCGCCGGGGAACCGCGGCCTTTGTGGCCGCGCTCCGGGCCCTGCCGGGGATCAGCGCAGTAACCATGACCAGCAACGGTACCCTTGTGGAAAAGGAGCTGGACCGCCTTGTGGAGGCGGGCCTGGACGGGCTGAATATCAGCCTGGACACCCTGGATGGGGAGACTTTCCGCCGCATTACCCGCCGGAACGGGCTGGGGAAGGTGCTGCGGGCCGTTGACGGGGCCCTTGCCGCGGGGCTCAAGGTCAAAATAAACACCGTGCTCCTGCGGGGCATTAACGATCATGAACTGGGGGCCATTGCGGCCCTGGCCAGGCGCCGGCCTGTGCCGGTACGCTATATTGAGCTTATGCCCCTGGGATGCGCGGCGGCCTTTGAGCCGCTTAGCGGACAAGAGACGGCCGCGGCGCTGGAAAGACAATACGGAAAACTGGTTCCCCTTACCGGGAAGCTGGGGAACGGTCCCGCCCGGTACTATAGGCTGGAAGGTTTCACCGGACCCATCGGT
This sequence comes from Treponema sp., assembly GCA_031274285.1. GTDB lineage: Bacteria > Spirochaetota > Spirochaetia > Treponematales > Breznakiellaceae > JAISFT01. The sequence continues at coordinate 4,415 of JAISQJ010000002.1, read as the reverse complement.
TTTATCAATCCTATAAGCCGGGGCTTTTGCGAAAGCTGTAACCGGCTAAGACTCAGTTCCCAGGGGATTTTACGGTCCTGCCTTTGCGGCGGAGCTACCCTGGATCTCCGCTCCCTGCTCCGTTCCGGGGAGGGGGCCCTTAGGCAGGGGTTTATCGATCTCGCCGCCCGCAAGCCCCCCTGCCACCATCTTTCCGGCGTGTACGGCAAGGGGAGGGTGGAAGACGGAGCAGGGGAAATGTTCCGTGTGGGCGGATAAAGGGGGCCGTCATGGGACGCGTGCTGGCGGTATGTACAAGCGGGCAAAGGGGAACGGCCAAGGAAGACAGGGGCCGGGGGGAATTACTGGCCGGTCACGGCCTGGCCGGGGACGCCCATGCGGGAACCTGGCACCGGCAGGTAAGCCTGCTTTCCCACGAGAAGATCAACGCGTTCCGGGCCCTGGGCGCGGAGGTGGCCCATGGGGCCTTTGGCGAGAACCTGGTGGTGGAAGGCATTGATTTCAGCGCCCTGCCGGTGGGGACCATCCTGGAGTGCGGCGAAGCGGTCCTGGAGATGACCCAGATCGGGAAGGAGTGCCACAGCCATTGCGCCATCTTCAAGATCATGGGCGACTGTATCATGCCCAGGGAAGGGGTCTTTGCCCGGGTGATTCACGGCGGCGTCATAGCCGCGGGAGACGACATGATAATCCGCACAGGGAGGACGGGGGAACATGGGAAATGAAGCCCCCTCGGGCCGCTCTTACCGGGTAAGCATTATCACCGCCAGCGACCGCTGCGCCAGAGGGGAGCGGATCGACGAAAGCGGTCCGGTGATTCGGCAAATCGCCGAGGACGCCGGGTATGTCATCGCCGGCTATACGCTGCTCAGTGATGATCAGGGGGGCCTTGAAGCGGAGCTGCGGCGAATCTGCGACGGGAACCTGGCGGACCTTATCCTTACCACCGGGGGCACGGGGTTTTCCCCCCGGGACCGGGCCCCCGAGGCCCTTGCCGCCGCTGCGGAACGGCAGGTTCCCGGAATTCCCGAAGCCCTGCGGCAGTACAGCATGACCCTTACCAAGCGGGCCATGCTCAGCCGGGCGGCCGCGGGCATCCGGGGACGGACCCTGATAGTTAACCTGCCGGGAAGCCCCAGGGCGGTGCGGGAACAGCTTTCCTTCATCATTGACGAACTGCGCCACGGCCTGGATATGCTTACCGGGAGCGGATAAAAAACGGTTATGTATATCCACGCGGACCTAGACGCGTTTTACGCCTCGGTGGAACAGTTGGACCACCCGGAGTATGCGGGAAAACCGGTCATTGTGGGAGGGCTTCCGGGGGACCGGCGCAGCGTGGTATCCACCGCCTCCTACGAGGCCCGGAAATTCGGCGTCCATTCCGCCATGCCCCTGGTCCAGGCCCTTAAACGCTGCCCCCAGGGAATCTACCTGCGGGGCCGCATGGAACGGTACCGGGAAATGTCGGAACGGATCATGGGGATCTTTGGGGATTTTTCCCCGGAAGTCCGGCAGCTTTCGGTGGACGAGGCGTTTCTGGACATAAGCGGCACGGAAAAACTCTTCGGCCCCCCGGAGGCCCTGGCGAAAAAGCTCAAGGCCGCGGTGCGGGAAAAGACGGGGCTCACCGTTTCGGTGGGCATAGCCTCCAACCGGTATATTGCCAAGATCGCCAGCGGCATGTCCAAGCCCGACGGCCTCTTCCTCATTCCCCCCGGCGGGGAAGAGGCTTTTATGCGTTCCCTCCCGGTGGGAAAGATCTGGGGGGCCGGGGAAAAGACCCAGGAGATCTTCCGGAAGCACGGGCTTAAAACCGGCGAAGACCTCTACCGCCTTTCCCCGGGGACCCTTTCCGCCATGTTCGGCAAGTCCTTCGGCAATTTTCTGTACCGGGCGGTCCGGGGTGAGGGGGCGGAAAGCTTTGACTCCGAACGGGGGGAAGGTTCCATGAGCGCCGAACGGACCTTTCCCTACGATCTCTATGACCGTTTTGCTATCGAGTCTGCACTGCTGGATATCTGCGAATCCCTTATATGGCGGCTGCTGGGGGAAGGCCGGCAGGCCCGCACCGTGCAGGTAAAGATTCGCTATAAGGATTTTTCCAGCGTCCTTGCCAGGGAGAGTTCCCCCAATCCGGTGGTATCCCTCAACGATCTCTACGCCAGGGCGCTGGCCCTGTTCAGAAAGAAATACCAGGACGGCCGGGGCCTGCGGCTTCTCGGCGCGGGGCTTATGAATTTGGAGGAGGGGCCCCGGCAAAAGGAACTTTTCGGCGCCCAGGACGAAAAGGAACGAAATCTGGAAAAGGCCATCCTGGAAATAAACCGGAAATTCCCCAGCGCCGCCCTGCGCCGCTCCCGTTCCAAGCTCCCCGAACAGGACCCCTAAACCACGGCGCCTGCCCCTGTTGTTCTTTTCTTGGGCGCATCCCCGCCGTCCGCGGCCGGGGACCGGGCAATCAGCCCCTGCGGGGCTGTGGTATAAGGAATATGGTTGTACGACGCCGCCTTCGGCGGCTTGCTCATCCGGGGCTCCGCGCCCGGGGCGCTCAGGCTCCCTCCCCCGCGAACCGGTGAGCGGGTTCTTTGCGCCGGGTCTGCCCTCCGGGTTCGTTGTTCCCATCGCACCATTCCTGATATACCGTCAAACACTCAGGCTCAAATCAACCAGACAGGAAAATTCCCCGCCCCGCGTCGGTTCAGTGATAACCGCCTCCCGGTTGGAGGACAGGTTTATTTCGATCTTATTTCAACCAGCTTGCCTTTAAGCTCCGATTCAATTTTGACAAGCTCCGACTCCGCCTCTTTACGGGCCTGTTTACCCTTTTCCTGAATGGCAATGGTTTCTTCCAGGGTGGCGATCAAATCGGCGTTCACCTTTTTTAGGGTTTCCACCTCAACTATCCCCTTTTCACCAAGGCTGACCACTCCGGCGGTGGTTTCCTTGAGCATCTGCGAATTTTTCAACAGCATATCGTTGGTCATCTTATCAACTTCCTGCTGCATCTTGAGGGCGTTGGCCTGTTTGAAGATCCCCATGGCGATAATGACCTGGTTCTTCCACAGGGGAATCGTATTTAATATGGAAGTCTGGATTTTGTCCACCAGAATACGGTTGTTGTTTTGCACCAGCCTTATCTGGGGGGCCATTTGCAGCGATATGGTTTTACTGAGCTTAAGGTCGTGCACCTTCTTTTCAAAGCGGTTGGTCATTTGAACCGTGTCATTTACCCGCTGGGAAACCATGGGATCATCCAAACTTTCGGCTTCGCGTTTCATTTCAGGAATGATTTTGGCGTTCAGTTCTTCCACCTTCATTTCGCCCGCGGCAATGTAGACTTCCAGTTCCTTAAAATATTCCCTGTTATGATCAAACATCATATCAAACACGCCGATGTCCTTTAGGAGGTCCATCCGCGCTTTGTCCAGATTGGCGCTGATCCTGTCAATCTGAACTTCGATTTTCTCGTACCGGGAAACAAAATTTTTGAAGGAGTTAAGCAAATTACCGATCAGGGGAATTTTGCTTATCACCCCGGGGGGCGACAGTTCGTCAACCTTGGCTCCCTTTATTTTGCCCAGCAATTCGGTCATCATGGTTCCCACATAGCCCGTATCCTTATTGCGGACGTTGGTCAGCACGCTGTCGGAAAAGCCGGAGATTTTGCTTTGAATACCCACCCCGTATTGTTCGATCTGCTGCGAATCGGCAACGTCAATTGTTTTTGCCAATTCCTTCGCCGCCTGCTTCACTTCTTTGGAAACCCCTGGGTCCCGCGCCTCCGTTATGGCTGTTTCATTTGTTTTTTCTATCACTTCCATCGAATTCCTCCGTTATTGGCGTTAATTTGAGATGATGTCCATAATCTTTTGCATGGTATCGGGATTTGGGAGGGAGATTACCTTGGTAACCTGACCGGGTACGCCCCTTACATCAAAAACTGTCCCCGCAGGCTGCCCCGAGGCCATGCCGGTACGAAAGCCGTGGGTTTCCCAGGCCAAGCTCTGAATCTCGTCGCTCAGCAGGGCGTCTATTACCCGGTCGCTGTTTTCAGTGAGGGCAATAAAGGGGTGGGCGCTCCAGACCGTAGGCTCGGGGTATAAAACCACGATCTCATCCCGGAGATAATTCCAGTCCCTTTCATGTTCAATCGAAAACTCCAGAATCTGGCTTTCGTAGCCCACAATAACAGCCTTGGCGCCGATTCCGGTTTTAAGGAAGCTGTTAAACAAATCCGCCGATGAAGCTTCCAAGTATCCCAGTTTATTAAAAAACCATTTTAGTTTTTGTCCGTTAAGGGCAAGGCTTTCTTCGGTGGCCACTTCTCCGCCGCCCAGCATATTGGCCACAAGGCCGGCAAACATATTTCCCGAATTGGATTTTAGGGGGTCCGTGGAAACGATGTACATATT
>JAISQJ010000156.1 GCA_031274285.1 Treponema sp. | reverse complement strand
TGAAGCAAAATCGTCCTAAATATCTCATATTCTTTGGGTTTTCTCGGTTTTTCTGTGTGGTCCGTGAGGTCCGTGGTTTGACTTCATTAAGCCAATTGTCAACGATACGGTACACTAGTCTTCTAAAAAGCACTTGCCATAAAAAAGAATTTAATATACAAAACTAACTCATAGTCAAGTACAATCGTTAATTGGTGCTATTGGAATAAAAAAAGGTTTTGATGTTTGGTTTCCGCAGAATGATAAACCAAGATTGGATAATTCAATACTTGATGTTTCAAAAATACGAGATAGTCTTCCAAGTTACGGCAGTGAGATAAATCATATTATTTCTGAAATTGATGTGATATGGCTTGAAAGGGCAAAGCCCGCATCATTTTATGAAGTTGAGCACACAACACCGATTTATTCAGGACTATTAAGATTTAATGACGTGCTATTAACGATTCCTGATGTTGGGAATTTCAATATTACAGCCCCGGAAGACAGGGAAAATAAATTCGGTAAAGAAATAAATCGCCCCACATTTAAGCAGAATAAACTTATTGATAAAGTTGCTTTTATAGACTATGAGAATATATATAATTGGTACTTTAATTTGTATGGTATTGAATATGCTGCTTGAGGAAAGCTTATGAAGATGGCCACTGTTTATTCATGCTGGAACGGATTAGAATTCTTACTCATACGTAAACCTGAATTATGGACGGAGATAAAAACCATAATTAATACCGCTTGCGGTCAATCGGGCAGTGGATTAGATGAAGAAGGTTTATGTTGTAATTCTTTAAGGCTAAACAATTTATTCAGGATGGAATTATTAAGGCACGAATGGGGAGATTTAAATAAAAATATTCCGGGCTGCGACACCCAAACAGATTTTGTTAAAAACCGTGTTGCTATTGAAGTACAATTTGGAAAATATTCTTTTGTTGCCTATGATCTTTTTGTAAAGCATTTAGCATTTTATATTGGCGATCATATTGATGTTGGAATTGAAATTCTTCCAATGAAAACATTGCAATCACAAATGAGTTCAGGCCCATCATATTATGAAGGTGAATTATACAATGTTGTTAGGCAGGGCAGGGGGGTACCCGCTGTTCCATTAGTAATAATTGGGATTGAACCATAACAGGGAAACACAAAGGTGACAGACACCCCATAATACGTCCGTGGATCTTGTCCGTGTTGTCCGTGGATAAATTAAGGAAAACCATTGCATGAATATCGTCTATTACCTGCGCGGCGAATATGAAAAAGTTGACCGAATCGTAAAAGATTAAGGACATGCGCAGATCCTAAAGCCCGCAAGCGCGGCCGGCTGCCGCACAAACGCCGCCGGCTTACATCAGGGGCGCAAAGATCCGCAGCACATTGGGGACCACCCGCTGAAAAACATTCCGGTCACATTCGGCCAGGGTAATCTCATGGCATCGGGGCAGGGTGTTTAGGAAATCTTCTTTTATCGCCTTAACCGTGCGGTTAAGGTACAAGAGGACGCCGCATTCAAAATGGAGGTACAGGCTGCGGAAATCCAGATTGGTGGTGCCCACCGTGGCAAGGCGGTCATCGGACACAAAGGTCTTGGAATGGTTAAAGCCCCCCGTGTATTCGTAGACCTTAACTCCGGCGCTGATAAGCTGACGGTAGTAGGACCGGGAGGTGATGGCCACAATTTTTTTATCCCAGCGGTGGGGAGTCACGATCCTCACATCCACTCCGCTCTTTGCCGCCAGGGTAAGGGCGGAGATTAAATTATCATCCACCACCAGGTAAGGGGTATTGATATACACATAGTCCCTGGCCTTATTGATGATCTGAATATAAACGTGTTCCCCCACGTTTTCATTATCAATGGGGCTGTCCGCGTAGGGCTGGACAAAGCCGTCGGATTTAACCGGACAGGGACTGTCCTTCCAGGGATACAGGGCCGGGTAATTTTCATTCCGCCAGGGTTCCAAATTCCACATCTGGAGGAAGATCAGGGTAAGGGACCACGCCGCCTCCCCCCGCAGCATGATGGCGGTATCCTTCCAGTGGCCGAAACGTTCCACCACGTTGATATACTCATCCGCCAGATTGGCGCCCCCCGTAAAGGCCACCTTTCCGTCAATGCAGATAAGTTTGCGGTGATCCCGGTTGTTTTGCAGGGTGGAAAGGATGGGCCTAAAGGAATTAAAGACGATGCATTTGATCCCCCGATTTTCCAACTGCTGTACAAAATTGGAAGGCAGGGACATGAAGCAGCCAAGATCATCGTAGATAAGCCTGACATCAAGCCCGGCCTTGGCCTGGCGTTCAAGGACCGACAGCACGGATTCCAGCATCTGTCCCGGTTTAAGGATAAAGAACTCCAGAAAAATGTAACGCTCCGCCTTCTCCAGCTCCTCCATGATCCTCTTGAAAAAGGCTTCCCCGGAGGAGAGGTATTCGGTCTGGGTACGGCTGTAGACCGGAAATCCCGCGTAGTTCTGCAGGTAGTGGGCCTGGGGAAGAAAATCCCGGTCCTCCGCCAGCAGGGCGGGAAGACGGTCGCCTGGAAGGTAGAAATATTCATTACTGCGGCGGTTAGCCCGTTCGATATGGCGGCGGAACCTGCGGGAGTTGGATTGGATACGGAAGATGATGTATAAGGCGCCGCCAAAGATGGGGATCATCAGGATAAGAAATATCCAGGTTAATTTATACGCGGCCTTTTCTTCCTTGTTGAGGATGTATATGCATACGCCGATGCTTAATACATTCAAGGCCCAGCTAAAGTACTGGAAGGAGATGCTGGAACCGGCGATCAGAAACAATAGAAAGCCGATTTGAATCAAAAGGACGCTTATCACGAAAACCCGGCGCCTGAATACTACCCGTATCCATTGGTTTTTTATACCGGCCACAGCCCCGCTCCCTGCCGGAGAACCTGCACTTCGTCTCCCGTAATATCCAGGATGGTAGAAAAGGTGCGGGTTTGTTCTTCGTCTCCGGAGATGATCAAATCCAGGCCCTCAATGGCTTCCAGTTCCCAATCCGCCTCAAAAAGATCTTCCTCCGGAATTTCCAGGGTCGTGTCCGCCGGTACTTTGCCGTCTTTACCGCGGCCGGCCTCCGGTCCGGCGTTGATCATGCTCCGCTTCGCGGTTATCGAATAGAGGGGGAATTCCAGGGTTTTGATCAGGGCCAGGGCTATGGGATGATTGGGGATGCGGATTCCCACTTCCCGCCGCCGTATGTCCAGGAACTTTTCCGTCCCCAGGAGGGTTTTAAGGATAAAGGTATAGGGTCCCGGGGACAGCCGCCTGATAAGCCGGAAACGGGTGTTGTCCATGCTGCACAGTTCCCCAAACTGTGAAATATCCGCGCAGAGCAGGGTGAAATGCCGCTCATCCCGCTCCCCGGACAGGGATTTAAGTTTTTTTATGCCCGCCTTTGACTTTAGGGAACAGGTTAGGGTCCAGCTTGTGTCGGTGGGCAGGGCCAAAAGGCCTCCGCCGTTGAGCAGCCTTACCGCCCTTGTCAATACCCGGTCGTCAATGTTGCCCGGCGCCACGTATTCGATCATCAGTTAACCCATATCAGCTTATCCGGCTCCGATTCCTGGAGGAAGATTTTTTCATAACGCCCCGAATGGGAAACGCCGGGATCCTCCGGAAAGTAGGTCTTTCGGAAGAACCAGACCACATCGGACATGATCCCCGGGGAATCGGTGGGGGCATAGCGGAACCAAATTTCGTTATCCTCCAGAATCCGCCTTACCCGCTGTTCAAGGGAAAGTTCCGGATCGGTAAGGCGGCGCAGCTCAGTCCGCAGGCCCCCGTAATGGGTATCCCCCACGCTGAGCATCCGCAGGTGTTTATGCCCGTCCATCCAGTAGATCTCGTAGACTCCCCCGACGGAAGGCACCGTGGCGTTGATGGTCCAGCGATCCGCCCTGGTAAGGGGGGACCATTTGACAAAGTAGTATGCGCGCCTGCCCCTTTCCCGGGCGGTAATACCGTACTCCACGTTACCACTGTAGCACAAGAATGTTATCTTTTCTATACGCTCACTTGGCCATTATGTATAAATTATTAGACAAATGGGTGATACTATCAAAACATCCAAAATCTCCACATACTGTAATTCCTTACAGTATAAGGAATTACGATATTTCATCCGCGGAATCAGGCACTTGGCATAGAAATTGCAATACTATCCTGGACCCGCCGGAAGGCTAGTCCGGAGGCAAAAAAATGACCATTGAAAAACAAGAAGAAGTTACGGAACTTAGCGTACTGCAAAGTTATTTTAATCAGATCAAGGCTATCCCTCTGCTAAGTTTTGAGGAAGCGTTGGAGCTGTCTAAAAAGATTCAGAGCGGCGATGCGGAAGCCCGGCGTAAGCTTATCGAGGCTAATTTGCGGCTGGTTATCAAGATTGCCCGCTCTTATGAGTGCAGCGGCGTTCAATTGATGGATCTCATCCAGGAAGGGAACCTGGGGCTTATCCGGGCCGTAGAGAAGTACGACTATTCCAGGAATATCCGGTTTTCAACCTACGCCACCTGGTGGATTCGTCAGGCGATTTCCCGTTATATCTCCAACAAACAGCGGGTTATCCGCCTGCCCCATCGTAAGGAAGCGCTGCTCCATAGGATACAAAGGGCTTATCAGACCCTAAGCCAGACCCTGATGCATCAACCGCAGACCGGGGAGATTGCCGAATACCTGGGGCTTCCCGTGGAAGAGGTGGAATGGGTCATCAAGGCGGGCAGCGGGGCCGTTTCCCTGGAGACGGACGGCGGGCAGGAAGAGTCCACGGCCATTGAGGACACCCACGAAGATTATACCTACAACCCCGAAAGGGCCTTCCTGAAAAAGAGCGCCCGGGCCGATACCATCCGGTTTCTGGGCATGCTCAAGGACCGGGAGAAGCGGATTCTTATGTATCGCTATCAGCTCAACGGCTGCAAGGACCATACCCTTAAGACCATTGGCGATAAGATGGGAATTTCCCCGGAGAGCGTCCGCCAGATCGAGATGAAGGCCCTTAAAAAGATCCGCCGCCATGCGGACGAACTGCGGAGCTGCGTGTACCACGAGGCCATGTAAGGATTGCTGGGGCAAGAGAGGAGGCCGGCAGGTTGAACCCTGCCGGTTTTTTTGTAGCATGGGGCACGATGAGAGTCTTAGGCATAGAATCTTCCTGCGATGAGTGCGCCGCTTCGGTGGTAGAGGACGGCAGATGGGTCCTTTCCAACGTGGTGGCTACCCAAATACCCTTTCACGCCGTATTCGACGGGGTGGTTCCGGAGATAGCGAGCCGTAAACATACCGAGTGGATCTACGGTGTGGTTAAGGAAGCTCTGGACAGGGCGGGCCTGGGCCCCGCGGATCTTGACGGGGTGGCCGCCGTATCCCGCCCCGGCCTGCTGGGCTCCCTCCTGGTGGGTCTCAGCTTTGCCAAGGGCTTTGCCTGGGCCCGGGGCCTTCCCTTTATCGCGGTAAACCACATGTTGGCCCATCTCTACGCCTCCCGGCTGGAAGATCTCCCGGCCCTCCAACACACACAGGGCTCCGGACCGGCCGGGGAGCCGGAGATTCCCGCGGGGGCCTCTCCGGCCCCCGGCTACCCCTTTCTGGGACTCCTGGTTTCCGGGGGCCACAGCATCATCTGCCGGGTGGACGATTTTGACGATATTACCGTGCTGGGGGCCACCATCGATGACGCCGTGGGGGAGGCCTTTGACAAGGTTTCCAAATTCTACGGCTTTGGCTACCCCGGGGGGGCGGCCATAGACAAGCTGGCCCAGGCCGGGAACCCCGACGCATTCCGCTTTCCCCTGCCCAATTTACACAAGGGCCAGCATCCCTACGATATGTCTTATTCGGGCCTTAAGACCGCGGTGATCAACCAGTTGGATCGGTTCCGCTCCCGCGGCGGCAGGGCTCCGGGTGGAAACGGCGAAGGGGCCGATATTGCCGCCTCCTTCCAGAAAACCGCCATCGAGATACTTCTCCGCAGCCTCCTCCGGGCCGTCCACGACACCGGGCTTAACACCATTGTGGCGGGGGGCGGCGTGGCGGCCAATTCCTATCTGCGGGCCCGGCTGGCGGGTCTTGGCGCTTCCCCCGAGGCCGGGGGGAGCCTGCGCTGCGTCTTCCCGCCGGCCCGGCTATGCGGGGACAACGGCGCCATGGTTGCCGGAATCGGCTGCCGTTACCTGGAACGGGGTGAAACCTCACCCTTCACGGTAAGCGCTTCCGCCAGGGTAGAGGGCTTTAAGCGGAAGTACCCTTAAGCGAAGTACCAAGCAAAAAGGGCAAAACCGGCGGGACCAGGAAACGGCGGGCGAGGTTATTGATTCTAAAACAATTCGGATTCCACATAGGCGCATAGGAAGTGGTAGATGGCCAGGTGGTATTGCTGGACAAGGTAAGTCTCCGCCGCCGGCGCGGTAAGACAAATATCGCAGTAGCCCTTTAGTTTTCCACCCGAACTTCCGGTAAGTCCCAGAACCTTCATCTTCTTAAACCGCGCCGCCATGGCCGCGGCAATAACATTCCTCGCGTTTCCCGATGTACTTATCCCGATAAGGACGCCGTTCTCTTTTCCGTAACCTAGTACCCCCTGGGCGTAAACACTGTCCGCCCCAAGGTCATTTGCCACGGCGCTGGTAAGGGACGTATGGGCGCCCAGGGCAATCGCGGGCAGCGCCCCTTGGAGATTTTCCGCAAGGTTTTTCCCGTCGGCGCCATAATTTTTTTCAAACCATGAAACATCGTCCCGGGAGAGGGGGCGTTTCAGGAGGAAACCCTTCATCAGTTCACCCACTATATGCTGGGCATCCGAGCTGCTTCCACCGTTTCCACAGATAAGCACCATACCGTTGTTATGGTAAGCATCTGCCAGCATGTCTGCGGAAAGCAGGATACTATCTTTCATGGGGCGTAAATCTTTTTGCCCGTCAAAAAATTCTTCGATTAGCCGGCCTGTCCTATCTTTCATTCCTTCTCCTTTTTCATTTTAACCTCTTATAGCTCCATCTGCACAAGATGCCCGTATTTACATTCATCCTCATAAAGCTCATAAACATAGGCTGAACTTTCCCGGTACAGGCATGTCCCGGCATCTTCCAGTCTTTCGAAAACCTGGGAATTATAAAATTGATTCATCGCTTCACCGGCGGACACCACCCTTCGAACCCGCCACAAAGAGCAAAAAAAGACCGCCCGAAGGCGGCCTTTTTTTGCTCCCCCGCGCGGGTTCGAACCACGGACCCAGTGGTTAACAGCCACTTGCTCTGCCAGCTGAGCTACAGGGGAAAGATAGAGAAACGATAGCAGACCGGGCGGTCAATGTCAAGAGGGAGGAGGAATGTCAGGATTCTATGGGCGCCGGGGTGCTACAGGCCGTTTTTAAGGCCCGCCCGGATGGACAGGATCGAGGAGGCCAGGGCGCAGAAGGCGGCCAGGACGGCCATGACGCCTATGACCCCGGAACTCCGGATCATGAAGTTGTAGGCGCCGTGGATGGCCACGGCGGAAAGGAAGCGCAGGAGGGAGGGGAAAAACCCTTCCCTAAAGCCGACTGCGGCCTCTCCCACCCGGGCCCCGCAGGCGCCGTGCAGGGGGGCGGAGGTGACGGTCCGCAGCAGGGCGATCCCCGCATCGGAGGCCCCGTAGGCGGCGCTTTCCACCAGGGCGAAGCCCAGACCGGCGGCTAAACCCGCGGCCCTGCCCCGGAGCAGGCTGTTTTCGCCCCTGATTCGGGCCAGGGGGAAGAGGATCAGAAAAACCAGCAGCCGCGAGGTCTCCTCGGTGGCGGCAATCCGGCAAAACAGGTTGAACGCCGTCTGTCCCAGGCCCCCCGATAGGCCGGGGAGGGGAGGGATAAGGGCCTGCAGGATAAGGGCAATGAACATGGAGGTGGCGCCGCCCAGCAAAAAAAGGAGAAACAATCCGGTGGAAAGGGGACAACGGACCCGGTGGTACCAGAAAAACAGGAGGATCACCGGCAGGGCGGCGGTCAGGATCAGCAGCAGGAGAACCGGCAGGCCGTTCATCGTTTCAGCATACTGCCAAGCGGATGATTAGGGTAGGGCGCATTTGATCCAAGGGACGGAGGGCTTATACTTTACCCTGTATGGCGGATTCAAAAACCGGTTTGAAACAGGGCCTGCCGGAAGCGGTGCTGGACAGGTTCTCCATTTACGGGGACTGCGAAAGCATCGTCCCCTATGGAAAGGGGCATATCAACGACACCTTCCTTTCAACCTGGAATCAGGGAGGGACGAGGCTGCGGTATACCCATCAGCGTATCAACGACCGGGTCTTTGCCAGGCCCGGTGAGGTGATGGAAAACATCGTAAGGGTGACGGCCCATATCAGGGCTAAGCTTGAGGGTGTGCGGGACCGGAGCCGCCGCACCTTGACGGTGGTCGAGGCCCGGGACGGGAAGCCCTGGGTCCGTGACGCCGAGGGGGGCTGGTGGCGCAGCTACTGTTTTATCGAAAACGCCCGGGGAGGAGACCTGGCCTCGTCGCCGGAGGAGGCGGCGCTTCTGGGGAGGATCACGGGACTCTTTCAGAATCAGCTTGCCGATCTGGAGGGCCCGCGGCTCCATGAGACCATTCCCCGTTTTCACGATATGGAAGCCCGCTATGTCCGTTTCCACGAGGCGCTGCGGAAGGATGCCTGCGGCCGCGGCGGCGGCTGCGGGGCGGAAATAGATTTTCTGCTTGAAAACGAGGACCGCGGCGGCATACTCATCCGCGCCCTGAGGGAGGGCGGCATCCCTGAACGGATCTGCCACAACGATACGAAGATGAACAATATCCTGCTGGACGAGGATTCCGGCGAGGCCCTGTGCCTTATTGACCTTGATACGGTGATGCCCGGTACGAGTCTCTTTGACCTGGGCGATCTTATCCGTACCGTTACTACCAGGACCGAGGAGGATGAACAGGATCTTTCCAAAATACGTTTTGATACGGTTTTTTTCCGCGCCCTTATCACGGGTTACCTTTCACAGGCCCGCGCCTTCCTGGGCCCCCCGGAGTACGCCCTTATCTGCGAGGCCGGTAGAAATATTACGCAGATCATGGCCCTCCGTTTTCTCACCGACTACCTTGAGGGGGATCCCTACTACCGCATAGCCCGGCCCCTGCACAACCTGGACCGGTGCCGCAGCCAGATTGCCCTTATCCGTTCCATGGACAGTGGCCGCTCCGAGGCGGAAAAAATAGTACGGGAACTTTCATGACCCCGGTAAAACCGTTAAGCTAAGATCATGGCTGAAGGGATCAATCAACCGGCAATGCCGGTACAACAATCGATGCTGGTGATCATCGTCGGCCCCAAGCACTCGGGGAAGACCAGCGCGGGAAAGGCCCTGGCCCGGCTCTGGGCGGGGGGCCGCGCCCTTTTTGTCGATCTGGATGAACTGGTGGAGCGGCGTACCGGCAAGAGCCCCCGGCTCCTCTACCGGGAGGGGCCCGAATGTTTCCGCCAGGCCGAAGCCGCGGCCCTGCGGGCTCTTTTGGGGGAAATTTCCGCCGGGAAGGGTAGTTTTGCCCCTGCGGCTGCGCCCGCGGGGGTCTTTATTGCGGCCGCGGGCGGGGGTATCGCGGATAACCGGGAAGCCCTGGCGCTGCTTAAAAAAAACGGCGCCGTCAAAACGGTGTATATCGAGGTCCCCGCGGAAACCGCCTGGGAGCGGATCCGGGAAGCGGCTGACAGGACCGGGGAGCTGCCCCCCTTCCTCAACACGGACAATCCCCGGGAGACCCACCGGCTGCTCCACGAGCGCCGGGGGAAAATCTACCGGGAACTGGCGGCCTTCACCGTTAAGGCGGGGGATACGCCGGAAGAAACCGCCGCCGAAATGCTGCGGCGCCTTACCCGGTGTTCTTGAACGGTAATACCGAGGTAATACCGAGGTTATACCGGGATTTTTTTAAGCATTACGGAGGAACGATGACAAAAAAACAAATCGATGACCTTATCGGCCGCTACACGGAATTTGTCGCGGATGGCGGGGTTATCAACAACGAACTTTACACCAAGTACGAGGTAAAGCGGGGACTCAGGGATATCAGCGGCCGGGGCGTGATAGTGGGCCTGACGGAAATATCGGAGATCGTGTCGTACATTATTGAGGACGGGGATCTGGTGCCCTGCGAGGGAAAACTTTTTTACCGGGGCATCAACATTGAACACATAGTCCGGGGCTTTATTGACGAAAACCGTTTTGGCTTTGAAGAAGTTTGTTTTCTGCTGCTCTTTGGGCATCTGCCGGGGAAAAAGGAATTTGAGGAATTTTCCGCCCTGCTGGAGGACAACGCCCTGCTGCCGGAGCATTTTGTCAGGGATACGATTATGAACGCCCCCAGCAAGGATATGATGAATTCCCTGGCCAAAAGCGTGCTGACCCTCTATGCCTACGACGATAACCCGGACGATACCTCCATAGCCAATGTGATCCGCCAGTCTGTTCAGCTTATCGCCCAGTTTCCCCAGCTCGCGGTTTACGGGTACCAGTCCTTTGCCCACTACCACAACAACCAGAGCCTGGTGATCCACCCGCCCAAAAAAGGACTTTCCACGGCGGAAAATATTCTGCACATGCTCAGGCAGGATTCCGGTTATACGGCCCTGGAGGCGCGGATTCTGGATATGGCCCTGGTGCTTCACGCGGAACACGGCGGCGGTAATAATTCTACGTTTACCACCCATGTGGTTACCTCATCGCATACGGACACCTATGCTTCCGCGGCCGCTTCCCTGGGTTCCCTTAAAGGCCCCCGGCACGGCGGGGCGAATATAAAAGTTGTGCAGATGTTCCGGGACATGCAGGAAAAAATTGCCGACTGGCATGACGATGATGAAATTACCGCCTATCTTGAAAAGATCCTCAACAAAGAGGCCTTTGATAAATCGGGCCTGATTTACGGCATAGGCCACGCGGTTTACTCCCTTTCCGATCCCCGGGCCCTTATCTTCCGGCGTTTTGTAGAAAAACTGGCGGAAGAAAAAAACCGCCGGGAGGAGTACGTGCTCCACTCGAAGGTAGAATACCTGGCCCCCCGGACCATCGCCAAGATGCGGAAGATGTATAAGGGGGTCAGCGCCAACGTGGATTTTTATTCCGGCTTTGTTTACAGCATGCTGGATCTGCCCGAGGAGCTTTACACCCCCCTCTTTGCCGTGGCCCGGATTGCCGGATGGAGCGCCCACCGGATCGAGGAGCTGGTGAACGCCGGCAAAATTATCCGCCCTGCCTACAAGTCGGTGGCCCCGCAGAATCCCTACACGCCGCTGGCCGGGCGTAAACCGTGACCGAGGCCACCGGACGGATCATGGAGGCCCTCCGCGCCGTGCCCCGGGGGAAAGTTTCCTGTTACCGGGATATTGCCCTGGCCGCGGGACTCCCCCGGGGGGCCCGGCAGGTGGTACGGGTGCTGCACTCCATGGCGGAAAAATACCGGCTCCCCTGGCACCGGATTATCCGGGCCGACGGCCGCATCGCCCTGGAAGGCCCCGGCCGGGAACTGCAAATAGCGCTGCTGCGGGCCGAGGGAGTACGGGTTTTCAAGCCGGGCCGGGTGGACCTGGAACGCTACGGCTTCAAAGCCCCGGCCGGGTCATAGCGCCCCGGGCCGCCACGGGCCGCCAGCCGCGCGGTTTTGGCGAAGATGTCCCCCAGGTACTTCCCCTCCTTTTGGGAAAGGGCGGCCCGGGAGACCAGGTCCCGGATAAAGCGGCGCTGCTCCTCCCGGCCGGGGTGGCGGTAAAAGCCCAGGGTTTCCAGGTTTCCGGTGATGGAGGCCGCCAGGGCATCCGCCTCCTGCCGGTTTAAGGGCGTCCAGGCGCCCCTAACCGGAGTCCCGGATGATTGCCGCCCTGCCGCGCCGTCCCCCCCTTCCTCCGCCGGCCCGCCGGGGCCCAGGGCCCGGAACAGCTCGTAGCCGTAGATCTGGACTGCGTGGGAAAGGTTGAGGGAGGGGAAGGCGCCGGAGACGGGGATATGGGAGGCGATGTTGCAGAGGGCCAGTTCCCCGTCGTCCAGGCCGCTGCGCTCGCTGCCGAAGGCCAGGGCCGCCCTGCCGGGCCGGTCCCGCAGCCAAAGGGCCAGATCCCGGCTGTCCATGGTCACATTTTTCCGCTTCCGGCCCCGCCGACGGGTGGTTCCCGCCAGGAAGGCGCAGTCCGCGGCCGCCTTTTCCAGGCTGTCAAAGAACCGCGTTTCTTCCCAAATACCGGCGGCGTGGACCGCCCGGGACCGGATTTCCCCCTCAAAGGGGGTCAGATCCTCCCTGGAAAGGCCGGTAATCCTAAGTTCCCCCAGGCCCATGTTCATCATGGCCCGGCAAACCGCCCCGATGTTGCCCGGATCCGCGGGTCGGCAAAGAACAATCACGATTTCCGTTAATTTCATAGGTACTTGGGTCCTTATCATTGAAAAACCGAATGAAAGCATGTAGTATTGTCTCTGGAACTGATGGTTAAACAGTCCAGGGCTGCCGGCAGGGGCTTAACCGTTTGGTACGGCCGGATCCGCCGGATTGACCCTTGCTCGGTTTGACAAAGCGTTTTCAAACTATTATGATACGAAAGATTATCCGTCAATAGTAGGTGGCGGGCTGGGTTAAGGGAGTGTTATGACGAATAACGAGATAGTTCCTGGTTTTGATGATGAAAAGGACGAAAGCCTCAAGATACAACTCCAGAAGGTAGATGGATTGCAGGGCTGTCTTATTCTCTATCTGAACGGGTATATTGATACCTATAACTCGAACTACTTTCAAAAACGGGTCTCCAAGGCGATTGAAAAGGGGTTTATCAAGCTTATCTTCCAGTGTAACGGCTTAAACTATGTTTCTTCCACCGGCATCGGCTCCTTTACGGCCTTTCTCAAGTCCGTAAAGCCCAGGGGCGGCGATTTGGTACTCCTGGAAATTCAGCCCAAGGTCTACGAGGTATTCCAGCTCCTCGGTTTTTCCCAGTTTTTTAACATCCGGGAGAACCTGGAGGAGTCGGTAAGCTATTTTAAGGCCGGCGCCGCGGAGTCGGTGTCCCTGTTCCCCAAGGTCTTCGCCTGTCCTATCTGCAGTAAGAAACTCAAGGCCCTTAAACCCGGTCGTTTCCGTTGTTCCGAGTGTAAAACCATCCTTGCTATTGATAACGGAGGCCAGGTCTTCCTGGGTTAATCTATGGGTATCTTTTCCCGGCTTAAAACGCTTATCTCCGCCAACATAAACCACCTGATCAACAAGGCGGAAAAACCGGAAAAGATGCTGAACCAGCTCATCATCGACATGAATGAGCAGCTCATCGAATCCAAGAAGGCGGTGGCCGGGGCCATTGCGGACGAAAAGCGGCTGGAACGGGAGATGAACACCCAGTTAAACCAGTCCGCGGACTGGGAGCGGAAGGCCGCTCTGGCGGTGCAGAAGGGGGAGGATGACCTGGCCAAGGAAGCCCTGCTCCGCAAACAGGAGCACGACAACGCCACCCTGGAGTACCGTAAGCAGTGGGAAGCCCAGCATGCGGCGGTGGGGAAGTTAAAAGATTCCCTGCGGGAGCTTTCCGATAAGATTGAAAAGGCCCAGCGGCAGAAGAACCTGCTCATTGCCCGGGCCAAGCGGGCGGAAGCCCAGCAGAAAATCCAGGATACCATATCCAGCGTGTCGGGGAACCGCAGCGCTTTTAACGCCTTTGATCGGATGGCCGAGAAGGTGGATCAGATGGAAGCCCAGGCCGACGCCTCCAAGGAACTGGAGGATTTTACCAGCAACAACGACCTGGACAAGCGTTTTGCGGAGCTTGAAAAATCTGACGGTACCGCGGACAACCTGCTGGCGGAGTTTAAGGCCAAGATGAAGGCCCTGCCGGAGGAGACTTCCACCACTCCCTAGCCCCCCGGCCGGTGCAAAAAATACACAAGTTATCCACAGCTTTGACATGGCAAGTTCTCCGAATTGTAGTATTTTATCATAAAAAACCCCTGTTTTTCCCGCCTTTTGCCGCCGAATCCTTAGCCCGCAAAGCGTAATTCCTTATAGGATAAGGAATTAGCGGGATCTATCCCCGGACCGCGGCCGGGCCCTTTCAGGCACTGTATAAAAAGGGATACAACAGGCGGATTCCGCCGAATTATTAACAACTTTTCCCCAGCCTTGAGCGGGGCGTCTTGCATTAGCAATGCCCCCATGTTAGGCTCTCTAAAATGAAAAATGTTGCCCGGCTGGCGCTCTTTTTCACCGTTTCCTTTGCCGCCGTCTTTGTCTTTACCGTCCTTGTCCGTTTTCTGCACCTCCGGATTGAGCTGATCCGCCAGTTGCCCCCCCGGGAGGGCCCTATCGGGGAGGAATTATCCGCGGCGATTCGCTGGGCCCTGCCCGTGTCCCTCTATGTTTCCCTTCTTTTCAGCCTGAGCTACACGGTGCGGCGCCGGATCTTTGCCCCCGCGGCCATGGTCTGCCTCTTTATCCTGGGTTCCGCCTTCTCGCTGGCCCTTATGACGGGGGTGGAGGGCTTTTCCCGCCTGGTAAATTACACCGCCGCCCCCCCTTCCCTGGGGAACCCCGGCCTTATCCTGACCCAGGCGGACAATGCCATCGTGCTTATTCGGGACCCTTCGGATCCCTGGAGTCCCCGGGTGGTATCCATTCCCGGCCAGCCCCTGCTCTACCAGATGCGGCCCCAGGGTCCGGGTAACCGGCCCATCAGCCTGCCGCCCATCTCCTTTAGGGCCGGCGGCGCCTGGGTCTTGCAGAGTTTGGGCATCGATTTTTCCCTTGCCGGCGCCCAACTGTTTGACCGTTTTGTCCGGTCCGGGGCGGGCTTCCTCCCCTTTATGGTCTATACCTGCTCCCTGGTTTTCCTCCTGGTATCCCTGCGTTTCATCCTGGGCCTCAGTAACTGGCCCCTGGCTAACCTCTTTCTGGGGGCCCTGGTATTCCGGGGCATCCTGACGATGGAGACCTTTCTCAATAGCCGGGAAATTCAGGAGATTCTGGAGGGCTTTGTGGGGGACCTGATCCCCCCCCTCTACACCATCCCCCTGGTCCTGGTATTTTTCGGCTTCCTGATCAGTCTCTATACCTTCCTCAGCTACCTTGCCCGCAGGAAAGACCCCTATGAAAATTAACAAGGGAAGCTTCGCGGCCCCGCCGGCCCTGTTTGTCTATTACATGCTCCTTTCCTCCCTGGCGATCCTGGGTTTCCGTTTCTTCTTTCCCGGCCAGGGGCCCCCCCTGGTCATCTTTTCCCGGGACTGGCGCCTTACCCTGGGGGTCCTGGATATCCTCTCCCTCTTTCCCGCCCTGGCCTACAGCGCCCTGGCCTATCCCTTTGGGTTTCGAATCTACTATGACGAGTACCGGAGTTTTTCCCCCCACTTTCTGGAACAGTTTAGGGGGACCCTGATCACCATCATGCTGGCCGCCGTTGCCTACGCCCTCCTCTTTTTTCTGGTTCAGCCCGTATTCCAGGACCGGCGGATTGACATGAGGTACCGGGGGAGTCTGTACCGCCTGGCCCGGGATCAGGCCAGGGACCGGGCGGACCGGGGGCTATGGGATGAGGCCGCCGGTTTTCTGGGCTTTTCCGATCAAATTTGGCCGGACAGCCCCGAACTTACGGAGATTCGGGACAAGACGGAGATGGAGCTGGAGGGGCAGCGGCTGCGGAGGCAGGGGGAAGCGCGGATGGCCCTGGAAAACCGGGAGGAAGACTGGAGCATCCGGGACGGTTCCGCCCCCGGTTTCCCGAACCGTGACGCGCCGCCGGGGCAGCGGCAGCCCCTGGACACCCTGGAGGCCCTGGCCATGGCCGCGGCGGCCATGGGGGAAGAACGGTACTACGATGCCCACTGGCTTGCCACCCTGGGCATGCGGCTCGCCCGGGAGGGGAGTCCCGAGGAGGCCGCCGCTTCACGGGCCGCGGGCCTGGCCTGGGACCGCCTTGCCTCCCTGGCCCCCAACGCCCGGGAACAGGAACTTTACGCCCGCTTTCAGTTAAAGCAGTCCGGTTACCAGGCCATGATCGCCGGGGATTGGATTAGGGCCTACTACCTCTTCCGGGAACTGGTGGAACAGAGCCCCGCGGATCCGGACGCCGGGAATTTCCTCCGGCAAAGCGAGGAGGGTGTCCGGGACATCGCCTTTTTTACCGACGAGATGAGCCGCGGGGTGGGGAGTGTGCTGACCAATGCGGTCTTTTCCCTGCCCTACCAGCCCCTGGACGGCGGCATAGGCCGGGGGATCCTCCGGTTTTCCTCGGTTTCCCTGCACCAGGACTACGGTTACGGCCTTGGCGTTGAGTTTATCGGCTTTGACAGCGCCAACCGGCCGGAGGCCCGTTTCCAGGCCCCCTACGCTAAAATCGTGCCCAAGACCCTGGGGGGGCAGAACCGGGTGGTGGTGTTGATGCGGGCCCTGGACCGGCATGACGAGAGCCGGTATTGGGAGCCGGTCTGGACCTCCCTGGAGGAGCCTTCCGCCCGTCCCCCCCGTGATAATTCCGGAGCCGCGGGGGGCTTCCTCCGGTCGGTCATCGGGGATAACCAGATCATGCTGGACCTGAACTTTGAGAGCTTCATCCTGCTCTGCTACACCTGGCGGGGCCTGGCGGCGCCTCAAAGTTTTTCGGATCCCCTGTCCCCCCTGGACGGCTTTTCCCTGGGGGACCTCCTGGCCGGCGCCAGGGCCTTAAGCCCCTACGGCTATGTGCCCCAGGTTTTTGAGGCGGAGATCATCTACCGGCTTTGCGAGCCCCTGTTTTTCCTGCCCATCGCGGTCATTATCATCATCATAGGCTGGCGTTTCCGGGCCCTCTCCCATGCCCCCTACGTCTTTGTGCCCATGCTTTTCATACTGCCCCTGGTTTTTGCGGGGCTGGTCCACTTCTACCGGCATATTTTGAACATCTTGGGCATTTTTTCCGTATTGAACCTGGGTTTCTCCCTTACCCTGATCCTCTACTGCTTTGCCGCGGGGATTCTCTTTGTCCTTTCCCTGGTGGCCTTTGTGTCCCAGCATAGTTGACGGGCCCCCCCATTGGGGGCCCCTGCGGGGGACCTTAGCGGGACCGTATCCGGGCCCCCAGGGAGGAAAGGCGGGACACGATGTTTTCATAGCCCCGCTCGATCTGGTAGATGTTGCGGATCACGCTCTTGCCCCGGGCGCAGAGGGCGGCGATGATCATGGCCATGCCGGCCCGCACGTCCGGGCTCTGCAGTTCCGAGCCGCTTAGTTCGGAGGGGCCGGAGACCACCGCCCGGTGGGGATCGCAGAGGACGATCCGGGCCCCCATGGCGATGAGCTTGTCCACAAAAAACATCCGGGACTCGAACATCTTTTCGTGGATCAGCACCGTGCCCCGGACCTGGGTTGCCACCACCGTGATGATGCTGGTAAGGTCCGGGGGGAAGCCCGGCCAGGGCGCGTCGTCGATCTTGGGGATCATTCCCCCAAGATCGCAGTTTACCGCCATTTTTTGCTTGGCGCTTATGTAGAGGTCTTCCCCCTGGTGGTCCCAGCGGATTCCCAGCTTGGCAAAGGCGTTTTTCGCGGGCCGCAGATCCCCCGGCCGGGCGCCCTGGATGATCAGCTCCCCCCTGGCGGCCGCGGCCAGGCCGATAAAGGAGCCCACCTCCATAAAGTCCGCCCCTATGGAGAAGTCGCAGCCGGAAAGCTCCCTGACCCCCTGGATGCTCAGGATGTTGGAGCCGATCCCCTGGATCCGGGCCCCCATGGACACCAGCATACGGCAGAGATCCTGCACATGGGGCTCGCTGGCCGCGTTGGTCAGGGTAGTCTCGCCCTTGGCAAGCACCGCGGCCATCACCGCATTCTCCGTGGCGGTGACCGAAGCCTCATCCAAAAAAATATCCGCCCCCCTAAGCTTCTTCGCATCAAAGACAAAATTGCCGTTCGTCTTGACCTTGGCCCCCAATTCCGTCAGGGCCAGGAAGTGGGTGTCCAGCCGCCGCCGGCCGATCACGTCTCCCCCCGGCGGGGGCAGCACCGCCCTGCCGGTCCGGGCCAGGAGGGGGCCGGCAAACAAGATGGAAGCCCGGATTTTTTTTGCCTGCTCCGCCGGAATTTCCGAATGTTTAATATCCCCCGTCTGTAAACGCCACGCGTTGGGGCCGATGGATTTAGCCTTGCCCCCCAGGGCGCGGTATATTTCCAGCGTCACCTGCACGTCTTCTATGTTCGGGATGTTCCGCAGTATCACCGGCTCGGTGGTAAGGATGGCCGCCGCCAGGCAGGGCAGGGCGGCGTTTTTATTACCGCTTGCCCGGATGGTCCCCCGGATGGGGGCCCCTCCCTCAATAAAATATTCGTTCATCTCCATGACTGTAACTGCTTATATAAACCCTGTCAAATTGGGTAGTATGGGGGGATGCTAAAAAACCCGCATATACGCGGCCGCAGTTTTCCTCCGGTCTTGCTGCCGCTCCTTTTCTTTTTCCTGCCGCTGGTGACCCCCCTTGCCCAGTCATATTTCCGGGGCCTCACCGTGCTCCGGGTCCTGGAGACCCGGCATTTTGAGATCATCTACCCGCGGGAGTCGGAGGAAACCGCCCGGACCCTGGCCCGTTTTGCCGACGGGGCCTACGAGGAAATTTCCGCCCGGCTGGGAATTTCCGTGGGCCGCAGAATCCCTGTGGCCATTACCCCCCACCTTGACGAGTTCAACAGCTTTATGAATTCCATGCCCTACCCCCACATCCTGCTCCTGGATACCCCCATGGGCCCCGAGTGGTCCAGCTTCGATAATTCCCTGGAAAGACTCTTTCTCCACGAAATGACCCACGCGGTCTCCCTGAGCACCAGGGGGCCGGTTCTGGATTTTTTCCACCGGATCTTTGGGGGATGGGTCTACCCGCCGGCCTTCAATGTGCCCTCCTTTATGACCGAGGGGGTGGCGGTAAGCTTTGAAAGCTTCGAGCCCGGAGGCGGGCCGGGCTACGGCCGGGCCAACGATCCCCTGGCCAGGCAGAAACTGCGGCAGGAGAATCACGAGGGCAAATTCCTAAGCCCCCACCAGGTTTCCGGCGTCTCCGACCTGAGCGCCGCGGCAACGGGGGCCTGGTACGAATACGGCGGCCTTTTTTCCAAGTACCTGGAGGAAACCTACGGCATGGAAAAATACGCCGAACTCTGGCAGGCCCTGGGGAGGGGTTTCCATTTTTCCTTTTTCTTTTACAACAACGGTTTTTACTACTACTTCAAAAAGATCTACGGCCTTTCCGTCCCGGAAGCCTGGGAGAACTTTAGGGCATCCCTTGCCCTTGAGGGGCTGGAAGATTCCGCCGGGATGATCGTAAGGGAAGGCCTGCCCTATAAACCGAAAAACGCCCCCAGCCGGATTACCGGCATGGCGGCCGCGGGGAGCAGGGTCTTTGTGCTGGACCGTTTTACCCGGCAGTTGTTTATCTACAACGGGGAAGAGAAAAAAACGGAGTTGGCGATCCCCATGGATAGTTCCGCCTACGATGTGGCCGCCTCCCCCCAGGGGGACCGTTTCCTGGTTTCCGCCTACCGTTACCACAATTCCCGCTCGGAAGCGGTGGTTACCGAGTACCGGAGCAACGGCCTTCCCGGCAGGACCTGGCACGATCTGTACCGGGGCAGCTTTTTCCGGGACGGGGTGGTGGGGATCGGTTCGGAAGGGCGCCGGAGCCGCATCGTTTTCCGCAGCGGAAACCCGCCGGGGGCAAAAAATTCCCGGAACGAGGAAGTGCTCCTGGAGGGCGGCGCAGAACTGGTATTCTCCAACCCCCGGCCCCTGAACGATACCTGGATCGCCTTTACCGCGGCCCGGGGGGGAAGGCGGGAACTGGGGTTTTACAACTACCAGACCAAGCAGGCATACCGCGGGGCCACCGATCTCCCCGACGATGAGGAACGCTGGAAATTTATGCGCTACCTCCAGGTCTCAGGCGGCCGGCTGCTCTTCGGCTACGACCATGACGACCGGATGTACAAGCTGGCCCTGGCGGAGGTCTCAGGGCTCGGGGAAGAGGGGCCGGGGGAGGCCGCGCTCACCGTGGTCTTTACCGATCGGGATTTTTCCGGCGCCGTGGCCCTGCCGGTGCTGGCGGGGGAGGGCATTTACTACAGCGGGAGTTTTTTTGCTACCGACCGCCTGATGCGCTACCCCGAAGGCCCCCGGACCCTGGCCGGCATTTCGGCGGCCCTCCGCCTGCTGCCCTGGAAGGAAAGTCCCCCCACGGCTGAGGCCGTCGGGGAAGGGGCCGCTGCGGGGGATGGGACCTCCCTTGCCTCCGGGGCCCCGGAATCCGGCCTGCCCCCCGCCAGGCTCTACCTTCCCTTCAAGTACCTGAACCCCCTGTACCTCTGGTTTCCCTTTCCCCTGGTCCGCTCCGACCCCGACACCCTGCTGAGTCTGGACGGCGGGGGAATCTACAGCATCATGATCGATCCCAGTGAAACGAATACCGTGGTCCTGCAGGCCGCCATGGACGGCCGGTTCACGATGGCGAATTTCGAGCTTACCTGGGCCAACAGGACCCTGGGCTTTCCCCTGACCTTTAGTCTGGCCGACGGGGTAACCGCGGAGGCAAACCCCTACCGGGCCCTCCGCCTTAGCCTGGAATCGTCCTTTAGCCATTCCCTGGGAACCCAGGGACTGCGGGCTTTTTGGGGGCTGGGCTTCGGGTTTTCCCAGTTTTACCGGGGGCCCGGCAGGGCCGCCTACAACTGGGATTTTCACAGCAACTCCTTCAAGTTTATGGTGCACGCGGGGCTGGGTTCCCTGACCATCCGGCCCTGGGAAACCTTTGGCCAGGGTATCTCAGTCCGGGCCGTGGGCTGGGGCCTGTCCACCAACAACCGGTCGGGGCCGCAAGAACTGTACCCCCGGATCGACGGCTACGTTCAGGCCGCCTTCGAGCCCTTTCTGCCCCTGCGCTTCAGCCTCTACGGCGCCTGGGACGCGTACCGGGAGGGCATGAACCTGCAGGGGGCATCGTCCCAGCACGTCGGCCCCGTCTTTCAGGCCGTCTCGCTGGGCGAATACCAGGACGGAACCGTAAACGGCCTCGAATGGATCGCCGGGGGAGAAGCGGAAGTAAAGCTCTTCTCGCTGAACGTGCAGAAAGGCATTTCCCATCTTTACATCAACAGGTTTTTCGGGACCCTGGCCTACCGGGCCGCCCTCTACAACGGCAGGGGCTTTCCCTCCCCCCAGGGAAACGCGCTGGGCCGGGATCTGCGCCTTCCCCAGTCCCTGGTGTTCCGCCTGGGGGCCGGGCTTTCCAGCGCGATTCTAACCAGCAGTCCCCTGCGGGTTACCGCGTACCTGCAAACCGCGGTCAAGCTTTCCAATTTCGGCCGGGATTCGGCGGGCTTTACCGATCTTATTGCGATAAGCCCCTCTATCAGCGTAAGTTTCTAGGAGCCGTGCTTCGCTCTTAAACCGGGAGGAAACAATGGACGAAAAGAAGTGGTGGATCGATTACCCCTGGCGGCTGGTGCAGACCAACATGCGCCAGATCGATTGGGCGGACATCAGTGCGGAACAGTATGTCCGGGACCTTAAAGAATTCGGCGCCACCGTGGTTTTGCTGAACGCCGCGGGGATCATCGCCAATTATCCGGCGGGCAGGGAATATGAAACGGTAAACCCCTACCTTACCGGCGACAGTATCGCTAACATTATCGACGCATGCCATAAGGCGGGAATCCGGGTACTGGCCCGCACGGACTTCTCCAAGATTCGGGAGCCGGTCTACCAGCGGCACCCGGACTGGGCCTTCCGTACCGCCGCGGGGGACATCGTAAATTACAACGGCGATGTCCATGTCTGCCCCAACGGACCCTACCAGCAGGACTACATGTTCAGGATCATCGGCGATATGCTGTCGCGGCTGCCCTTTGACGGGATCTTTTACAACATGGGGGGCTTCCAAAGCCGGGACTACAGTTACCGTTACTACGGCCTGTGCCACTGCGAAAATTGCAGGCGCAAATTCCGGGAACGCTTCGGCCTGGAAATCCCCGGCGCCGGGGACCTCAAGGATCCGGCCTACCGCCGCTACAAAGTTTTTCAGGATCAGTGCATGGAGGACCTGGACACGCGGCTTAGCGCCCATGTCCGCGCAATTTCGGGGCAAATCGCCATTAACGGCCTGGACTACCAGCGGATCGAATCCAACACCGAAATCGGCCGACCCCTTCCCCAATGGCAGTACAGCGCCTCCTCCAATACCCGGAACAGCCGAAACCTTAACTACGGCATTATCCCCAGCAACACCACGGTGGATTTTATCGGCTTCCCCTACCGGCATGTCAGCGTCTCGGCCCATCTGCAGGAACTGCGGCTGTGGCAGAATTTGGCGAACCTGGGGGCCGTGGATTACTACCTCATCGGACGGCTGGATAACCACGGGGATAAAAGCGGTTACGAGGGCGTAAAGAAGGTCTTTCGCTTTGCCAGGGAAAACTACGAAGAACTCCGGGGCCTGCGGAACCTGGCCGCGGTCCTGGTCCTGCACCAGGCCCACTGGGACGACGACCCGGAAGTCCGGGGCTGGGTCAGGGTTCTCACCGAAACCCACATCCCCCTGGAGGAAGCGCGGATCGGACGCCTCTCCCTCCGGGACCTGGCCCCCTTTAAGGCCGTCATCCTCCCGGACCTCAAATACGTTTCCCCCCAACAGGCGGCCGTACTGGACGACTTTGTCCGCTCCGGCGGCGTCCTCCTGGCCTCCGGGGAGGCGGGTTTTTATGACAACCATTACGAGCAGTACGACAAGATTCCCCTGAAGTCCTTGGGCATAGCGGAAGTCCTCTACCACCGCCGGGATGTGCTTTCCGCCATGCTCCTGGCCGACGAGGCAGTAGGCGCCGGGGGAATCGCCGGCATGTCCGGCCCGGCAACGCGGAAGTACTTCCCCCATTTTACGGATGTCCGTTACGTGGCCTGCGGCCAGGAGTTCATCAACGTCCGCATGGAGGAAGGCGCGGAAGCCTGGATGCCCTTTCTCCCGCCCCAGCCCTTCGGCCCCCCGGAGCGCTGCTACGCCCTGAATCCCGCGGTAGATACCCCCGGCGTCACCCGTTTCCCCTTTGGCAAGGGCGCGGGAATCTATGTCCCCTGGAAGCCGGGGACCCTGTTTTACCGGGAAGGCTACCCCAACACCGCCTGGTTTATGCAGGACCTGCTGGAACGGCTCTGCGGCCTGGCCTCCCTGGCCCCGGCCCTCAGCCCCATGGTAGAGGCCACCCTTTCCGGCCGGCCCCTGGGGGACGCCGGACCGGCCCATGGCGCCCTGGTAGTTCAACTGGTAAACACCTCCGGCCACTACGGGAATTCCTTCTACGCCCCCGTCCCCATCCGGGACCTTGCCCTGGAAATCCCCGCGGCCGGAACCGTAAAAACCGTCCGCACCCTGCGGCGCAGGGAAAAGCTGCGCTGGTCCCTGGAAACTGTCCCCGCCGGGAAGCTCGTCAAACTGCGCCTCCCCCTGCTGGAGGACTACGAAGGCATCGTGATTGAACTGAAAGGGTAATCTGCCCAAGCGGGCTGCCGAACGGGCTGACCATACGCACCGGGACTCCATAAGGGGGGGCTGTTACCAAACACCGGTGGATCATGCCGCATCCACCCTCCGCCCCCCCTGCGCTCCAAAGCCGGGCAAGCCCGGCTTTTGCGCTACCCCCCTGATCTAAACGTGACCCACAGAACATGGGCGCCAAGAATTCTCAGGAAATTTTGACCACAAAGGCGCCGAAGGCGCACAAGGGGGCTTGATACTGAGGTTCTTTCAGTGGTTTATGTCTGAAAAGATGGTAAAACGCTTAGTTTCTTTACCCTTCTTCGCCTTTGTGCCCCTTCGGCGGCCCTTTATCATTTTTTCGTAATGGGGGCGGTCATTGGGCCTACGCCGTGCCGCATTTTCTCATTAACACGCTCATTAATTCGCGTGCCCTATCGGGCGGGTTTCTCTTTTTGGGGATTGGTAACCAATCATCAAGTTGTGGGTCAAGTTTAGGGCATATACACCGGGCACCTCTTCCTGGAGTTTGGCCTGCGGCCAAACTCCCAAGATGAAAACCGCCATGCGGTTTTCATCACGCTTCCCCACAAAAGCCGGGGCAGCAACTTATGTGATTGCAGGGAGGCTGCACCCGGCGGTATTCTCCGGCGCTGGTGTTGAAAAAACGGTACCCGGCGCCGCACATGCCGGCCGGACGGCGGGGGGCCCGTCAAACAAACCGCTTCCCTATTAGAGGCTAGGGCAACAGCCTGTTTGATTGCAGGGAGGATACACCCGGAGAGATAATCGATGCGGGCGGATTATGTGGTGGTGCGGCAGGGGAGGCCCCCAGGGCAGCCACTTGACCGAAGCGGCGCAGCCGCAAGCGTGGCTGACTTGGGGGGTACCCCTGCCGCACCAACCGTTAAATTCATCCGCGCCGATGAGCATCATCAGGTGTATCCTCCCTGGGAAAAGTTGCTGCCCCTGGCTAAACTTTTTTTAACTTTTTTCCCGCCGGAAGCAAGCGCCATGCAGGATCGCGCCCATATAGAGGTATGAAAACTTTTAAAGTTTTAGAGCTTCGTGACAACCCGAAGCTCATCCGACAGGCTAAGAAACTCGCCTCCCAGGGTAAATCGCTCAACCTTACGGTCGACGTGGTCTTCAAAGCCTTGTTCGCAGGCCCAAGTGGGGACTCCCATGAAGCCCTCTGTTCCCTCCTCTCTGCCTGCATCAAGCGTCCCGTCCGGAACCTTATCGTCAGAAATAACGAGATAGGCCCCGAGGACCTTACCGGAAAAACCGTCAACCTGGATATCCATGCCTCCTTCAACGACGG